>NZ_JBITGJ010000069.1:0-44614 GCF_044456925.1 Streptomyces sp. NPDC050743
CCGCCGGCGTGCTCGCCAAGCAGTACCGGCTCCGGCGGATCTCGGAGCGCCTGCACGCCAGGACCGGCCACTACGACCGGCTCGCCGACCCCGCCCTGAACGGCAAGAACGCCATCCTGGAGGAGGAGATCCGGCGCGTCTCGGCGCGCCGCTCGAACCTCAACGACGCCCTTGCCTGGGCCGCTGCCCGCTGGGCCGTGGACCAAGCCGTCGCGGCCGGGGCCACGGTCATCTACCTGGAAGACCTGCGGTCGATGGAAGCAGGCGGCATGGGCCGCACCCACAACACCCGCCTCTCGCAGACAGTGCGCGGGCAGATCACCGACCGCATGCGCCACCTCGCCGCCGAAGCCGGCATCGCCGTGGTCACCGTGCCGCCACAAAACACCTCCAAGCACTGCCCCCACTGCCTCACTGCGCTGCGGCATCGCAAGGCCCCCGACCGGCCCACCATGCCGGGCTGGAAGTGGGCCATCTGCCCCAGCCAGCAGTGCGGGTGGCAGGGCGACCGCGACCAAGGGGCCTGGCAGCGGATCGCGGCACGCGGTCTTGCCCACCAGACCAAGACCGTCGTGGACCGCCCAAGCGGCACCATGCTGATCCGCGCCGTGGTGGACACGATGGAGGCCAAGGCCGTCATCACCGCCGGCCCGAAGACCCACCGGACGGACCGGTCGAAGACCGGCCCCACCCGGCCACGAACCAACCGCCCCACGCCCAGGCGACGTGAGGTTCCCTCCCCGACCCGGCCCCTCGGCCGTGCCGGCCAGCGTCCGGAGGGACACGCACCAACGGACCGGACCCGGCTGCCCCGCGCAGCCCACCGGCACCAGGGCGTGACCACGATCAGCACACCCACCACCAGCCGACACCGGCCACGCGGAGCAGCACTGGGCGCGGGATTCCACCTCCACGCTCACGCATCCCCGCCCAGATGGGCAGAACCCTTGCCAGACCTTACGGTTCGCATAGGTCCACTTAGCTGATCAGAGACGCTCACACGTCCCGCTTCTCCAGCAGCGCGTACGCGCCGGCGAACGCGGCCGCCGAGAGGCCCAGCATGATCCACAGGGGGTCCCAGCCCGTGGGGCCGGAGCTGCTCAGGGAGTTGTCGTAGAAGCAGCTCATCTGGCTCGGGATGGAGTACTCCAGCAGCCACTCCCGCACCTTGGACAGCGACTGGGAGGCCATGAACAGGGCGATCACCAGGGGGGCCAGGACCGCGCCGATCATGATGGTGATGGCGCCCGCGGAGTGCCGGATGATCGAGCCGATGAGCAGCGAGAACAGCCCGAGCAGCGCGATGTAGAGGCTGATGCCGACGGTCGCCTTCAGCCAGTCGCCGCCGGAGGGCGTACGCGCGCCGCCGACGCCGTTCAGCATGGACGCGTGGATCATGGCCATGAGGCCGGACGTGGCCAGGGTGACGACGAAGGCGACGGCGAAGAACACGACCGACTTCGCGGCGAGCACCCGGCCCCGGCTCGGGCACGCGACCATCGTCGTGCGGATCATGCCGGTGCCGTACTCCGAGGCCGTGGTCAGCACGCCGAGCGTGATGATGCACATGCTGCCCAACAGCAGGCCGAAGAAGCCGAACTGGAGGGGGTTCTGGTCCGACAGGGTCTCCGGGCTGGAGTTGGACTTGACCACCGAGCCGGCCATCAGGCCGATGGCGAGGACGAGGACCACGAACACGCCGAGCGTCCACATCGTCGACCGCACCGACTTGATCTTGGTCCACTCGGAGGCCAGCGCGTGTCCGAGGTGGGTGCGCACGACCGGGATCGGCGAGGTGTAGGCGGGGTACGAGCCGCCGGGCGCCGCCTGCCAGTCGGGCGCGGCAGGGGCCTGCGGCATCGGGGGCTGGTGGGTGCTCATCGGGCGTCCTCGGGCTTGGTCAGGTCGGCGGGTGCGGTGGCCGGGGGAGCGGCGGCGGGCGCCTGCTGCGGCGCGGGCGGTGCGGGTGCGGCGGCGGCCGGGGCCGGAGCGCCGGGCTGGGCCTGCGAGGCGGCCGGAGCCGACGGCGCACCCGGCGCCTGGGCCTGCGGGGTCTGCTGGGCCGGCTGCGCGTACGGGTTGGGAGCACCGGGGCCCGGGGCGCCGGGAGTGCCGTAAGCCGCCGGCTGCGGGCCGCCGTACGGTCCCGCGGGTCCCTGGGGCATGGCGAACGGCTGGCCGCCCTGCTGGGGCGGCGGCGGGGCGTACCAGCCGGGCTGGCCCTGGCCGGGCACCGGCATGGGCGGCTGGGCGCCCGGCGGCAGCGGCTGCTGCAGGCCCGCCTTCTGGTCGACGGTCGAGCGGTAGTCGACGGCGCCCTGCGTCATCCGCATGTACGCCTCCTCCAGCGAGGCCTGGTGCGGCGACAGCTCCCACAGCCGGACGCCCGCCTCGTGCGCGAGGTCGCTGATCCGGGGCAGCGGCAGCCCGGTCACGCGCAGCGCGCCGTCCTGCTCCGGCAGCACATGGCCGCCCGCCTCGGTGAGCGTGGTGCTGAGCTTCTCGCGCAGCTGCGGCTCGGTGTCCGGGGTGCGCACCCGGGCGAAGTCGGCGGAGTTGGCCGAGATGAAGTCCCTCACGCTCATGTCGGCGAGCAGCTGGCCGCGCCCGATGACGATGAGGTGGTCGGCGGTCAGCGCCATCTCGCTCATCAGGTGCGAGGAGACGAAGACCGTACGGCCCTCGGCCGCCAGGGCCTTCATGAGGTTGCGGACCCAGAGGATGCCCTCGGGGTCGAGGCCGTTGACCGGCTCGTCGAACAGCAGCACCTGCGGGTCGCCGAGCAGCGCGGCGGCGATGCCGAGGCGCTGGCCCATGCCCAGCGAGAAGCCCTTGGAGCGCTTGCGCGCCACGTCCTGCAGGCCGACCACGCCGAGCACCTCGTCCACGCGGCGGGCCGGGATGCCCGACAGCTGGGCGAGGCTCAGCAGATGGTTGCGGGCGGTCCGGCCGCCGTGCACGGCCTTGGCGTCGAGCAGCGCGCCGACCTGGCGGGGCGCGTTGGGCAGCTTGCGGTACGGGTAGCCGCCGATCGTCACCGATCCGGACGTGGGGTTGTCCAGGCCGAGGATCATCCGCATGGTCGTCGACTTGCCCGAGCCGTTCGGCCCGAGGAAGCCGGTGACGGCACCCGGCCGCACCTGGAAGGAAAGGTTGTACACGGCGGTCTTGTCGCCGTAGCGCTTGGTCAGGCCGACAGCCTCGATCATGCTCCGCACCCATCGAAAGGTTCAGGACAGCGGGGACCCGCCCCCGTAAGGGTTAGGAGGATATCGAGGCGCTGACGGTTCCGCCCAAATGACGGTAAAGCCAGAACACTACGACGAGTGACCGGAACGTCTACTGCGCGTCCCTGCGCTTGAGGAGGGCGTACCCACCGGCGAGCGCCGCGATCACCCACAGCACCATGATCCCGAGCCCGCCCCAGGGCCCGTACGGCGTGTCGTCGGCCGTCGGGACCACCTGCATGATCCGGCTGCCCGCCTGGTCCGGCAGGAACCGGCCGATCTTCTTCGTGGCGTCGACGTTGCCGAGGATGTTGGAGATCAGGAAGAAGAACGGCATCAGGATGCCGAGCGACAGCATCGGCGAGCGCAGCATCGCGGCGACGCCCATGGAGAACATCGCGATCAGCGTCATATAGAGCCCGCCGCCGATGACCGCGCGCAGCACGCCCGGGTCGCCGAGCCGCGCCCCGTGCGGGCCGAGCATCGCCTGGCCGAGGAAGAACGCGGCGAAGCTCGTGGCCATGCCGACCACCAGGGCGAGCGCGCCGGCCACCGCGATCTTGCCGAACAGGAAGGTGGCGCGCTGCGGTACGGCGGCCAGCGAGACCCGGATCATGCCGGTGCTGTACTCGTTGGAGACGACCAGCACACCGAACACGATCATGGCGAGCTGGCCCAGGCTCATGCCCGCGAAGCTGACATAGGTCGGATCGAACGACAGCCGGTCCTGCACCGTCATCGAGTCGAACTGGTTCCGGGAGAGCGCGGAGATGAGCATTCCGAGGGCAATCGTGACCACCACGGCCAGCGACAGTGTCCACACCGTGGACGCCACCGACCGGATCTTGGTCCATTCGGACCGGATGACCTTCACCGCTGCCATGGACGTCAGGCTCCCTTCCAGTCGGCGCCCCAGTCCCGCGGGGAGCCCCCGGGCCCTGAGTGCGCGTGGTATTCCACGGCCTGCGCCGTCAGCTGCATGAACGCCTCCTCCAGCGAGGCCTGCCGGGGGCTCAGCTCGTGCAGCACGATCCCGTACCGCGCCGCCACTTCACCGATCCGCTCGGCCTTGCCACCCTCCACCTCCAGTGCGCCCCCGCCCGCCTCCACGACGGTGATCCCGTCCTCGTGCAGCAGATCGAGCAGCCGCTCGCGCTGCGGAGAGCGGATCCGGACGTAACTGCGCGCGTACTGCCGGATGAAGTCGGCCATGGACGTGTCCGCGAGCAGCCGCCCCTGGCCGATGACGACGAGATGATCGGCGGTCAGCGCCATCTCGCTCATCAGATGGCTGGAGACGAACACCGTCCGCCCCTGCGCGGCCAGCGATTTCATCAGGTTCCGGATCCAGTGGATGCCCTCCGGGTCCAGCCCGTTGACCGGCTCGTCGAACATCAGGATCCGCGGATCCCCGAGCAGCGCCGCCGCGATCCCCAGCCGCTGCCCCATGCCGTACGAGAACCCCTTGGCCTTCTTCCGCGCCACGGCGGTGAGCCCGACGGTGTCCAGCACCTGCGCCACCCGGGATCGCGGGATCCCGTTGCTCTGCGCGAGACACAGCAGATGGTTGTAGGCGCTGCGCCCGCCGTGCACGGCCTTGGCGTCCAGCAGCGCGCCGATGTACGTCAGCGGGTCCTTGAGCTGGTCGTAGTGCCTGCCGTCGATCCGGACGTCGCCGGCGGTGGGGTGATCGAGTCCGAGGATCATCCGCATGGTGGTGGACTTCCCGGCCCCGTTGGGCCCGAGGAACCCGGTGACGATGCCAGGTCTGACCGAGAAGGTGAGTCCGTCGACCGCCACCTTCTCGCCGTAGCGTTTGGTCAGCCCCTCCAGCTCGATCATGCCGCCACGCTAAAACGGCACGAAGCCCCCTGCCACTTGAAGGCAGGGGGCTTCGCAAGCGCACCGAGGGGGCGGGTTACCGGGTCTGCTGCGCCGGCACCCCACGGGAAATGGGCTCGTCGTCGCCGGGCGTGCCCGCGGCAGCGACAGCCGCACCGGTCAGCGTCGCCAGCATCTCCCGGACGTTGGTCAGCTGGGCGTTGATCGAGTCGCGGCGGTTGGTCAGCGCGGCGAGCTCGCGCTCGGATTCCGAGCGGATCCGGTCGGCCTTGGCGTTGGCGTCGGCCACGATGTCCTCGGCCTGGCGCTGGGCCGTCTCCACCGTCTGGCGGGCGCGGCGCTCGGCGTCGGTGCGCAGCTTCTCGGCCTCCAGGCGCAGCTGCTCGGCGCGGTGCTCGATCTCCGCCAGCCGCTTCTCGGCCTTCTGCTGACGCGAGGCCAGGTCGCGCTCGGACTGCTCGCGGCGCTTGGCGAGGTTCGTCTCGAAGTCGGCGGCGGCCTGCGCGGCCTTGGCGCGGGTCTCCTCGAAGAGGGCGTCCGCCTCCTCGCGCTTGGACTGCGCGTCCTTCTGGGCCTCGGAACGCAGCTGGGCGGCTTCGCCCTTCGCCTTCTCGACGATCCGGACGCCCTCGTCCTCGGCCTTGGCCTTGCGCTCGGCGGCGTAGGACTCGGCGTCGTTGCGCACCTGCTGGGCCGCGGACTCGGCGAGGTCGCGGTGCTGTTCGGCCGCCCGCCGGGCCTCCTCACGCAGCTCCTTGGCCTCTTCCTCGGCCAGGCGCAGGATCTTCTCGACCCGGGCACCGAGACCCGCGTACGACGGCTCGGCGTCGGTGACCTGGGCCTGGGCGTTCTGCGTCTCGAGGTGGAGCTCCTCGATGCGCTTCTCCAGGGCGGTGATGCGGGCGAGAGCGCTGTCACGGTCGGAGACGAGCTTGGAGATACGTTCGTCCACCTGAGCGCGGTCGTACCCACGCCGCACAAGCTCGAAGCCGTAGGGGGAAGTGTCGCTCATGGGGTTCCTGTCAATGAGACCGGTGAGGTGATAGGTGGAATCCTAGGGGCCGAAGCGGTGTGTCATCGAGCGGATACGTGTTTGATCCGGAGAATGACACCTCTTTTGGGTGGCTGACCGCCGGACGGCTTGCCAACCGACTCGGGCAAAAGCCCCCAGACGCTACCGGAACGCACCGTTCACACTAGCCGTCTGACGACTTGCCACCCGATCGGGGGGCTCCCACCGTCGCGCCGGCCTTGACCGAGCCCTCCTTGCCGGCCGTCGGGGCCTCGAAGGACTCCAGCGCCTCCAGGACGTCCTGGACGCGTGAAATCTCCGCGTTGATGTCCTCGCGCCTGCGCACCAGGAGCTCCAGCTCGCGCTTGCCCTCCTCGACCGTGCGCCGGGCCTCGCGGATCGCCTCGGCCTTGAGCTCCTCGGCCTCCCTGACGAGGCTGGCCTTCTTCTGCTCGGCCTCCTTGAGCAGCCCCTCCGCCTTCTTGACGGCGGCGATGCGCACCTTGCCCGCCTCGGAGTTCGCCTCCGACACCAGCTCCTTGGCCTTCGCCTCCGCCTTGGCCAGCTGCTCCTCGGCGGCCTTGATCAGGGCGTCGCAGCGGTCGCCGGTGGACTTCATGGTCTCGGCGGCCTCGCGCCGGGCCCGCTCGTGCAGCTCCTCGATCTCGGTGGTGATGCGGTCGCGCAGCTCCTCCGCGCGCTCCCTGATCGCGGTCGCGTCCCGGCGGGCACCGACCAGCAGCTCGTCGGCGTCCGTGCGGGCCTTCTCCACCAGCGAATTGCCCTCGATCGTGGCCTCGGAGACGATCCGCTCGGCCTCGCTGCGGGCCGCGCCGACCATCGTGTCGGCCTGCGACTCGGCGTCCGCCGTGGTCTTCAGCGCCTGCTCCTGTGCCTCGCTGAGCAGCTTGTCGACCTCGGCCGTGGTCTCGGTGATGAGCGTGTCGACCTGCTCGGCCGCCTCCGAACGCCGCTTGTTGGCGTCCTTGCGGGCCTCGTCCAGAGTCCGCTCGGCCTCCTCGCGGGCGGAGTTGAGGAGCCGTTCGGCCGCCTCCTCCGCGTCCGCCCTGAGCTGCTCGGCCTCCGCCCGCACCCGCTTGGCGTGCGCCTGCGCCGAGCCGACCGTCTCGGCGGCCTCCGCGCGCAGCCGTTCGGCCTCGCCGGTGGCGTCCCCGATGAGCTGCTCGGCGGCCGCCAGGGCCTCCGCGCGCACCCGCTCGGCCTCGGCGGCGGTCTCCGTCTGCAGCCGCTCGGCCTCCGCGATCGTCTCGGTCTGCAGCCGCTCGGCCTCGTTACGGGCCTCGGTGATGAGGGTGTCCGCCTGCGTCGCCGCGTCCGAGCGGATCCGGTTGGCGTCCTCGCGGGCGTCCGCGCGGGTACGGGCGGCGGCCTGGTCGGCCTCGGCGAGCGCGTCCGAGGCCTCGCTACGCGCCCGCTGGGCATACTCGCCGGCGTCCGAGCGCAGCCGCTCGGCCTCCTCCATCGCCTCCGCGACCGTACGCTCGGCCAGCGCCCTTGCGGCCTCCGACTCCTCGTTCGCCTCGCGCCGGATCCGCGCGGCGTCCTCGCTCGCCCGCTCCCGCTCGGCGTAGGCGTCGGCGCGGACCCGGTCCGCCTCCTCCTCGGCCTCCCGCCGCGTACGGTCCGCCGCGTGCTCGGCGGCCGAACGCAGCCCGGCGATCTCCTCCTGCGCCTGCTCGTGCAGCCCGGCGACGGAGTCCCGCACCTGCTGGGCGTGCTGCTCGGCGGCCGACACCATCTCGGTGGCGCGCCGGTCGGCCTCCTCGACCAGCCGGGTCGCCTCGGCCTGCGCCTCCTCCACGCGCCCCCGCGCTACGGCCAGCAGCTCCTCGCTCTGCTCGCGGGCCCGCTCGCGCTCCTGGTCGGCCTCGGCCCGCGCGGAACCGAGGGTCTCCTCGGCCTCACGGCGGCGCCGGACGGCCTCCTCCTGGGCGGCGGCCAGCGTCTCGGACGCCTCGGTGCCGAGCCGCTCCGCGGCGGCCTGCGCCTCCGCGCGCACCCGGTCGGCGGTGTCCTGGGCCTCCGCCTTCAGCCGCTCGGCCTCGGCGGCGGCCTCCGAGCGCAGCCGTACGGCGACGGCCTCGCCCTCGGCGCGCGAGGCGGACGCGTCGGACGCGGCCTCGGTGCGCAGCCGGTCGGCCTCGGCCTCGGCCTGCTGCTGAAGCGTGCGGATCCGGTCGGCCGCCTCGGCGCGCAGCCGCTCGGTCTCCTCGGCGGCCTCGCGGCGGATCCGGGCGGCCTCCTCACGGGCCTCCGTCAGCGCCTGCTCGGCCGACTCCAGCCGGTCCCGCGTCTCGGTCTGCAGCCGGGTCAGCTCCCCAGCGGCCTCGGCGCGGCGGGCCTCGACGGCGCGCTCGGTCTCCTCGCGCAGCTCGCGCGCGGCCGTCTCGGCGCCCGCCTTGACCGACTCGGCCTGCTCGTCGGCCTCGGCGCGCAGCCGCTCGGCCTCCTTGCGGGCCCGGTCCAGGGTCTCCTCGGCCTGCCGGCGCAGGCTGGTGGCCCGCTCGATGGCCTCGGTGCGGACCTTCTCGCTGTCGGTGGTCGCGGTCTGCCGCAGCTCGTCGGCGTCCGCCTTGGCCTTGGCCAGCAGCTCCTCGGCGGACCTGGCCGCCTCCTCGATCTGCGCGACCGCCTCCCGGCGGGCCTCCGCGCGGATCGACTCGCCCTCGGCGACCGCGTCGGCGCGCAGCTGCTCGGCCTCGCCGCGCAGCCGGCGGGCCTCCTCCTGCAGCCCGACCGTCTTGGCGCGGTACTCCTTGGTGTCGTCCTTCGCCGCGCCCTTGAGCTGCTCGGCGATGTCGTGCGCCTCGGCGCGCAGCCGGTCCGCCTCGGCCTCCGCCTCGGTGCGGATCCGCTCGGCCTCCTCGGCGGCTGCCTTGGTGGTGCGCTTGGCCTCCTCGGAGGCCTTGTTGAGCACGTCCTCGGCGGTCCTGGCCGCCTTCGACAGCTGGGTCGCGCTCTCCTCGGCGGTGACCGTGCGGGCCTTCTCGGCGGCCTCGGCGACGATCTTCTCGGCCTCGGCACGGGCGTCCGCGACCAGCTGCTCGGCCTCGGTCCTGGTCTGCTCGGCCTCCTTGGTGGCCTCCTCGACCAGCCGGGCGACCTGCTCCTTCGCCGTACGCGTGCGCGCCTCGCCCGCGGCCTCGGCGTTCGCGAGGGTCTTGGCGGCGGCCTGTTCGGCCTCCGTCTGCAGCTTCTCGGCCTCCGCCTGCGCCTTGCGCAGCGCCTCCTCGGCCGCCGCCATCCGCTCCTCGGCGGCCCGGCTCAGCTCGGCGGCCTGCCGGCGGGCGGAGTCCGACTCGCCGGCCGCGTCGGTGCGCAGCCGCTCGGCGTGGTCGGTGGCCTCCTGGGCCTGCGTGGAGGCGGCGTTCAGCAGCCGCTCGGCGTCCGTGCGGGCGCGGCGCAGGAGCTGCTCGGCCTCCGCGCAGGCCGCCTCGGCGTCGCTCTGCAGCCGCTCGCGGGCCTCCCGGGTCAGCCGCTCGGCCTCCGCGCGGGCGGCGGCCATCGCCTGCTCGGCCTCGGCGCGGGACTCGTCCAGCAGGCGGCGGGCCTGCTGCTCGGTGCGGGCGCGCAGCTGCTCGGCCCACGCCACGTTCTCGTTGACGTGCGACTCGACGGTGGCGCGGCGCTCGGCGAGCTCCTGGTCGAGCTGCTGGCGCCGGGTCACCGCCTCCTGGTGCAGCTCCGCCTGGAGCCGGGCGGCCTGCTCGGCGTGCTCCTGCAGGATCCGCTGGGTCTGCGCGCGGGCCTGGCTCAGCTCCCGCTCGGCGTCCTGGCGCAGCTGATCGGCCTGCATCTGGGCATTGCGGAGCAGCTGCTCGGCCTGATAGCCGATGTCACCGCCGTCGAAGGCGGGCCGGGTCATCAGGGTGCGGCGCGCCTCGTGCAGCTTGGCGCGCAGCACCTCGACCTGGTAGCCGAGGTCCTCGGCGTGCTGGATCGCCTTTTCCCGCTCGGTCTTCAGCCGCTTCATCTCGGCCTCGAACCGAGAGAGGTGGTCGACGTCAGCCGCCGGCTCTCGCTCCTGGCTCTCGTAGCCCCGCACTGCGCGGTCCCATCCGTCCCCTGGTCAGCTTCTCCAACGAGCTCCGTCCATCCGCCGAACGGGGCCCCCGGGGAATGGTGTCAGATCAACGGCGGAGCACGGGCTGCTGCCCCGACGCTCGTCCCCCGAAACCCGGACCCCGGAACGGTCGTCCCCCGCTTTCGGGGACGACCGCCCCCAACCCTACCGGCCCATATGTACGGGGGTCAGTGCTCAGGGGACTCAACAGGGGCCGAAGTGACCAGTTCTGTGAGCACGCCATGGCAATCCTTGGGGTGCAGGAAGGTGATCCGCGACCCCATGGAGCCGCGTCGTGGCTCGTCGTAGAGCACGCGCACGCCCTTCTGGCGGATGTCCGCGGCGTCCCCGTCCACGTCCGCCGTGCCGAAGGCGATGTGGTGGACGCCCTCGCCGTTCTTCGCCAGCCACTTGCCGACCGCGGAGTCCTCGCGGGTCGGCTCGAGCAGCTGGAGGTAGGAGGCGCCGCCGTCCGAGGTCTCGTTGATCTTGAGCATGGCCTCGCGCACGCCCTGCTCCTCGTTGACCTCGGTGTGGAACACCTCGAAGCCGTAGGTGGCCTGGTAGAACTCGACGGTCGCGTCGAGGTCGTGGCAGGCGATCCCGATGTGGTCGATTCGCGTCAGCATGGATTCAGTGCAGCGCCACGGCCGTGGTTACGCAACGTGCGAGCGATCACACTGACAGGCCGATGACGGCACGGAGTGCCATCAGTACATTCGAAGTAAACCCTCGTTCACTCCTCGGCCTGGGCAGGCCGGTAAGGGGATCGCAGCTCATGCCTTCTGGAACGAACAGCTCGGTGATCGTCGCGGGTGCGCGCACCCCCATGGGACGACTGCTCGGCTCGCTCAAGTCCTTCTCCGGAGCCGACCTCGGCGGCTTCGCGATCAAGGCCGCCCTCGACCGTGCGGGGATCGGCGGCGACCAGGTGCAGTACGTGATCATGGGCCAGGTACTCCAGGCGGGTGCCGGACAGATCCCGGCCCGCCAGGCCGCCGTGAAGGCCGGCATCCCGATGAACGTCCCGGCGCTCACCATCAACAAGGTGTGCCTCTCCGGCCTCGACGCCATCGCCCTCGCCGACCAGCTGATCCGCGCCGGCGAGTTCGACATCGTCGTGGCCGGCGGCCAGGAGTCCATGACCAACGCCCCGCACCTGCTGCCGAAGTCCCGCGAGGGCTTCAAGTACGGCGCGGTCCAGATGGTCGACGCCATGGCCCACGACGGCCTGACCGACTCCTTCGAGGGCATCGCCATGGGCGAGTCCACGGAGAAGCACAACACCCGCCTCGGCCTCGGCCGCGCCGAGCAGGACGAGATCGCCGCCCTGTCCCACCAGCGGGCCGCCGCCGCGCAGAAGAACGGCCTGTTCGAGGCCGAGATCACCCCGGTGGAGATCCCGCAGCGCAAGGGCGACCCGGTCCTGTTCAGCAAGGACGAGGGCATCCGCGGCGACACCACGGTCGAGTCCCTGGGCAAGCTGCGCCCGGCCTTCAGCAAGGAGGGCACGATCACCGCCGGCTCGTCCTCCCAGATCTCCGACGGCGCGGCCGCCGTGGTCGTGATGAGCAAGGCCAAGGCCGAGGAGCTGGGCCTGAGCTGGCTCGCCGAGATCGGCGCGCACGGCAACGTGGCGGGCCCGGACAACAGCCTGCAGTCGCAGCCGTCCAACGCGATCCTGCAGGCCCTCAAGAAGGAGGGCCTGGAGGTCTCCGACCTCGACCTCATCGAGATCAACGAGGCCTTCGCCGCGGTCGCCGTGCAGTCAATGAAGGACCTCGGCGTGTCCACGGAAAAGGTGAACGTCAACGGCGGCGCGATCGCACTGGGCCACCCGATCGGCATGTCCGGCGCCCGGCTCGTCCTCCACCTGGCCCTCGAGCTCAAGCGGCGCGGCGGCGGCACCGGCGCGGCCGCGCTGTGCGGTGGCGGCGGCCAGGGTGACGCGCTGATCGTGCGGGTACCGAAGGCGTAGGCATTCTCGTACTACGCGTCCGATACGTCTGTGAACTGAACGGAGCTGTTTGATGCAGGACGTCTCCTCTCTGGTGGCCCAGGCCAGGGAAGGCCGGCCGCGGGCCGTGGCCCGGCTGATCTCCCTCGTGGAGGGGGCGTCCCCGCAGCTCAGGGAGGTCATGGCGGCCCTGGCCCCGCTGACCGGCAACGCCTATGTGGTCGGTCTGACGGGCTCCCCGGGTGTCGGCAAGTCGACCTCCACCTCCGCGCTCGTCACGGCGTACCGCAAGCAGGGCAAGCGGGTCGGCGTCCTGGCCGTCGACCCGTCCTCGCCGTTCTCCGGCGGCGCCCTGCTCGGCGACCGCGTCCGCATGTCGGAGCACGCCTCCGACCCGGGCGTCTACATCCGCTCCATGGCCACCCGGGGCCACCTGGGCGGCCTGGCCTGGGCGGCGCCGCAGGCGATCCGCGTGCTGGACGCGGCGGGCTGCGACGTGGTCCTGGTCGAGACGGTCGGCGTAGGCCAGTCGGAGGTCGAGATCGCCTCCCAGGCGGACACCAGCGTGGTGCTGCTGGCCCCGGGCATGGGCGACGGCATCCAGGCGGCGAAGGCGGGCATCCTGGAGATCGGCGACGTGTACGTCGTCAACAAGGCGGACCGGGACGGCGCCGACGCCACGGCCCGCGAACTGAACCACATGCTGGGCCTCGGCGAGTCCCGCGGCCCCGGCGACTGGCGCCCGCCGATCGTGAAGACGGTCGCGGCCCGCGCCCAGGGCGTCGACGAGGTGGTGGAGGCCCTGGAGAAGCACCGCGCGTGGATGGAGGAGCGCGGTGTCCTCGCGGAGCGCCGCAAGGCCCGAGCGGCCCGCGAGGTGGAGACCATCGCGGTGACGGCCCTGCGCGAACGCATCGGCGACCTGCACGGCGACCGCCGCCTCAGCGCGCTCGCGGAGCGCATCGTCGCGGGGCAACTGGATCCCTACCGCGCGGCGGACGAGCTGGTGGCGGGCCTGACGCAGGGCTGAGCGGGTCGCCAACCCCGCGAGAGCGCTGGTAAGTTGACGGGCATGTTCCTCACCTTGGCGTAGAGCGCACACCGGACGCGAGGCCGACTTCAAGGCCCTCGCGCCCCTCGGTGTCCCCTCTTCCGCCTCCACCAGAGGAACATCAGCATGTCCACGCATGCCCCTGCGCGGCCCTCGTACGCCGCCGTACTGCGCCTGCCGCACGCGCGCCGCACCTTCGCCGCCGCCCTCACCGCCCGACTGTCCTACGGCACGGTCTCCCTGGCGGCGCTGCTCTCCGTCACCCGGGCCACCGGCTCCTACGCCGTCTCCGGCGCCGTGCTCTCCCTGTTCGGCGCCGCCACGGTCTTCCTGATGCCGTTCAGGGCGGCCTTGATCGACCGGCACGGGGCGCGCAGGGCCCTGCTGCCCATGTCCGTGCTCTACGGCGCCCTGCTGTGCCTCCTGGCCGCCCTGACCTGGCGCCCCGGAGCACCGCCGCAGGCCGTCGCCGCAGCGGCGGCCCTCGCGGGCGCGTGTGCGCCTCCGCTGGGGCCGACCATGCGCGCGGTGTGGGCCGCACTGGCCCCCGGGCCGGGCATGCTGGCCCGCGCCTACAGCCTGGACGGCGTCGCCGAGGAACTGCTGTACGTCTCCGGTCCGGTCCTGGTCGGCGTGCTCACCGGCTGGGCCCCGCCGGCTGCCGGGATCCTGCTGAGCGCGCTGCTGATCGTGGGCGGTACCTGCGTCTTCGTCACATCCCCGGCGATGCCCGGCCCCCGCGGCGCCGCCCCGGGGACGAGGCGCGGCACCCTCTCCGGCCTGTCGGCGCCGGTCGCCGTGGCCACGGGTGTGGGACTGGCTCTCAGCGCAGTGGAGCTGCTGGTGATGGCCTTCGCCGCGCGGCGTTCGTACGACACCGCCGTGGTGCCCTGGGTGCTGGGCGCGCTCTCGGCGGGCAGTGCGGTGGGCGGGCTGGTCAACGGAGCGGTCCGCTGGCGGGCGCCGGCCCGGGTCCGCCTGTGCTGGTTCGCGCTGTCCCTCGGGCTGGTGGTCGCGGTGGCGGGCCTGGCGCCCGGGCTGTGGACCCTCGCCGGGGTCATGGGACTCGCCGGAGCGTTCATCGCCCCCGCCCTCACGACGGCGTACCTCGTGGTCGACGAGGCGGCACCCGAGGGCGCCCGCACCCAGGCGAGCGCCTGGGTCAATACCGGGGTGAACGCGGGGAGTTCGGCGGGGGCGATGGTGACGGGGGCGCTGATCGGACGGGTGCCCCTGGGGGTGTGTTTCGTGCTGGCGGGAGCGGTGGCCGTGCTGCCCGCCGCGGCGGTGTGCCGCCGTCGCCGGGCGCGGGTCTCCGGTGGCTGATCGCTCCCCCACTCTCGACTTCGCTCGAGCGGGGGGACCCCCATCGCGGCGAAGCCGCACGTCGACACAGCCCCGCGCCCCTTGCGGGGCGCGGGCGCGGTTCCCCCGGCAGGGTCAGGGACGCCCCCGCTGCCCCCTCAGATGCTCGGCGATCGGCTTCAGGGCCTTGTCCAGTTCCGTCAACGCCTCCGGCGAGAGCAGATCGATGAAGTGCCGGCGCACGGATGCGACGTGGTGGGGTGCCACCTTCTTCATCGTCTCCATGCCATGCTCGGTGAGCACGGCGTACAACCCCCGCCGATCGGACTCGCAGTTCTCACGGCGCACCAGGTTCGCGTTCTCCATCCGCGTGATCTGGTGCGACAGCCGGCTCTTGGACTGCAGGGTCGCCGAGGCGAGGTCGCTCATCCGCATGCGTACGTCGTCCGACTCGGACAGGTTCACGAGGATCTCGTAGTCGTTCATAGTCAGGCCGAACGGCTGCAGATCCTTCTCCAGCTGGTACGTCAACAGCCTGTTGACCTCCAGGTGGGTGCGCCAGGCGCACTGCTCCGCATCGGTCAGCCAGCGCGTGGCCGTCTCGGTCTCCATGAATGAAGTCTACCTAAGAAGTTGAATGGCGAACTACTTGGGATGGTGTGACTATGCGCACGCGTTCGATGTCACCCTCCGCAGACTACCGCTCACAGCCCGAAGCGGCGCTGGAGGTCTCCCAGCTGTCCGGGAAGGCGCGGTCCCTCCGATGGTTGCCGACCGTGTCCGCCCGGTGCCGCTCCGCCACCCCCGGGTACCCCCGGTTCGGACGGCACGACACCCGTCGCCGTCTCCTCCATGAGGGCCTCCGTCGACTGCAACAGGACGGTTCCGGCGCCCACGAACTCGAACTGGTGCTCCTCCCCGGATACCCCGCCGAGGCCCGTCATCGCACGTAGACCGCCCAGTACACCCGTCAGATAGCCGTGGTCGTAGTGATGGCACGGCGACGGGCAGTCGGCCCACCCGACGAGCGCCTGCGGGTCGACCCGGATCGGAGGTTCCATGAACACCACCGGACCGTTAGATGCGGCGACGAACTTTCCGGTTCCGATGAGGGTCAGAAAACCCGGCACGATCGATTGCTTGAGCGCGAGACTTGGCTGAAAAGCGAGCAGGTTGCCCGCGCGAATGGTCAGGTTCCCGTCGTCCAGGTCGTAGGAGTTGACGTCGAAGGCCCGGTCGGCCAGCAGCATCTTGCCCGAGCCCGTCGCCACGACCCAGTCGCTCGCGTGCAGTGGCGAATGGAACGAGGTGCGGACAAGTCGGTCGAGTCGGCCGTGCCCGATGCCGTTGAACTCGATCGCCCCGTAGTAGGCGATCATCTTCCCCTTCTGCAGGAACCACTGCCCGCTCTTGAGCTCGACGCAGAACGTGTAGCTGTTCACGTTGTCGTCGGCGGGCAGCGTCATCGGGTCGTACACCACCGGGCCGCCCGGGGTGCCGTACGTGCCTGCGTACGCGCTCACAGCTTCTCCTCCGACGCCTGGACGTACACCGTGCCGTTGCCGCTCAGCTCCAGATGGAAGGCCTCACCGGAGCCGCGGCCCACCATCTCGCGCCAGCCGAGCGCGGTGGACAGCTTGTTGCGGACCTCGCCGTGGTGGGCGACGTAGGCCTGCGGGTCGACGTGCACCGGGCGCTGGGGGGTGATCGGGAGCTCGAAGACGCCGCCGTGCGCCATCACGGCGACCGAGCCCTGGCCCTGGAGGGTGGTGGTGAACAGGCCCTGCCCGGTGACCTGGCCCCGGACCAGGCCCATCACGCCGCCCTGCGAGCCCATGAACATCGTGCCCTGCCGGAGCGTGCCCTCGAAGGCGAGCAGGCGGTCGGCCTCGACGTAGAGGGTGTCGCCGGTGAGGTGGATGACGTGGACGTGGTGGCCGCCGTGCCCGAAGAAGACGGTGCCGCTGCCCTCGACGGTCATCAGCGGGGTCGCCTCGCCCGTCACCCGGCGCCCGATCATGGACATCAGCCCGCCCTGGCCGCCCTGGATGTTCGGGGTGAAGGACACGTCACCCTTGTAGGCGAGCATCGCCCCGCGCTGACTGAACAGCCGCTGCCCGGGCAGCACGGTCGCCTCGACCATCTTCGAGTTGATCTCCCGGAACGCCATGGCTACAGATCCCCCGCGATCGTGTTCCGCTCGCTCGGCTGCACGTACACCAGCCCGTCGCCCTCGAAGCGGATCTGGAAGGCCTCGCCGCCGCCCTCCCCGAAGAACGTGCGGAACGTCACTCCGGACTGGAAGGACTGCCGGACGTCACCCTGGTGGGCGATGTAGGCACCCGGGTCGACGATCAGCGGGTACTGCGGGCTGACCCGGAGCACCACCGCCGGCCCGTCGGACATGATCGCCGCCTGCCCGTGCCCCTCGACGGTCGTCGTGAACAGGCCGTTGCCCTGCGAGGCGCCGCGCAGCCCCGTGAACGTCGTGCCCGTACGCAGCCCCGCGTCGGTCGCCAGCAGGTTGCTCGACTCCACGTACAGCTTGTCGCCCTGGAGGCCGACCAGGTTGATCTCCGAGGCTCGGTCCGCGAACCAGCACGTGCCGTGCCCCTTCACCTCCATCACCGTCATCTGCTCGCCGGTGAGCCGCCGGGTCACCATCCCGCGCAGCCCCTCCCCGCCACCACTCAGCTTCTTGAAGCTCATCTGCCCGTCGTACGCGACCATCGAGCCGTTCTTCGCCTTCACGGCGTCCCCGGTCATGTCGACGGCGAGCACCTTGCTGCCCTGAAGTCGGAACATCGCCACGGAGCGAAAGTAGCGGCGCCGAGGGTGGACGGAACAGGGCCCGTGGGTGGACACCGACCCTGAGCTGACCCCTAGGGCCGCGGTTTGCTTCAATGGTGGAACGCTTGTGCGTGCGTTCACAAACGGCAGCCCGCCACCGACGGACCGTAACCGCAGACCGTCGCGAACACTCCCACCGAAGGTGATCCGTGGACATCAAGACCGCCACCGCCCTCCGCCGCCTCCGCCTGGTCTCGGCCCCGGAGGCCGTGTCCTTCCTGGTCCTCCTCGTCTGCTCGGTACTGAAGCGGACCACGGACTTCAACGCGGTCCCCGTCATGGGCGCGGTCCACGGCGTCCTGTTCATCCTGTACGTGATCTTCTGGGCGGACGCCTGGAACCGCGCCAAGTGGCCGCTGAGGACGGGTCTCCTCTACTTCGTCCTCTCGGTGCTGCCCACCGGCGGCTTCTTCGCCGAGCGCAAGCTGCGCCGCGAGGCCGAGGACGCCGTCATCGCGGCCCGCGCCCGCAAGGAAGGAGTCGTGAACGCATGATCGTCGCCTTCTCCGTGACGCCGCTGGGCGTCGGCGAGGACGTGGGGGAGTACGTCGCCGACGCCGTCCGCGTGGTCCGCGAGTCGGGCCTGCCCAACCGCACCGACGCGATGTTCACCTCCATCGAGGGCGAGACCTGGGACGAGGTCATGGACGTCGTGAGGCGCGCCGTCGCCGCCGTGGAGGCACGCGCCCCGCGCGTGTCGCTCGTCCTCAAGGCCGACATCCGCCCCGGCGTGACCGACGGACTGACCTCCAAGGTCGAGACCGTCGAGCGGCACCTGGCGCAGTAGTCGGCCCCCTTTTGAGCGGTCGCCCAGGGAGGTGTACGTTCCCCTCCTGATCATCCGAGCGATCGCTCGACTTCGCGTTCTGGCCTGGGGGAACAACACCATGGGTCTCTACCGGGAGACACACATACGCGCCGACCTCGACGAGCTGTGGGCGCGCACCCAGGACCCCGCCACGCGCCTGCGCTGGGACCTCCGCTTCAGGTCCATCGCCCCCCTGCCGGGCGTGCCGGGCGAGCCCCGGCGCTTCACCTGCGCCTGGCGCGTGCTGCCGCTCCTCACCGTGCCCGGCACCGGCGTCGCCGCCGGCGAGAGGGACCGCCCCGACGGCACGCGCGTGTGCGCCCTGCGTTTCTCCTCCTCGCACCCGCTCTCCCCGATCGCCGAGGCGAGCGCCTACTGGCGTTACGTGCCCGACGCGCAGGGCGTGCGCCTGCTCACCGGGTACGCGTACCGCGCCCGCGGGGGCGCGTTCGGGGCGCTCGCGGACCGCCTGGTGCTGCGGCCGCTGACCGGCTGGGCCACGGGGTGGTCGTTCGACCGGCTCCGGTTGTGGCTGGAGCGCGGGATCACTCCCGAGCGGGCCCTGGTCAACTGGATCGTCGAGCTGGTGGTCCGTGCGCTCGTCCTCACGGTGTGTCTGACCGGGCTGGGGCTGGAGTCGCTGCTGCGGCTCTTCGGGTCCTTCGCCGACACCGTGGCCTATCTGTGCCCGCTGGTGCTGGTGCTCGCCGGGTCGCTCGCGGTCCTCAAGGCGCCGCTGGCCGGGACGCCCGCCGCCCGGCGGTGTCTGCGGGCGCCGGTCACCCAGGCGCGTACGCCGCGGGTGCTGCGCCGGCTGGAGGCGGTTCCGGTCACGTGAGGGGTGGGGGCGCTGCGGGGTGCGGATGCGCCGTGGCTGGTCGCGCCCACGCGGCGGAGCCGCATAGCGATACAGCCCCGCGCCCCTTCAGGCCGGCTGTCCTGCCGTCAGTGCCATGCCCAGCGGTGTCCGTTCGTACAGGACCTGGTGGCCGTAACGGCGCGCCGTCAGCAGGCCCGCCTCGCGTAGCACCGCCAAGTGGGCCGACACCGACGACGGCGCCAGCCCCAGCCGGTGGGCCAGGGCCGTGGTGGTCGCCGGTTCGTCCAGCGCGGTCAGCACCTCGGCCCGGTTGCGGCCCAGCAGCCGTACCAAGGCCTTGGGCGTCCGTCCGCCCGACTCCGTCCACAGGCCGGCGATCCCCCGGGCCGGGTAGACCAGCGTCGGCTGCCACGGGGGCTCGAAGCCGGTGACCACGTCGGGCCACGAGAACACGCTCGGCATCAGCACGAGTCCCTGGCCGGCCAGGGCGCGGGCGTGCTCGCCGTGCCCCGCGAGCGTCAGCGTGCGGCCGTCCCAGGACAGGCGGGTGTCCAGCTCGGGCAGCAGCGTGCCGAGGCCCACCTCGGCCAGGCGGCGGGAGTGGAAGGCCACGTCCGCCTCCAGCAGCGCCCGCAGCCGGGGCCAGTCCGGGGCGATCAGCACCCGCCAGGCCTCCTCCACGGCGTCCGCCAGCTCCTGGACCATCCGGGCCGGGTCCGCGAGCCAGGCGCGGCCCTGGGGCGACTCCGGCGCGCCGGGTGTGCAGGCCAGGGAGAGGGCGGTGTCCTCGCGGGCCGCTTCCGGATCGGACGCCCGTACGGCCGCGATCTCCTCCTCGAACGTGGCGGCCGGCCCGAGCGGCGGCGCCCCGAGCCAGTCCGGCGCGTGCCCCCGCCGGGGCATCAGCAGCCACAGCGGGGCCAGGTCGAGCCCGGCCGCCGCCTGTCTGATCCGCCGCAGCCAGGGCGCCTGATAGGCGTGCCGGTCGGGCCGTTTCAGCGTCCGCACCGCCTCGTGCGTCTCCCACAGCGGGGAGATCGCGAACCGGCAGCGCAGGAAGTCGTCGTCGCCGAAGTGCAGCCGCGACGGCATACGCACCCCCTCGAAGATTCGGCTGGAGCCGAAACTCTACGGCTGCCGGTGCGTCCCCGGGCACGCTGACCGCCATGTCCGCACCCACCCAGGCCGCCCCGGCGTCCGCCGGCTACGGCCGTGTCTTCGCCGTGCCCGAGTTCCGGGCCGTCTTCGCCGCGCACATCCTGTCCATGCTCGGCGTGATCGTCAGCGAGATCGCGCTCTCCGTCCTCGTCTACGACCTCACCCGCTCGCCCCTGCTGAGCGCGCTCACCTTCGCGCTGGGCTTCCTGCCGTACGCCGTCGGCGGCACCCTGCTCGCGCCCGTCGCCGACCGCTTCCCGGCCCGGCGCGTGCTGGTCGTCTGCGATGCGGTGTGCGCCTGCTGTGTGGCCCTGATGACGGCTCCGGGCACCGGCATCGGGCTGCTGCTCGCGCTGCGCTGCGCGCTCGCCGTCGTCTCGCCGGTGTTCGCCGGCACCCGCATGGCCACGCTGGCCGACGTCCTCGGCGAGGGCGACCTGTTCGTGCTCGGCCGCTCCCTGCTGCGGATCGTCGCCCAGAGCGCCCTGCTCGTGGGCTACGGCCTCGGCGGTCTGCTGCTGACCGCCGTCAGCCCGCGCCACGCCCTGCTGATCACCGTCGGCACCTTCCTCGCCTCCGCCACACTGCTGCGCTGCGGCACCCGGCACCGCCCCGCCCGCGCGCGCCAGGGCGCGGACACTGCGTCCGGCCCGCGCGCGCGGCTGACCGGCCGCCGCGTGCGCGTCCTGCTGCTCGTGTTCTGGATCCCGGCGGCGTTCTCGGTCGTACCCGAGGCGCTGGCGGCGCCGTACGCCGACGAGCTGGGCAGCGGCTCGGCGGGCCTCGGGCTGCTGATGTGCGCGCTGCCCGTCGGCACGGTGGCCGGCGAACTGTTCGCCGGCGCCAGGCTGGGGCCCAGGGCGCGCGAACGCATCGCCCTCCCGTTGCTGTGCCTGACCCTGCTGCCGTACCTCGGCTTCGCCCTGCGCCCCGGACTGGCCGCCTCCCTGGTGCTCCTGCTGCTGTCCGGGGCCGGGTCGGCGTACACGCTGGGCCTGGACCAGTGGTTCGTGCGGGCCGTGCCGGAGGAGCTGCGCGGGCGGGCCATGACCGTGCTGCACGCCGGCCTGATGACCGTGCAGGGCGTCGGCATGGCGCTGGCCGGTGTGGCGGCGCAGACGGTGGGGGTGCGTACGGCGGTGGCCGGGGCCGGAGTGGCGGGTGTGCTGTGCTGTTGCGCACTGGCCGTCGCGGCCCGGCAGACCGGGAAGCGACCGAAAGCCGAGACGGGGCTGACCGGAATATGACCGGCCGGTAGGGTCTGATGACGTGCCGAAGCCACTCAGCCTCCCCTTCGACCCCATCGCCCGTGCCGACGAGCTCTGGAAGCAGCGCTGGGGAAACGTGCCGTCCATGGCCGCGATCACCTCGATCATGCGGGCCCAGCAGATCCTGCTCGCCGAGGTGGACGCGGTGGTCAAGCCGTACGGGCTGACGTTCGCGCGGTACGAGGCCCTGGTGCTGCTCACCTTCTCCAAGGCCGGCGAGCTGCCCATGTCCAAGATCGGCGAGCGGCTGATGGTGCATCCCACCTCGGTGACGAACACCGTGGACCGGCTGGTGAAGTCCGGGCTGGTCGCCAAGCGGCCCAACCCCAACGACGGCCGCGGCACCCTCGCCGTCATCACCGACAAGGGCCGCGAGGTGGTCGACGCGGCCACCCGCGACCTGATGGCGATGGACTTCGGACTCGGGGTGTACGACGCGGAGGAGTGCGCGGAGATCTTCGCGATGCTCCGCCCGCTGCGCATCGCGGCGCACGACTTCGCGGACGAGTGACCCCGGGCAAGATCTCCCGGAACGGGTGGTTACGCTCGTTGGCATGAAGAAGAGCGTGCTGACCCGCTACCGCGTCATGGCCTACACCACCGGTGTCCTGCTGGTCCTGCTGTGCCTGAGCATGATCGCGAAGTACGGGCTGGACATCAGCGGTGCCGCCGACGTCACCCGGGTCGTCGCCATCGCCCACGGCTGGCTGTACGTCGTCTACCTGGTCGTCGCCTTCGACCTGGGCTCCAAGACGAAGATGCCGATCGGCAAGCAGCTGTGGGTGCTGCTCGCGGGGACGATCCCGACGGCCGCCTTCTTCGTCGAGCGCAGGATCAGCCGCGAGCTGGAGGCCAAGGTCGCCGACCAGGCCCCGGCCGTCGCCAAGGCGTAGAGGCGACCTTAGTCACACCGCCGTACGGGCCCCGTACGGCGGTCAGCCATCGACATTTACTAGGACGTCCAAGTAAATTCGATGGTATGGACGCTCACGCCATCGAGGAGGGCCGCCGGCGCTGGCAGGCCCGCTACGACGCCGCGCGCAAGCGCGACGCAGACTTCACCACGCTCTCCGGCGATCCCGTGGAGCCGGTGTACGGGCCCCGACCGGGCGACACGTACGAGGGATTCGAGCGGATCGGCTGGCCCGGGGAGTACCCCTTCACGCGCGGGCTCCATCCGACCGGCTACCGCGGGCGTACCTGGACCATTCGGCAGTTCGCCGGGTTCGGCAACGCCGAGCAGACCAACGAGCGGTACAAGATGATCCTGGCCGCCGGTGGCGGCGGTCTGTCCGTGGCCTTCGACATGCCCACCCTCATGGGGCGCGACTCCGACGACCCCCGCTCGCTCGGCGAGGTCGGGCACTGCGGGGTCGCCATCGACTCCGCCGCCGACATGGAGGTCCTGTTCAAGGACATCCCGCTCGGCGACGTCACCACCTCCATGACCATCAGCGGGCCCGCCGTGCCCGTCTTCTGCATGTACCTGGTCGCCGCCGAGCGCCAGGGCGTGGACCCGTCGGTCCTCAACGGCACGCTCCAGACCGACATCTTCAAGGAGTACATCGCGCAGAAGGAGTGGCTCTTCCAGCCCGAGCCGCATCTGCGCCTGATCGGCGACCTCATGGAGTACTGCGCCGCCGGCATCCCCGCCTACAAGCCGTTGTCCGTGTCCGGCTACCACATCCGTGAGGCCGGTGCGACGGCCGCGCAGGAGCTGGCGTACACGCTGGCCGACGGCTTCGGGTACGTCGAGCTGGGGCTCAGCCGGGGCCTGGACGTGGACGTCTTCGCGCCCGGCCTGTCCTTCTTCTTCGACGCGCACGTCGATTTCTTCGAGGAGATCGCCAAGTTCCGTGCCTCGCGCCGGATCTGGGCGCGCTGGATGCGCGACGTGTACGGCGCGAAGAGCGAGAAGGCGCAGTGGCTTCGGTTCCACACGCAGACCGCCGGTGTGTCGCTGACGGCCCAGCAGCCGTACAACAACGTCGTCCGTACGGCCGTGGAGGCGCTGGCGGCCGTCCTCGGCGGGACGAACTCGCTGCACACCAACGCGCTCGACGAGACCCTCGCGCTGCCCAGCGAGCAGGCCGCCGAGATCGCGCTGCGCACCCAGCAGGTGCTGATGGAGGAGACCGGGGTCGCCAATGTGGCGGACCCGCTGGGCGGTTCGTGGTACGTCGAGCAGCTGACGGACCGGATCGAGGCCGACGCGGAGAAGATCTTCGACCAGATCAAGGAGCGGGGCCTGCGGGCCCACCCGGACGGGCAGCACCCGATCGGGCCGGTCACCTCCGGGATCCTGCGCGGGATCGAGGACGGCTGGTTCACCGGCGAGATCGCCGAGTCCGCCTTCCGCTACCAGCAGGCGCTGGAGAAGGGCGACAAGAAGGTCGTCGGCGTCAACGTCCACACCGGGTCCGTCACCGGGGATCTGGAGATCCTGCGGGTCAGCCACGAAGTGGAGCGGGAGCAGGTACGGGTGCTCTCCGAGCGGAAGGCGGCGCGGGACGAGGCCGCGGTGCGCTCCGCGCTGGAGGCGATGCTGAGTGCAGCGCGGGACGGCTCCAACATGATCGAGCCGATGCTGGACGCGGTGCGGGCCGAGGCGACGCTCGGCGAGATCTGCGGGGTGCTGCGGGACGAGTGGGGCGTCTACACGGAGCCCGCCGGCTTCTAGGCGCCCGGCGCCGTCCTCGGCCGGGACGGGCGCGGCTACGCCGCGCCCGTCAGGCCCAGCAGCAGCACGCGCGTGAAGTCGCGCACCCACTCCTCGTCCGCCGGTTTGCCGCTCACCAGCGTGCGGTGGACCACCGCGCCCGCGACCACGTCGAAGATCAGGTCCACCGTGCGGGCGGACTCCTCCGGGTCGGGTTCCGGGGGGAGTTCGCCCCGGCACTGGGCGCGGGCGCGACCCTCCAGAACCAGACGCATCTGGCGCTCCACGATGGAGGCGCGGATGCGCTCGCGCAGCGCGTCGTCGCGGGTGGACTCGGCGACCACCGCCATCAGGCCGCTCTTGGCCTCCGGACGGGCCAGGATGGCCGCGAACTGCAGGACCACGCCCTCGATGTCGGCGGCCAGGCTGCCGCGGTCGGGAAGCTCCAGCTCGTCGAAGAGTTCCGCCACCGCGTCGCACACCAGCTCGGGCTTGCCGGCCCAGCGGCGGTACAGCGTGGTCTTCGCGACCCCGGCCCGGGTCGCCACGTCTCCCAGGGTGAGCTTGGACCAGCCCAGTTCCACCAGCGCCGCCCGGGTCGCGGCCAGGATCGCGGTGTCCGCTGCGGCGCTGCGCGGGCGCCCGGTACGGCTGGCGGGAGTGCGGCTCTGCATCCCTCGACCATAACCGGCGGGATCTGTGCGGTCGTGAGGGAGATCACCGGGTAGTGGTGTCGCGCGGGGTCCGCATGGCATTACGCTACGAGTCGTAGCGAAAGCGCGTGAGGCTCGTGAGGGACGTACACGGGGCGCACGCGAGCGGTGACCACGGGGGCGTGGGGTGGGGACCCGGCGCCCGCGCACGGCACTTTTTCATTCCGGCGCGGTGACAGGGGAGGATAGACGCATGCAGCCACGGAACATGTCCATGAGCGGCGTCGTCGACCTCGCCGCGGTGAAGGCGGCCCAGGAGGCCAAGGCCAAGGCCGAGCAGACGCGCGCCGAGGCCGCCCGGCAGGGCGGCACGGGGCCCGTCGCCCCGGCCGATCTCGTCATCGACGTCGATGAGGCGGGCTTCGAGAGGGACGTCCTCCAGCGTTCCGCCGAGGTTCCCGTCGTGATCGACTTCTGGGCCGAGTGGTGTCAGCCCTGCAAGCAGCTGAGCCCGGTCCTGGAGCGGCTGGCCGTCGAGTACAACGGGCGCTTCCTCCTCGCCAAGATCGACGTCGACGCCAACCAGATGCTGATGCAGCAGTTCGGGGTGCAGGGCATCCCGGCCGTGTTCGCCGTTGTGGCCGGACAGGCGCTGCCCCTGTTCCAGGGGGCGGCCGGCGAGCAGCAGATCCGGCAGACCCTGGACCAGCTGGTGCAGGTGGCCGAGCAGCGGTTCGGCCTCACCGGTCTGACCGTCGACCCGGACGCGCAGCCGGGCCAGGTGGCCGCGGAGCAGCAGGTCGGGCCGTACGACGCGGCGCTGAACGCGGCCGCGGAGGCGCTGGACGCGGGAGACCTGGGCGGCGCCATCCGGGCCTACCAGAACGTGCTGGCCGACGACCCGGCCCACCCCGAGGCCAAACTCGGTCTGGCGCAGGCCGAGTTGCTGCAGCGGGTGCAGGGCTTCGACCCGCAGAAGGTCCGTCAGGAGGCTGCGGAGAAACCGAAGGACGTCGACGCGCAGATCGCCGCCGCCGACCTTGATCTGGTGGGCGGCCATGTCGAGGACGCCTTCGGGCGGCTGATCGAGACCGTGCGGCGTACGGTGGGTGACGACCGGGACGCCGTGCGGCGCCGGCTGCTCGAACTGTTCGAGGTCGTGGGGCCCGAGGATCCGCGCGTGGTGGGCGCACGAAGGGCCCTGGCGCGCGCCCTGTTCTGACCAGTCGCTAAACGCCACGGCTTGTGATGCCGGGGTGAAAGGTTTGCCGACGAGTCGTCACGACGGCTCTGCTTTACCAAATCTTGGTAATCGCGCAAACTGTTACTCGGAGTAAGTCGAAGCCGTTGGTCTGTCTGGTTTCATCCAGAGATCAACGGCTTTGCTCTGCCCTTGGATGCCACCCAGCGTCGCGCTCCGAGTCCGGTCGGTCGTCCTCCGGTTATCCGGCCGTTACTAGCCAGTAACGAACCCCCTTGTGCCCGGGCCGAGAATGCACCACGATCGGCGACGCTCGGTCCATTCCCGTACCCCGGCAGCCGGTCGGGTCACGGGAGAATCTGGGTCCCCACCGAGCAGAGCCGGCGGCAGTGGCGTCGGCTCTAGGACAGGGGGGTCTTCGTCCACTCGGCGGAGCCTGTCCAGCAAGGTTGTGCGTGATGCGTGTCAGGCGCGACCAGTGGTTGTCGCTCGGGGGTGATCGCCGGTGATTCGGGCGCGGTTCGCGCCGCCGAGCGCGGGCGCTCTCCTTCCCGAGGACGTAGCACTTCTCCCATCCCTGCCTGGCCGAGCCGCGATTCCGGGGCGAATCCGGGCCAGGAGATGTACGTCCGAGAAGGAGGAAATATGGAGTCCCAGGTGCGTGGCGGGACCAGATGGAAGCGGTTCGCTGTGGTCATGGTGCCCAGCGTTGCCGCGACGGCCGCGATAGGTGTCGCCCTCGCGCAGGGCGCTCTCGCCGCTTCGTTCAGCGTGTCCGGTCAGTCGTTCAAGGTGAGCGCCGACTCGCTCGAGGGCAAGGGTTTCGAGCAGTACGGCGCCCTCGACAACGGCTATGAGCTGAACGGCAAGAAGACGCTCCACCCGGTGGCCGTCTCGGCGTTCACCCACGCCGAGATCACCAACCTGTGCCAGTCCGTGGTCACGCCCGACGTGCCGATCTTCGGCAAGGTCAGCCTGATCCTGCGGGCCGGTGGCCCGGGGCACGACAAGGTCGAGGCCGACCGGATCTACATCGACGTCGCGGACCTCAACGCCGACGCCACCTTCAACAACATCGACATCGGTGTTGCCGCCAAGGACGCCAGCAAGGGTCCGGGCATGAAGGGCGGGGGCGAGCAGGCCAACCCGTACGGCTTCGCACAGCAGGCCGACTCGGCCACGCTGACCGACGTGAAGCAGACGGCGTGGGCGACCACCGCGGGCACCTTCAAGCTCAGTGGTCTGCACATGTCGCTGTCGACCGACGGCGCGGAGTGCTACTAAGCACTCGTTGACGGGCGGGGGAGCCGATGGCGCCCCCGCCCGTCCCCTCTCCGGCCGCGTTTTCACACGCGGCACACATCGCCACCACAGCAACGCCGCACCAGGGAGCTGTTTTCCATGAGCGCCGAGACTCCTGCCGCCGCGCCCGGCCAGTTCACCCGCCGGAGGCTGCAGTTCCGCGCCTGGCGGGGCACGCGTCCGTTCTGGGCCGGCCTGTACGTCCTGCTCAGCGGTCTTCCGATCATCTACTTCCCCTACTTCCATCTCCAGCTCGGTCATCTGACGCTGGCGATGGCGACGACGGCGGGAGCGGGATCCCTGATCATCGGCGTACTGCTCATCGTCCTGGGCATCAGCCTCTGGTTCCAGAAGCACGTACGGACGTTCGCGGGCATCGCTGCGATCCTGCTGGCGCTGGTGTCTTTGCCCGTGTCCAACTTCGGCGGCTTCATCATGGGCTTCCTGCTCGCCCTCATCGGCGGGGCGATGGCCGTGTCGTGGGCGCCGGGCGCGCCTGCGCAGCCGCAGCCGCAGCCGCAGCCGCCGGCCGAGGCGGCCCCGGACGAGGGCGGTGCCCCGCAGGCCGCACCGCTGCCCGGGCAGCGCACGGACGCGGTGAAGTCGAACGACCTGTCAGGAACGAGCCCGGCCAACGGGGCGAACGGGAGGCACAGTGCCGGCTGACGAGGTGACCCGCGGGACCGATGTGGACGGGTCCCGCGCGAGAACCGGGCCCCGCCACGCGGCACCCAGGAAGCCGCTGTTCACCAGGTTCCACATGCCGGCCGGGAAGGCCATAGCCTCCGTGGCGATGCCGACGGCGGTGCTGATGGGCATGGGCTTCACGTCCTCGCTGGCCCTCGCGGCCGGCAACGGCAGCAGCCCGTCCCCGTCGCCGACGTCCAAGAGCCTGACGGCGGACGAGTACAAGGACTGCGTGACGGCGCTGGACGCGTCCAAGGACGCCTCGTCGTCGCCCTCGCCGTCGGCCTCCAAGAGCGGTGACACGGCCACGCCGTCGCCCTCGGCGAGCGCCGACGCCAAGGACTCGAAGGACACGCAGTCCGGCGACTCGGGCAAGACCTCTTCGCCGGATTCAGGTTCCGGCGACAAGGCCACGCCCCAGCCGACCGCGACCTCCGGCTCGGACTCGGGCTCCGGCTCGTCCGATCCGTCGTCGGGTTCCGGTGCCGACACGGCCACCCCCACCCCGTCGGCGTCCAAGAGCAGCGGCGGCCTGCTGGGCACCCTCGGCGACACGCTCGGCGGCATCCTCGGCGGCGGCAGCTCGGACTCGTCCGGCTCCTCCGCGAGCCCGGCGCCGTCCGCCACGCCGTCGGCGAGCGCGTCGCCGGACTCCTCGGCGAAGCCGGACTCGTCGTCGACCGGTTCCAAGCTGTCCGACACCGTCGACGACACCGTCTCCAAGGCCACCAAGACGGTCGGGGACACGGTGAAGAAGACCACCGACACGGTCTCCAAGACGGCCGGGGACGCCACCAAGACGGTCCAGGACGCGGCCGGGTCGGCCACGCCGAGCCCGTCCGCGAGCTCCTCGACCTCGGCGGAGAACTGCCCGGCGGCCACGACCGACGAGGGCGGCGTCGACAACAAGGTGCCGGTGGCGGACGACCCCTGGTACCTCAGCGCCAGCTCGCTGCTGCTCAAGGGCGCCGACTACCAGGGCATCGTCCAGGTGAAGACGGCGTCCGGCACCACCAAGAAGGTGCTCAAGTACGTCATCTCCGACGGCACGGACATCGGCGACCTGCACCAGACGGTGAAGGACAAGCTCTCGGGCAAGACCTACCACGTGCAGGCGGCCAAGGGCTCGACCTCCACCATCCGGGGCGGCTCCACGGTGATGTACACCGAGAGCATCTCGGGCAACCTGTTCGGTCTGATCCCGATGACGTTCACGCCCGACAGCCCGCCCCCGCTGAACCTCCCGCTGATCTACTTCACCAACGTCCACGTGGTCCAGGCGGCACAGTTCGGCGGCAACCTGCACGTGCCCGGCATGCACGTGTACACGACCGACTGACCGGTCCTGCAAAGCCCGTTCGGGAGCCGCACACAGCTGAGGGCGCCCCCTGGTCCAGGGGGCGCCCTCAGCGCCGTTCAAGGCCCTTGTGGGGCTCGTCAGTTGTTCTGCGTGCCGCCGAGGTGGTGGACCCGCAGCATGTTGGTGGTGCCGGGGACGCCGGGGGGCGAGCCGGCGGTGATGATGACCGTGTCGCCCGCGTCGAAGCGGCCCAGCCGGGCGACCTCCTGGTCCACCAGGTCGACCATCTCGTCCGTGGTGTTCACGAACGGCACGACGTGCGGCTCCACGCCCCAGCTCAGGGTGAGCTGGTTGCGGGTGCCCTCGTCCGTGGTGAAGGCGATGATCGGCTGGGTCGCGCGGTAGCGGGAGAGCCGGCGCGCGGTGTCACCGGACTGGGTGAAGGCGACCAGGCCCCGGCCGCCGAGGAAGTCGGCGATCTCGCAGGCCGCGCGGGCCACCGAACCGCCCTGGGTGCGCGGCTTCTTGCCCGGCACCAGCGGCTGCAGGCCCTTGGAGAGCAGCTCCTGCTCGGCGGCCTGGACGATCTTCGACATCGTCTTGACCGTCTCGACCGGGTACGCGCCCACGCTGGACTCGGCCGACAGCATGACCGCGTCGGCGCCGTCCAGGATCGCGTTGGCCACGTCGGAGGCCTCGGCGCGGGTCGGACGGGAGTTGGTGATCATCGACTCCATCATCTGGGTCGCCACGATCACCGGCTTGGCGTTGCGCCGGCACAGCTCGATCAGGCGCTTCTGCACCATGGGGACCTTCTCGAGCGGGTACTCGACGGCGAGGTCGCCGCGGGCGACCATCACACCGTCGAACGCCATCACGACGTCCTCCATGTTCTGCACCGCCTGCGGCTTCTCCACCTTGGCGATGACCGGGACCCGGCGGCCCTCCTCGTCCATGACGCGGTGCACGTCCTGGACGTCCTTGGCGTCCCGGACGAAGGACAGCGCGACCAGGTCGCAGCCCATGCGGAGGGCGAAGCGCAGGTCCTCGACGTCCTTCTCGCTCAGCGCGGGCACGTTGACGGCCGCGCCGGGCAGGTTGATGCCCTTGTGGTCGGAGACGACACCGCCCTCGATGACGATCGTCTTCACCCGGGGGCCCTCGACGTCCAGGACCTTCAACTCGACGTTGCCGTCGTTGATCAGGACCTGGTCGCCGCGCGAGACGTCGCCCGGCAGCCCCTTGTACGTCGTACCGCAGATGCTCTTGTCGCCCGGCACGTCCTCGGTCGTGATGACGAACTCGTCACCTCGCTCGAGCTCGACCGGCCCCTCGGCGAAGGTCTCCAGGCGGATCTTCGGGCCCTGCAGGTCGGCGAGGACGCCGATGGGCCGGCCGGTCTCCTTGGACGCGGCCCGGACGCGGTCGTACCGCGCCTGGTGCTCGGCGTGGGAGCCGTGGCTGAAGTTGAACCGGGCCACATTCATGCCCGCCTCGATCATGGCGACGAGCATCTCGTGGGAGTCGACCGCGGGGCCGAGAGTACAGACGATTTTCGAACGGCGCATGGGGCGATCCTATCGGTTTGTTTCGCTACGGAATATTCCGTCTGGCGGAAGATACAAATGAGTGCCGCACCGCTCAGGTGCTGCTATTCAGTTGTTCTTTCCGACCAGTGCGTAGGTCTGCGTCGCGATCTCCAGTTCTTCATCCGTCGGAACCACGGCCACCGCCACCCGTGCCGACTCCGGCGAGATCAGCCGGGGCTCGCCGGAACGCACCGCGTTCAGCTCCGGGTCGACCGCCAGGCCGAGGCCCGCCAGGCCCGCGATCGCCGCCTCCCGCACGGGCGCGGCGTTCTCGCCGACGCCGGCCGTGAACGCGACCACGTCCACCTTCCCCAGTACGGCGTAATAGGCGCCGATGTACTTCTTGAGCCGGTGAATGTAAATGTCGAACGCGAGAGCGGCCTCTTCGTCACCCTCGTCGATCCGGCGGCGGATCTCCCGCATGTCGTTGTCCCCGCACAGACCGAACAAACCGCTCCTCTTGTTGAGAAGAGTGTCGATCTCGTCCATGGACATTCCGCCAACCCGGGCCAAATGGAAGATGACGGCCGGATCCACATCACCGGAGCGCGTACCCATCACCAGGCCCTCCAAAGGAGTGAGCCCCATGGAGGTGTCCACGCACCGGCCCTTCTCCACCGCGGACGCCGAGGCGCCGTTGCCCAGGTGCAGCACGATCACGTTGACCTCGGACGGGTCCTTGCCCAGCAGCCGCGCGGTCCGGCGGGAGACGTACGCGTGCGAGGTGCCGTGGAAGCCGTAGCGGCGGATGCGGTGCCGGTCGGCGATCTTCGGGTCGAGCGCGTAGCGCGCCGCCGACTCCGGCATCGTCGTGTGGAACGCGGTGTCGAAGACGGCGACCTGGGGCAGGTCGGGGCGCAGCGCCCGGGCGGTGCGGATGCCGGTGAGGTTGGCCGGGTTGTGCAGCGGGGCGACCGGGATCAGCCGCTCGATCTCGCTGAGCACCTCGTCGTCGATGACGGTCGGCTCGGTGAAGAACATGCCGCCGTGCACCACCCGGTGCCCGATCGCGGCCAGCTCCGGCGAGTCCAGGCCAAGGCCGTCCCGGCTCAGCTCCTCGGCGACCGCCTTGAGCGCGGCGTCGTGGTCGGCGATCGGCCCGGTGTGCTCACGGGTGTCGCCGGAGGTGACGCAGGTGTGCTTGAGCCGGGAGGTCTGCTCGCCGATGCGCTCCACCAGGCCGACGGCGAGCCGGCCGGTGTCACGCATGTCGAGCAGCTGGTACTTCACCGACGAGGAGCCGGAGTTCAGAACGAGGACGCGGCTCGCCGCGAGATTCTCTGACACGGTGATTCGGATGCTCTCTGTACTCAGTTGGCGGGCGTCTGGGCCTGGATCGCCGTGATGGCGACGGTGTTCACGATGTCCTGGACGAGCGCGCCCCGGGACAGGTCATTGACCGGCTTGCGCAGACCCTGCAGGACCGGTCCGACGGCGATCGCGCCGGCCGAGCGCTGCACGGCCTTGTAAGTGTTGTTGCCGGTGTTGAGGTCGGGGAAGATCAGCACGCTGGCCTGGCCCGCGACCTCGGAGCCGGGCAGCTTGGTCGCGGCGACGGACGGCTCCACGGCCGCGTCGTACTGGATCGGACCCTCGATCTTCAGGTCGGGCCGCCTGCTGCGGGCCAGCTCGGTGGCCTCGCGCACCTTCTCGACGTCGGCGCCCGAGCCGGAGGTGCCGGTGGAGTACGACAGCATCGCGATCCTCGGTTCCACGCCGAACCGCGCGGCCGTACCGGCGGACTGGACGGCGATGTCCGCGAGCTGCTCGGCGTTCGGGTCCGGGTTGACCGCGCAGTCGCCGTAGACCAGCACCTTGTCGGCCAGGCACATGAAGAAGACGGACGAGACGATCGAGGACTCGGGCTTCGTCTTGATGATCTCGAACGCGGGCCGGATGGTGGCCGCCGTGGAGTGCACCGAGCCGGAGACCATGCCGTCGGCCAGGCTCTCCTGGACCATCAGGGTGCCGAAGTAGTTGACGTCCGAGACGACGTCGTAGGCCAGCTCCACGGTGACGCCCTTGTGGGCCCGGAGCTGGGCGTACTTCTCGGCGAAGGAGTCGCGCAGCTCGGAGGTGGCCGGGTCGATCAGCCGGGTGTCGCCGAGGTCGATGCCCAGGTCGGCGGCCTTCTTGCGGATCTGGTCCTCGGGCCCGAGCAGGGTCAGGTCGCACACGCCCCGGCGCAGCAGCACCTCGGCCGCGTGCAGCACCCGCTCCTCGGTGCCCTCCGGCAGCACGACCCGCCGCTTGTCGGAGCGCGCCTGCTCCAGCAGCTTGTGCTCGAACATCATCGGGGTGACCCGGTCGCCGCTGGGGGCGCTCACGCGCGCGGCCAGCCCGGCGGTGTCGGCGTACCGCTCGAACAGACCGAGCGCGGTCTCCGCCTTGCGCGGGGTGGCCGCGTTCAGCTTGCCCTCCAGGGAGAACAGCCGCTCGGCGGTGGGGAAGCTGGTGCCCGTCACGGAGAGCACCGGGGTGCCCGGGGCGAGGCGGGCGGCCAGGGTGAGGATCTCCTCGCTCGGCACCTCGTTCAGGGTGAGCAGGACGCCGGCTATCGGAGGGGTGCCCGCGCTGTGCGCGGCCAGCGAGCCGACGACCAGGTCGGCGCGGTCGCCCGGGGTCACCACCAGGCAGCCGGGGGTCAGGGCGCCCAGCAGGTTGGGCAGCATGGCGCCGCCGAAGACGAAGCCGAGGGCGTCCCGGGCGAGCCCGGAGTCGTCGCCGAGCAGCACCTTGGCGTCCAGGGCGTGGGCGATCTGGGAGACGGTCGGCGCGGACAGCGCGGGCTCGTCGGGGACGACGTAGCAGGGCGCCGGCAGCCGGTTCGCGAGCTGCTCGGCGATCTCGTCGCGGTCCTCGCGGGCCACCCGGTTGGTGACCATCGCCAGCACGTCGCAGCCCAGGCCGTCGTAGGCGCGGTAGGCGTTGCGGGTCTCGGCGAGCACCGACTCGGTGGTCTGCCCGCGGCCGCCGACCACCGGGATCACGGAGGCGCCGAACTCGTTGGCGAGGCGGGCGTTCAGGGACAGCTCGTCCGGCAGCTGGGTGTCGGCGAAGTCGGTGCCGAGGACGAGGACGACGTCGTAGTCGCGCGCCACCAGGTGGAAGCGGTCGACCAGCGCGGAGACCAGCTCGTCGGTGCCCTGCTCGGCCTGGAGCGCGGACGCCGCCCGGTAGTCCATGCCGTAGACCGTCGCCGGATCCTGCGAGAGGCGGTACCGCGCCCGCAGCAGCTCGAACAGCCGGTCGGGGCCGTCGTGCACGAGCGGACGGAACACGCCCACCCGGTCGACCTGCCGGGTCAGGAGCTCCATGACCCCCAGCTCCACGACCTGGCGGCCGTCACCGCGGTCGATCCCGGTCACGTACACGCTGCGCGTCACGCGTCCACTCCGTTTCTCATGTCGTGTGACCTGTAAGCCTTGAATGTCGCGTCGGCGGCATAAAAATCGCCCACCAAGGTGAGCAGAACCCTCTTGACAATACCCCTGGCCCCGGATAAGGCGCCCGTCAAGTTCCTCACTGCCCCGGTGGACGTGAAACAATCGACACTGGCTCACCGGTAACGACAGCGAGCAGGAGACACAGCACGATGCGCATCGGAGTTCTCACCGCAGGCGGCGACTGCCCCGGCCTGAACGCCGTGATCCGGTCGGTCGTGCACCGGGCGGTTGCGCAGTACGGCGACGAGGTCATCGGCTTCGACGACGGCTACCGGGGTCTGCTCGACCGGCACTACCGCACCCTCGACCTGGACGCGGTCAGCGGCATCCTGGCCCGCGGCGGCACCATCCTCGGCTCCTCCCGGCTGGAGCGGGACCGGCTGCGCGAGGCCTGCGCCAGGGCCACCGACATGGTCGAGGAGTTCGGCATCGACGCGCTGATCCCGATCGGCGGCGAGGGCACGCTGACCGCGGCCCGCATGCTCTCCGACGCGGGCCTGCCGGTCGTCGGCGTCCCCAAGACCATCGACAACGACATCTCCTCCACCGACCGCACCTTCGGCTTCGACACGGCCGTCGGCGTCGCGACGGAGGCGATGGACCGCCTGAAGACCACGGCCGAGTCCCACCAGCGCGTGATGGTCGTCGAGGTCATGGGCCGGCACGCCGGCTGGATCGCGCTGGAGTCCGGCATGGCCGCCGGCGCCCACGGCATCTGCCTGCCCGAGCGCCCCTTCGACCCCGCCCACCTGGTCAAGATGGTCGAGGAGCGCTTCGACCGCGGCAAGAAGTTCGCCGTCATCTGCGTCGCCGAGGGCGCCCACCCCGTGGAGGGCACCATGGACTACGGCAAGGGCGAGATCGACCAGTACGGCCACGAGCGCTTCCAGGGCATCGGCACCGCGCTGGCCTACGAGCTGGAGCGGCGCCTCGGCAAGGAGGCCAAGCCGGTCATCCTCGGCCACGTGCAGCGCGGCGGCGTGCCCACCGCCTACGACCGCGTCCTCGCCACCCGCTTCGGCTGGCACGCCGTCGAGGCCGCGCACCGCGGCGAGTTCGGCAAGATGACCGCGCTGCGCGGCACCGACATCGTGATGGTGCCGCTCGCGGAGGCGGTCACCGAGCTGAAGACGGTTCCCAAGGACCGCATGGACGAGGCGGAGTCGGTCTTCTAGACCGCTCTGTCGGTGTTCTGGACCGTCCTGTCCGCCACGCTCTTCCAGAAGTTCTCCACGATCCGGTCGAGGAACTCCCGGCCGGACTCGCTGGCGCTTCTGCTGCCGCCGCCCCAGCTCAGGGTGGCGGCCATGTGGCCCTGGTAGTCCTCCTGCAGTTCCTGCAGGACGGCTTCGAGGACGCTCCGGTCCACGGGCGCCAGCTTCGCCACCGGACGCACATGGGCCTGCCAGCGGGTGGTCACCGCGCTGTGCAGCAGTTCGGCGAGCTTCGCCTCGCGGCCGGTGACGGCGACGAAGTCGGGCAGGGCGAGATCCAGCACCCGGGCGAGCGCGGCCGACTGGCGCTCGCTGCCCCGCCACTGCCCGCTCTCCTCCATGCGCAGGTAGGTGCGCAGATCCATGTCCACGGCACGGGCGACGTCCTCGGGCGCGACCGCGCGGGCGATGCGGTGCTCGCGCAGGGTCTGCGGCCGGCCGAGGAGTTCACCCGGGGAGCACCACAACACCCCGGCCAGCGCGGTGAGTTCCGGATGGCTGGGGGCGGCGGCGCCGCGTTCCCAGGCGATCACCAGATCGGGTGTGACGTACGGCAGCCCGTACGAGGCCCGCATGCCGTAGGCGACGTGCTCGGGGCCCATGCCGAGCGCGGCGCGCAGCCGGCGAGCCGCCGGGGCGTTGAAGGGGGGAGCTGAGGGTTGGCGCACCTCGCACAAGCTAGAGGTGCCGTGACGGCATGGCTACGGTCTGTTCGGACAGGATCACGGATTGGCGGAACGCACAGTTCCGGCCGTTCGGTATGTAACGGACGGACCGGCCTTCCGGCTCATCCCTTGACCACCTCTCCCTCACCCCTTGACCGCCCCGCCCAGCGCGAATCCGCCGCCCAGCCTGCGCGCCACCAGGACGTAGAGCAGGATCACGGGCGTCGAGTAGATGACGGAGAACGCGGCGAGCTGGCCGTACGCCACCATGCCCCGGTTGCCGAAGAAGTCGTTGATGCTGACCGAGGCCGGCATCTGGTCCGGGGTGAGCAGCAGCATGAACGGGACGAAGAAGTTCCCCCACATCATCACGAACGAGAACACCGTGACCACGGCGAGCCCCGGCCCCATCAGCGGCAGCACGATGCGGACCAGGGACTGCAGCGAGGACGCCCCGTCCGTCCAGGCCGCCTCCTCCAGCTCCTTCGGCACGCCGTCCATGTAGTTCTTCATCAGCCAGATGGCAAAAGGGAGTTGGGAAGCGGCGAAGAACAGGATCGTGCCCTGCAGGGTGTCGATCAGGTTCACCCGTACGAACAGTGCGTACACCGGCACCATGATCGCGGTGATCGGCAGGCTCGCCGCGAACAGGATCGACAGCAGGAACGGCCGGTTGAGCCGGGAGGGGAACCGGGAGAGCGGATACGCGGCGAGGGCGGCGCAGGCGACGGTCAGCGCGGTGGCGCCGCCGCACAGGATCAGGCTGTTGAGCAGCGGTGTGTAGGTGATGTCCGGGGTCAGGATCGCGTCGAAGTTGCCGAAGGTGAACCCGTCCGGGACCCTCACCCTGAGGTCCGCGTGCGCGTCCACGGAGGACAGCACCACCCAGGCCAGGGGCAGCGCGAAGGCGACGGCCACGACGAGGAGCGAGACATCGGCGGCGAGCCGCCGCGAGGTGCGCTTGCGGGGCATCCGGGCGTCACACCTCCGTCCGCAGCAGCCGCAGATAGACGACCGAGAACAGCGATCCGACGAGCAGCAGGAGCAGGGCGACCGCGGTGCCGTACCCGATCATGCTGTTCTGGAAGGCCTGTTCGTACATGAACAGCGGCAGGGTCTGGCTCTTGTCGCCGGGCCCGCCCCGGGTCATCACCCAGATCAGCCCGAAGACGGACAGCGTCTGCAGGGTGTTGAGCATCAGTTGGTGCCGATGGAGCGCCGGATCATCGGCAGGGTGATGTGCCACATCCGCCGCCATCCGCCGGCCCCGTCCACCTCGGCGGCCTCCGTGATCTCGGCGGGCATCTCGTCCAGCGCGGCGGAGTAGACGAGCATCGAGAACGCCGTACCGCGCCAGACGTTGGCGAAGGACACGGCAAGGATGGGCAGCGTGAACAGCCAGTTCTGGCCGGGCAGGTGCAGCCGGTCCACGATGGCGTTGAGGGTTCCCTCGCGCCGGAAGAAGGCGTACAGCAGGAACCCGGCGACGACTTCCGGCAGCACCCACGCCGTGACCACGACCCCGCCGGTGAGCGTGCGCACCGGCTTCGAGGCCCGCTTCATGAGCGCGGCCAGGGCGAGCCCCAGGGTGTTCTGCCCGATGAGCGAGGACAGCACGGTGAACACCAGGGTCAGCCAGACGGCGTTCAGGAACGCCTCGTCCTGGAAGGCGTGCCGGAAGTTGGCGAACCCGACGAACGACGAGTGCGCCTGACCGGTCAGCTGCAGGTCGGTGAAGGCGATCCAGACGCAGTAGGCGATCGGCCCGGCGAGGAAGAGCAGGAGGAGGACGACGGCGGGGGTGAGCGGGAGCGCGCGGCCGATCCGGCGCGTCATTTGCCGACCACTTGGCCGCCGGTCACGTCCTTGAGCGTGTCGTCGTACCCGCTCGCCGCCTTCTCCACCGACTGGTCACCCGTCGTCACGCCCTCCATGGCCTCCTGGATGGCCGTCGACACCTTCGGGTACGCCGGATACGCGGGCCGGTAGTGCGTGCTGGACACCAGGTCGGTGAAGAACCGGATGCCGGGCTGGGCGGAGGCGTACGAGGGGTCGGCGGCGACGTCCTTCCGTACGGAGATCCCGGAGTTGGCGATGTACCACTTCTTGGCGTTCGCCTCGGTCTGCATGGTCTTGATGAAGTCGAAGGCGAGGTCCGGGTTGCCGGCCTTGGCCGGGACGGCCCAGGTCCAGCCGCCGGACATGCTCACCTTGCCCGGGGCCTGCCCGGCTTGCGTGGGCATGTACGCCAGCCCCAGCTGTCTGGACCAGTCGGGCCACTCGTGCCCGCTGCCCGGCAGCCACTCCTGCGGCAGCCAGGAGCCGTCGAGGTCGATGCCGAGCTTGCCCTGGGGGAGGAGCTCGCCGTTGACGCTGGTGGCGAAGTTGGGGTCGAGGGCGTCGGAGACGTCGGGCCCGAGCTTCTCCTTGTAGACGGTCTCGACGAACCTCAGCGCGTCCTTGAAGCCCTGGCCGGCCGTGATCCATTTCTTCGTCGTGCTGTCGTAGAGCGGGTCGGAGGTGCCGTCGCCCGTGCCGTACAGGAGCATCTCGAATCCCTGCATGGTGGCGCGCTCACCCGCCGGCTTGCCGGTGTAGACGTTGAGCGGGGTGACGCCGGGGACCTTCCGCTTGATGGTCCGGGCGGCGGCGAGGACGTCGTCCCAGGTCTTCGGCTGCCAGTTCTCCGGTAGCCCGGCCTTCTTGAACACCCGCTTGTCGAACCACAGCCCACGGGTGTCGGTCCCGTCCGGAACGCCGTAGGTCTTCCCGTCCTGTCCCTTCGCGGCCGCTTTGGCGGTGTCGATGAACTGATTCCAGTCCGGCCACTTGGCGAGGTACGGGTCGAGGGGCTTCAAGTACCCGCTGGTGATGTCGGAGTTGATGAGGAACGTGTCCTCGTAGACGAGGTCGGGCGCGGTCCTCGGGGAGCGGAGCATCTGCTGGAGCTTGGTGTAGTACTCGGCGTCCGGGGCCTTGATCGGCACGAACTCGACTTTCTTCCCCGGGTACTTCTTCTCGAAGTCCTTCTTGATCGCGGCGAGGTAGGTGTCCATCACCTTCACGGAGTTGTCCGTGGACTGCTTCCGGAGCCGTTGCCGCACGCGGTGAGGGCGCTTGCGGCGAGAGCGGCGGCGAGGAGGGCGGAATAGGCGGCGGTGGGGCGCACGGGCATGACCTCCTGAGGGCGCACTGCTGAGTGGCCAGGCGGTTGCCGTGCGAAGGTAAGAGGAGTGGTCTAGTCAGGTCAATGAGCTTGCGCGGGATTGGAGTTGGCGTTCAGCTCGGGTCGTGCGCCTGCATCGCGACCACGCCGGTCGCGGCGGACGTGCGGACATGCGGCCGAGCCCGCCGGGACGCGCTGCTCTCACCGCCCCTGCGCCACCCACCGGTACACCAGCTCCGGCCTCCCCACCTGCCCGTACACCGGCTTCCGCGCGGCCCGCCCCGCCTCCACCAGGTGCTCCAGATAGCGTCGCGCGGTGATCCGGGAGATGCCGACCGCCTCGGCCACCCCGGCCGCGGTCAGGCCCTCGGACGCCTCCCGCAGGGCTCCCGTCACCCGCTCCAGCGTCGGACCGCTCAAGCCCTTCGGCAGGGCCGCCGGTGACGGCGCGCGCAGGGCGGCCAGTGCGCGGTCGACCTCGTCCTGGCCGCTCGCCTCGCCCACCGCCGCGCGGAACTCGGCGTAGCGGACCAGGCGGTCCCGGAGCGTGGCGAAGGTGAAGGGCTTCAGGACGTACTGGACGACGCCGAGCGAGACACCCTCGCGGACCACCGCCAGGTCCCGGGCCGACGTCACCGCTATGACGTCCGTGTGGTGGCCGGCCGCCCGCAGGGAGCGGGCCAGCTGCAGCCCGTGCACATCCGGCAGATGCAGGTCCAGCAGGAGCAGGTCCACGGGCGTACGGTCCAGGAAGCGCCGGGCCTCCGCGCCCGTGTGCACCTTGCCCACCGCGACGAATCCCGGCACCCGGCCGACGTACAGGACGTGCGCGTCGGCGGCCACCGGGTCGTCCTCGACGACCAGGACGCGGATGGGCTGCTGCTCGTTCGTCATCTGCTGCCACCCGTGGGGGTCCGCAGCGGCAAGCGCACCTCGAACACCGCTCCGCCCTCGCCGTCCTCGTCGGACTCCGTCACCGTCAGCGTGCCCTCGTGGCGGTTCACCGCCTGCCGGACCAGGGCCAGCCCGAGGCCCCGCCCGCCGGGCCCGGCCGGCTTCGTCGAGTACCCCCGCTGGAATACCAGGTCGGCATGGTCCGGGTCGACACCGGGGCCCGTGTCGGACACCCGCAGGACCACCTCGGTCTCCGAGGCGTACGCCGTGACCGTCACCCGTGCCCGGACGCTGCCCTGCGCCGCGTCCACCGCGTTGTCGATCAGGTTGCCGAGGATCGTGACCAGGTCGCGGGCGGACAGGTCGGCCGGGAGCAGGCCGTCGTCCAGGCGGCTGTCCTCCGACACCACCAGCTCCACGCCCCGCTCGTTGGCCTGGGCCGTCTTGCCGAGCAGCAGGGCGGCGAGCACCGGTTCACCGACCGCCGCGACCACCTGGTCGGTCAGCGCCTGGGCCAGCTCCAGTTCCGCCGTGGCGAACTCCACCGCCTCCTCGGCCCGGCCCAGCTCGATCAGCGACACCACCGTGTGCAGGCGGTTGGCGGCCTCGTGCGCCTGCGAGCGCAGCGCCTGGGTGAAGCCCCGCTCGGAGTCCAACTCGCCCATCAGGGATTGGAGTTCGGTCACGTCGCGCAAGGTCACGACCGTTCCCCGGCGCTCGCCGCCCGACACCGGGGAGGTGTTCACCACCAGCACCCGGGACGCCGTCAGGTGCACCTCGTCCACCCGGGGCTCGGACGACAGCAGCGCGCCGGTCAGCGGGGCCGGCAGGCCCAGGTCGGCCACCGAGCGGCCGATCAGCTCGGTGTCCGGAGCCCCGAGGCCCAGCAGCTCCCGTCCGCCGTCGTTGATCAGCGCCACCCTGTACTGCCCGTCCAGCATCAGCAGGCCCTCGCGGACCGCGTGCAGCGCCGCCTGGTGGTAGTCGTGCATCCGGCTCAGCTCGGTGGCGTTCATGCCGTGGGTATGGCGGCGCAGGCGCGCGTTGATCACATACGTGCCGACCGCGCCGAGCAGCAGGGTGGCCCCCGCGAAGCCGAGCAGGGCCGTGACCTGGCCCTGCACCCGGGCGCTGATCGCCTCCACCTTGATGCCGGCGCTGACCAGGCCGATGACGCGGCCGTTCTCCTCGACCGGGGTCACCGCGCGCACGGAGGGGCCTAGGGTGCCGGTGTAGGTCTCGGTGAAGGTGTGGCCGTGCAGGGCGGGGCCGATACGGCCGAGGAAGCGTTTGCCGATCTGTGTCCGGTCGGGGTGGGTCCAGCGGATGCCCGCCGGGTTCATGATCGTGACGAAGTCGACGTCCGCGTCCCGCATGACCATGAGCGCGTACGGCTCCAGCTCCACCGTGGGGTGGGAGGTGTGGATCGCCGAGCGGACCGAGGGGGCGTCCGCGATCGAGCGGGCCACCGCGGTGACCTGGCGGACCGCCGCGTCCTCGGCCTGCCGCTGGTCGCTGACGTAGGTGAACAGCGCGTACCCGGCCACGACCACCGCTATCAGCACGGCCTGCATGGCGAACAGCTGGCCCGCGAGGCTGCGGGGCCGGGGGAGGGACGGGAAGCGCATGTCAGCAGTGTGCCTCCCCGGTTAAGTGTGAACTAAATGAACGGAAGGGTGACCGCCCTCACAGGGCGGGAGATAGTCACGGCATTCCCCAAGCAACGCCCGGACGTGAGCCGCACGCCGGTTGTTCACCGACGAAGACGTCAAGGAGGGCAGTCGTGGCCGCCACAAGCCCCGATACGGCACCTGCCGCACCCCGCGTGAAGCGGGACCGGACCCATTACCTGTACATCGCCGTCATCGTGGCGGTCGCGCTCGGCATCGCCGTGGGTCTCATCTGGCCCGACGCCGCGGTCCAGCTGAAGCCGCTCGGTACCGGTTTTGTGAACCTGATCAAGATGATGATCTCGCCGATCATCTTCTGCACGATCGTGCTCGGCATCGGGTCCGTACGCAAGGCCGCCAAGGTCGGCGCCGTCGGCGGTATCGCCCTCGGCTACTTCCTCGTGATGTCGCTCGTCGCGCTCGCCATCGGGCTCGTCGTCGGCAACGTCCTGCACCCCGGTGACGGGCTGCACCTGACGAACGCGATCAGGCAGACCGGGCACGCCCAGGTGTCCCCGGACGCGCTGCCGCCCGTCGACTTCGTGCTGTCGATCATCCCGACCACGTTCGTGTCCGCCTTCACCGAGGGCCAGGTCCTGCAGACGCTGCTGGTGGCGCTGCTCGCCGGGTTCGCGCTGCAGGCCATGGGCTCGGTCGGGCAGCCGGTGCTGCGCGGCATCGAGCACATCCAGCGGCTCGTCTTCCGCATCCTGTCGATGGTCATGTGGGCCGCGCCGGTCGGCGCCTTCGGTGCGATCGCGGCCGTCACCGGTTCGGCCGGGCTGGACGCCCTGAAGAGCCTCGCCGTGCTGATGCTCGGCTTCTACGTCACCTGCGTGCTGTTCGTCTTCGTGGTGCTCGGCGCGATCCTCCGGGTCGTCGCGGGCCTGAACGTTTTCTCGCTGTTCAAGTACCTGGGGCGGGAGTTCCTGCTGATCCTGTCCACCTCCTCCTCCGAGTCCGCGCTGCCGCGGCTGATCGCGAAGATGGAGCACCTGGGCGTCAGCAAGCCGGTCGTCGGCATCACCGTGCCGACCGGTTACTCCTTCAACCTCGACGGCACGATGATCTACATGACCATGGCCTCGCTGTACATCGCGGACGCCCTGGGCACGCCGATGTCCATCGGCGAGCAGATCCCGCTGCTGCTCTTCCTGCTGCTGGCGTCCAAGGGCGCGGCGGGTGTCAGTGGCGCGGGCCTCGCCACCCTGGCCGGCGGGCTGCAGTCGCACAAGCCCGCGCTGGTCGACGGGGTCGGCCTGATCGTCGGTATCGACCGGTTCATGAGCGAGGCCCGCGCGCTGACGAACTTCGCGGGCAACGCGGTCGCCACGGTGCTGGTGGGCACGTGGACCAAGGAGATCGACAAGGAGCGGGTGCGGCAGGTGCTCGCGGGCTCGCTGCCGTTCGACGAGACCACGCTGATGGACGAGGGGCAGGGGACGGTCACCGAGCTGCCCGGGCCCAGGGACGGGGAGTTGGCCAAGGCCTGACCCCGCAGAAGGAACTGCGGATGCCCGGCCCCGCCTGTACCCGGGCCGGGCATCCGGGAACCGCCGCCGGGCGGCTGGGTCATCCCCGTGCCTCAGTCGCCCGGCTTCCGCCGTTCCTCGCCACTCACCCTGGCCACCAGCGCGGTGGCCGTCGAGGCGGGCACGCCCGCCGCGGTCAGCACCGTGACCGCGGCCGAGCGGCCCGCCTCCCGTGCTGTCAGGAGGCCGTCGTTCACCGCCTCCATCACCGCGAAGAGCGTCTGCTCGTGCACGTACGCCAGGGCCGGCGCCGGCAGCGGTGAGCTGAACACTCCTTCGTCCAGGCCCTGTTGGAGCTGCCGGACCTTGCCCGCGCGCAGGGGGGCGAGACGTTCGCGGATGCCCTGGACGGTGACCGTGCGCTGGGCCAGGGCGATCAGCAGCCGGTAGCGGTCGGCGATCTCCCAGATGGCGAGCACCGAGCGGGCCACCGCCTCCGCCGGGTCGGGCACCCCCTCGCGGGCGTGGGCGTCCGCGTCCGCCAGCGCCGCCACCGCGCCGTCGACGAGAGTGCTGATCAGCGCCTCACGGCTGGGGAAGTGGCCGTACACCGTCCGTCGTACGACTCCCGCGGCGCGCGCGATCTGGTCCATGGAGGCGTCGGGATCGCGCAGCAGTTCGGCGAGGGCGACGTCGAGGATGCGGCGCCGGTTGGCGTCGGCGCGGCTGGTGTTACCCGTGGTCATGGGCGTCATTCTGCCTTCCCCGCCAACTTGCACAGTGCTGTGCAACGGCGTACATTGCACATCGTTGTGCAATTGCACGTCGCTGTGCAAATCTACTCCGTGTCTCACGTTGTCCCACGTTCTCGTCGCGTACCGAGGAAGGCGACCCCTGCCATGCGACTCGTCATGACCGAACCGGTCGAGAAGATGGAGCGCCCCTACGCCCGGCGCTGGTGGGCACTGCTCGTGCTCTGCCTGAGCCTGCTGATCATCGTGATGGCGAACACCGCCCTCACGGTCGCCGCACCCGACATGACGAAGGACCTCGGCCTCTCCAGCGCCGACCTGCAATGGGTGATCGACGGCTAGGAGCCGTAACGGAATTACTGACGGTTTTCGCACGGATCCGGTGCGTGCGGTGGTATACGGGCTGGCATGGGGATATCGGATGAGGTCCTGGCGGTACTGGATGTGAAGTTCGCCGCGGTGCTGCCACATCTGGACGAGCGGCAGCGGCGCTTGTATCTGGCCTCCGAGGCCAGGGCGTTGGGGCACGGCGGGATCAAGGCCGTGGCCGGACTCACGGAGG
>NZ_JBITGJ010000070.1:0-44244 GCF_044456925.1 Streptomyces sp. NPDC050743
GACGCCGAGCCCACACCGAACGCCACCGCGTCCTCGCCCTCTACGGCATCACATGATCAACCAGACATCCGAGGCAAACGCCGGGGCCCTGGGGCCTGCGCACGGGGGCGCATGGGGGTGATCAGGTCGTGGGCGGTGTGAATGCGGTCGATGACTCGCACGCCGTCGAGTGACCCGATGATGTGTGCGTCCGCCATTTTGCGTCCTTTCATCGCCTTGGTCGGCTACGACAATGAACGCTAATGGCGCATTTCGGGAATTGGAATTATCGTATCGCTAATGCTGGTGTGACCGCAGCGGTCACACCGCCGCCAGGATGTGGCAGTGTGAATCCGAGCGCGAAAATCCACCCCCCGTACGGGCCGCCGGCCCCGCTATCAGACGTGGATCGGATCGGCGAAAACCTCGCGGGCTGCTTCGACGAGTTCGTCCAGGTCGCCGCCCGAGGCACGCTCGCGGCGCCAGATTAGGGCCGTCTCCAACTGGGCCTCGAAATCAGTGAATGGCAGAACCTTCGTGTTCTCAAGCGCGTAGCCGTGTATGGGGCTTTCCGGGTCGAGTATGGCAAAGTAGAAAGCTATCCCGCTGGAAACTGTTTCAGCGATGCCGCCATAGCCGGTACCGGTCAGCTTGATTCGTTTCCTGATCCCACGCTCGAACATTTCTCGGTCGAGCTGGTCGAAATAGGCGGATCTGATCTCATTGGCTGCGACGACGAAGCAGAGGTCAGCCAGGTCCTGCAGTTCCACTGAGTCCCGCCCGACGAACTTATCGGCCGGCACCACCGCTCCCAGCCGCTCCGACATGACGGGGAGCACGTCCAGCGAGGGGTCGCTGATCGGCAGTCGGGCCAGCGCGAACGCAAGCTTGTTCTCGCATACGGCGGCGACCAGAGCCTTGGAGGTGCCGGGCCAGCGCAGCAGAACGCACCGGTCCTGAACGCGTTCGGCGAGCGTGTTGAAAAGCTCCCTCAGCCTCGGATGCAGCCCGGTCGGAATGCCCACGAGCATGGAAGGGCGCCCCGGTCGGGTCGCCTCGCGCAGTCGCCACGGAATGGCATTGATCTGTTCCAGCGCGTCTCGCGCGAGCGGCAGCAGCGCCTCGCCCGCCGGCGTGAGCGTGACGCTGTGTGTATCACGCTCGAACAGCCGGTGGTCGAGCTCCTTCTCGAGGTCCCTGATTCGCTGGCACAACGGCGAAGTGGCCATATGTAGGCGCCGGGCCGCCGCAGAAAAGTTCAGCTCCTCGGCAACCGCGATGAAATACCGCAAATGGAGCATCTCCACGCCATCACGGTAACTCGATCCATCGGCGGCGGCTGCCTCTTGACCCGAGGCTCGGTCTCATGGGCTGGGTGTCATGTGCAGTTCGGCCCAAATGAGTATGCCGTCCGAGGTGTAGCGGGTGCCCCACCTGCGGCTCAATTGGTCGACGAGGACGAGGGCCACGGCCGTTGCCGTCGGTGAGACGAGGGTGGCGTAGGCGCGGGAAGCAGTTGCCGGCGTCGTGTACTTCGCACGTCAGAACGTGGTCGCGGATCAAACGGAGCAGGACTGGCCCCCCGGCGTAACGGATGGCGTTGGTGACCAGTTCGCTGACGATCAGCTCGGTCGCCGCAGCCTGGCTTTCCAGCCCCCACAGAGCCAGATTGCCGTGACAAGGGACCGGGCGTCGCTGACAGCGCTGAGTTCGACCGGGACCGCCCAGGAGGCTATCCGGCTCGGGCCGAAGCCATGGGTCTGGGCGAGCGGCAGGGTGACATCGTCAGACGACGGCGTGGCCGAGAGCGTGTCCAGCACGGAAGTGCAGAGCTCGTCCAGCGGCAGGTCAGGGCGGTGCCAGGACGGTGCACAGGCGGTCCATGCCGGCGCCGATACCACGGCTGAAGAAGCGGATCACATGAATGGGTGGCTGACCACGTACAACTCCCATATCGCTGCATACATTGGTCGAAGACGGTTGGTCTGGGGTGGACTCCGCGGGGTACGTCGTGCGACGGCTGCTGACCGAACGCTGACGAGGTACCCCCACGCCGGAGCTGGATAGCGCGTTTGCAGGGCAGGGCTCTTCCCGTCGGCCGCCTACCACCGCAATCTGCAGTACGTCGAGGGCACCGGCCGCATCGCCGTCCTCAACAACCAGGGCACCCCACGATCGCCTACGCCGAGGTAGACCTCGGCCACTGGGCCGGTGCCTACTACCAACTGGTGAACCGGGGGACCGGTCGGGTGATCGGCACCGGGAACCACACGAACACCGCGAACATCGGCAACGCAGACATCCCCGACGTCGTCATGGAGGTCGCCGGAGCGGTGGCGAACAAGGACACCCAGTACTGGCACGTGGTCACCGAGCCCGCCGACGGTGTCACCCTGCTCAACAAGTCGGGCGGCCGAGCGGCAGCCATCTGGACCGGGAACGTCACGGCCGGCAAAGATCGGCCAGTGGGTCGACAACAGCAACACCGGCAGCTGGAACCTCATCAAGACCAACGACGGCTCCTACAAGCTCCAGGCGGTGAAGAACACCGACCTGTACCCGACCGGCGGATCCCAGGGGACGCCCTTGACCCTGCAGAAGGCGAACGGGGACGGCTCCCAGGAGTGGCGGCTCGTCCGACAGCGGGCCGGCTGGGCTGTGACGTGCCCCTGGAGAGCCGGCAGCCTCTCACTCCGGGCCGAAGCCGCTCGACGTCCGCCCGGCGGTACCGGTCGCGCCACGCAGGCGTGCCGTTCTCGTCCAGGCCGAGCGAGTCGATCCGGCCCCGGTGCCACGGCCCGGTCGGGTACTCGGACGCGAGGAAACGGATGTCGAGCATGGCCTCCATGCCGGCCTCGATCCGGCGCTGCAGATCGACTTCCAGCGCCATCGTCGAACCGCGCAGCTCGACGTCCCCGCCGTCGGCGTCGAGCCGGCGAGGACGCTCGAAACGTGGGGTGTTCAGGTAGAGGTCGTCGGCATCACCTCCGCTCCAGTGGCTTCTACCTCGACTGGGCATCGGCGGTTGATGGCGTAGCCGCCGCGACTGCACTTCGGCGCTCATGCTTTCCGGCGAAGCCATCCCGATCTTGCCGTTACAGCAGCGACCTTCGCACCGCGTCGACCAGAGATGCCGCACGGACATCGTGTGTACCCCCGATGATGTTGTTCATCGCGTACCCGAAGGCAACACCGTGCTCCGGATCGGCGAAGGCGAGCGACCCGCCTCGGCCGGTGTGACCGAAAGAGCTTGGCCCGATCATCGGGTTGGCCTCGGTGGGCAGCATGTATCCGGCGCTGAAGCGGCTCGGGATGAGCATGACCTGATCCTTGCCGCTGGCCTGCTCCTCGGTCGCCGACGCCAGGGTGGCGGGGGCGAGCAGGCGCACGCCGTCCACCTCGTCGATCAGTGCTGCGTACATGCGCGCAAGCGCGCGTGCTGTACCAATCCCGTTAGACGCCGGGAACTCTGCCGCCTGCACCTCCGGTGAGTCGAAGTCGATCTCGGCTGGGTCGGTGACCGCGTAGGCCCGGTTGCTGAATGAGTTCGGGTCCCGCCAGGCGGCGACCTGTTCGCGAAGTTCTTCGGGGACCGACTCGGTGGGCAGGGCGGTGAGGTCGACGTCCGGCCGCCGGTACACCATGTGGCTGACTCGGTCGCGTTCGGCGGCGGGCAAGCCGATGAAGAAGTCCAAGCCCAGTGGGGCCGCGATCTCGTCGGCGAAGAAGCGGCCCGGTGAGCGGCCGGATGCTCTCCGGATCACTTCGCCGACCAGCCAGCCCCAGGTCCGCCCGTGATATCCGTGCGCTGTGCCCGGAGTCCAGAGGGGGCGTTGAGCGGCCAGTGCTGCCGCCATCGGGTGCCAGGCCAGCGCATCCTTCAACGGCACCGGTTGATCCAGCGCGACCAGGCCGGCCTGGTGTGACAGGAGCCAGCGCACCGGGATGTCCGCCTTGCCGTTCGCGGCGAACTCCGGCCAGTACTTCGCGACGGGCGCGTCCAGGTCGAGCGCACCGCGCTCGACCAGCATGTGCGCCGCGGTCGCGGTCGCTCCCTTGGTCGCCGAGTAGACCAGTTGCAGCGTGTCCCGCGTCCAGGGACGACCGGTTTCGGCGTCGGCCACGCCACCCCACAGGTCCACCACCGGTCGGCGGTTCCGGTACACGCACACCGCCGCGCCGAGGTCCCCGTGCCGGGTGAAGTTCTCCGTGAACGCCGCCCGCACCGGCTCGAACCCGGGTGCCACCTCACCGTAGATCGTCATGTCGGCCATCCTGGCAGTCTTGCAGCCATCTCCACCGATACGGGCTCGTCCCCGGTGGTCAGGCGGTCGACATCAAACGGCGACGGACAGTTCATGCAGGCGCTCGCGGAACTCACGGACGGAGGGAACGGACTTGTGCGGCTCCAGCCGCGTGGAGAACTCCTTGAGGCGATTCAGGGCCCGAATGGAGCTGACGCTGTCCTCCAGGAGTTCGGCACCATAGTTCGCGGCATCCAACGCACCCTCCAGGTCACCGCCAGCGAGCCGCGCCTCAGCAAGACGGCTTGACCGTACTGCCTTGTCCCGGGGGGCGGCTCTCGTCACAGAGGTCACCAGGGAGCTGGTCGCACGTTCCACCTGCCCCGAGCGCAATAGGACCTTTCCCTCGGTCGACCGCAGTTGTGCCTCGCCGAACCAGTCGAGCCAGTCAGGGTTGTCGTCCGTCACCTGGCGCTCCCACAGGGAGGTGGCACGGTTGAGGGCCGTGCCTGCCTCGCGGTGGTCGCCGTCGCGTGAAAGCGCCTCTGCCTTGTGCAAGTAGAGGAACGACTGCGTGCAGGACGACAGGGAGCGTGGGGCGTTGTCGATGGCGGTCGAGATGAGGTCGACGCGCTCGGCAGTGCGTCCGGCCTCGGAGACGTGCACGCCCATCTCCGCGAGGATGAAAGCGCCGAAGGCGTCGTCGCCGGCGGTGCGGGCGCTGCGCAGGGCACCGACGTAATAGCGCTGGCCTGCGGATCGTAGGCCGGCGTCGTAGGCCATCCATCCGGTCAGGTGCGACACACGGGCCGCCAGCGCGTACAGCCGGAGCCTGACTTTGTCGGTGTAGCGGCCACAGTCGAGGAGGCCGGTGACCAGAGCCAGGTCGCCTCGTGCCTGTTCCAGGAGTCGAGCGCCGCCGAGCTGGCCGTCGAGCGTGCGGAGGGTGCTGATGCGCTGCTCGATCGTCGAGACCATGGTGTCCGTGACCCGGTCACCGTTGAGCGCCGCGGCCGTGGCGGAGGGCGCGTCCACCCAGTTCGCCGCGAGACCGGTCAGGGCGGCTCCTGTGATGGTGAGGAAGCCTCTGCGGTCCATCCGTCCACTCCCCACCAGATCGGACAATGCCTCGACGGTACCGGCCTCTGTCCATGGAGCGGTGAGTCCGGTCACCTCCCAGACGGGGAGCCAGCGGGGCCATCCCTCCGCACGTGCCTGCTCGTGCGGGACGCCCAGCAGGTCGGTGAGGACGCGCTGGGCGTCCGCGTCCGGCTCCTGGCCCTGTGCCCACTTCCATACAGTCGTCCGGTTGGTCGCGAGCGGGATACCGAGCTTCCTCCCGTGTTCCTGCATGAGCCGGGCGAATTCGGCCTTGCCCCATCCACGCGTCTGGAGGAGGAAGGTCAGCGGGTGGACTGCTAACGGCTCGGTAGGCACGTCATCACTCCTGTTCTTCCGCTCAAGGCGTAGTTGGAAGGCTACTTTCTCGTGTCCGGGTACGGGGAGGGCGTCCCCGAGAGAAACCCCCTGGAAACGTTCCGGTGGGCTGGGGTAGCGCCGTTGACTGAGTATCAGCCGCCAGCGAGCGAGTTCAGTTGAACGCTTGCGGAGCGGTTCCTCAGATCGGCGGCTCCATTCCTGTGCCCCCCCGTCGGGGATGGAGCCGCTCTCCAGCTCTTCGGAGGCGTCCGCCATGCCCACGCTCGTCCATCGGTTCGTCCTCGCGGGTATCGAATCCGAGGTGCCCCCGGCTCGGCGCGAGATCGTCGACAGGGTACGCGCATGGGGTGTGCCGCTGGACGAGGAGACTGCCGACGCCATCCGACTCGTCGCCTCCGAGCTCATCACCAACGCCGTGGTGCACGGGGCGGGGCCGATCATCGTCACCCTGTCCAACCGGCCCGGTCGCTTGGTGATCGATGTCCTGGATGGCGACCCGTCGGCTCCGCGGACCAGGTGTGCCAAGGCAGACGACGAGAACGGGCGCGGCTTGGCGTTGGTCCGACTGCTCTCGGCGCGCTGTGCCTGGGAGCCCGCCGGCGCCGGTAAGCGGGTATGGGCCGAGATGGCGCTGCCCATGGCGGTGGAGACGAGCACGGCTGCCGCTGGACCGCGTGGCTTATTCGCAATCTGGGCCAAGCACCGGGATGGGGGCGAGCCCAAGTCGCTGACGATGGCGGTCGCCTGATGGGGAGGCACGCAGTACGGGCGGCTCTGTCTCCGGACCGCGATGTGGTCTTCCGCCCCACCCGCCGCGACATCGACCCCGTCACCGGCCAGCCGACGGCCTATGCGCTGTGGGACCGGCATGAGTGGCAGGCGCATGGCGAGTGCTGGCTGTGGTGTGGCCGTGACGACGTCGAGGTGACGTGGATCGGGCCCGTCCGGTCGAGCGGCATACACGCGGCTCTCTTCGCGTGCCGCGCGTGCCTGTACGAACTGGATCAGCGCGTTCTGGAGGCCAACATGCGCCAGGACGCAGCCGTCCTGCCGATGAGCGGCCGGGCCGCCTGGCCGTAGGCGCGGAGCTGCAGCTCAGCATGCCGCCCAAAGACCGCTGCTTTACGGAAATCCATCTCTCCCGGCCGTGAGGCGGCCATGACCTCCCGCCGGAGCCCCGGCGGGAGACCTGAAGAGGAAGGAGCACGAGGTGGAAGAGCGCATAGCACCGCCTCCGGCCCGTAGCGGCCTGCTGATGGCGGTCGAAGAGCTGACCGCCGTCCACGACCGGTACGACAGCCTCCGGTCCGACAACGCCGGAAGCTCCGGCGACGCGCCGTGGCCGGGCGGCGACGGCAACCTGCACGACAGCGAGTAGGCACGTACCAAGCGGCTGGGGCCGGCGCAACTGGCCGTGCCGGCCCCGCCGTGTCCGCATCGAGTGACCACACCCTTGGAGGCACAGCGATGGAACATCGGCTGATCAACGCGATCGAGACAGCACTCGGGTGGAGCGGAGCCGAGGAACTGGGGAAGGGCTTCGCGCGGGGCGGTCTGGACGATCCCGCACTCCTCTCCCGCCTCCTGACCCCCAACCGGCTGCTCGACATCGCCATGCGCAGGAGCCTGAACCGCCCGCAGTTCCGATGCTTCCAGAACGGTGTGGAGGTGCACCCGGCCGTCTACTACACCGACAGCGTCAGCCCCCGAGGCCAGAGCATCCCCATGGTCAACATGCGCAGCCTCGGGAACCTCCTGGGAGAAGGTGCGACGCTCATCCTCGACCAGGCCAACGTCTTCGACCCGACGATGGAGGTCGCGTGCCGGGCGCTGCAGTGGTGGTCCCATGAGCGTGTGCAGGTCAATGTGTACCTGACGACGAACGACGCCGCCGGCTTCCCCCTGCACTGGGACGACCACGATGTCGTGATCGTGCAGCTCGCGGGCGAGAAGGAGTGGGAGGTGCGCGCGGCTTCCCGCAAGGTCCCCATGCACCGGGACTCCGACCCCAACAAAACCCCGAGCGACGAGATCATCTGGTCCGGGGTGATGAGGACCGGCGACGTCATGCACATCCCCCGAGGCCACTGGCACCAGGCGACCAGGACCGGCAGTGGCTCGGGGAAGAGCCTCCACGTCACGTTCGGCATCACCAAACGCACCGGCGCCAGCTGGCTCGCCTGGCTTGCCGACTGGTGCCGCGAGCGCGAGATCTTCAGGCACGATCTGGACCGCTGGCACGTTCTCGACAGCGCGGCTCTGACCGAGGCCGCCACGGCACTGCTCGGCGAGCGTTCCCCGGCCGACTACCTGGCCGCGTACGAGCAGGAGACGACCCTGCCTCGGCATGTGCCGTTCCTCGACATCCTCGGGCCGCTCGACGCCGTCGTGTGCACCACCCACTTCCCTCCCCGGATGCGAGAGAGCGGGCAGACCGTCGATGTCCTGGCCTCGGGGAAGAGGCTGACCCTCGGGGCCAAGGCCCTGCCGGCGCTGCGTCTGCTGTTGAGCGGCAGGCCGGTCGTGCTGGAACAGGCCGCGGCCGTCGTCGGGGCCGAAGTGGTAGAGGTCGCCGAGATCCTGGTGAAGGAGGAGCTGTGCGCGGTCCTGACCCCCGAGTTGTCCTCGGGCTACACCGATCTCGTCACGAACGTCGCCTCCTGACCGGGGCGCTGGACCTGGGCGTCACCGCGCTCGACACCAGTACCAACTACCTCGGCTTCCGCTCGCACCAGATCCTGGCTCGGACAGCTGGTGACCTGCTGCCGAAGTTCACGGTCTCCACGAAGGTCGGCTACTTCCCGGGGGCCGACGGGGCGGAGCACTCCCTGGATCCCACGCGGCTGAACTCGGTTGTGGAAGAGGCGGCTAAGGACCTCGGACGGGAGCCGGACCTGGTGTTCCTGCACAACCCAGAACACTCGCTGCGGAAAGCCGTCCAGCACAACAAGGATCTGCTTGCAGCGGCGTGCACCGCCCTGGATGACGCCAAAGCGAAGGGGCTGTGCGGCGCCTGGGGGGTCGCGTCGTGGGATCCGTCACCGATGCTGAGCGTGGTCGACCTGACCGTGCCGAGGCCATCGGTACTCATGGTGCGCGCCGGCTTGCTGGTCGGCGCCAGAACGCTGGACGCGGCGGAGACGCTCATCAAAGCGTGGAATCTGGGTTGTGGCGAGGTCTGGGGGATGAGCCCCTTTGGGGGCAGCACCAATGCCTCGGTGTGGGACAGGCTGGACCCGCCTTTTCCTCCAGGACAGCGGCCGGCTCTCCCGCGTCCAGGCAGCGTTCCGGGCCGCCTACCACCTCCCGCGGGTCGACTCCATCGCCGTGGGCACCGACGAGCCAACCCACCTGGGGGAACTCGTCGGAGCCCTGGCAGGCCAGGTGGAGGAGCGGACCGTCCAGGAGTACCGGAAGCTCCTCCGCGACCGCTCACGTAATCAATCCGCCTGAAGCTCCTCGATGACCTGCTCGGCCATGCGCCGCGCGGGCTCCAACCGAGGATCCTCAGGGTGCGCGTACGGTCCGAGGATCTTCGAGCAGACGAACAGCGTCATCAGCTTGCCGTCCCGGCTCTCGAAGTCCCGCCGACGCTCCTGCCGTACACGATCGGCCAGAGACGGGACGGCAAGCGAGCTCCCCCACAGCGAGGCCGAGTCCAGTCCCTGCGGGGCGTTCCCCCAGTCCTCCCAGTCGAAGAGACTGAACACTGGGGCCGTCAGGTTGGCCCAGTTCAGGTCGGCGTGGGCCGGCACCCAGCGCTGGACGGTTGTATCGAAATCGCCGGGAAAGACGGCTCGGATGGCCTCGGTGACCGACGCCTGGGTGATGGTCTCGGTGTCGGGGGTGGCGACCCGCTTGGTCGTGTGAGCCGCCAGCGCGTCCAGCGAGGCGTTCAACCCTTTCCACCACTCGTCGGGAAGTTCTGGTACTTCACTCAAGATGGCATTCCCGACCGGAGTTCTGGGCAGGAGGTCCGTCTCATCGGCCCGCCACATCACTGGCTCGTCTGTGTCCCGCCAGACCATGCATCCGTGCCATGCGGGCTGGACGACGCCCTTCAGACGAGCGGCGGACTCGGTACCGTTCCATCCCTGGTCGGTGATCTTGCTGAGCATGCGACGCTCCATGCGGACCCAGGTATCGCGGCTTGTTCGGGCTCCTACCGACCGGCGCTTGCGCACCACCGTTTCCTGGAGGAAACGCACCTGAAGAGACCGAGCAACGCGGTCGAGTACCTCGTCGACCGGCTGCATTCGTAGATCAACAGCCCGAGCCGTGGAGACCGAGAGTGTCATACGCGAGACCGTAGCAGCGCGATCGCGTCGAGAGGACGAGTTCCTGGGCCGCTTCGGACAGTGGAGCGGGACATGCCAACCGAACCGACTGCATGGTGGGATTCGCGGACACCGGCGGCTCGTTGTCAAGCTCGGACACAGTCGATCAGGGCTTGGCGTAACCCATCCCGCGCTCTCGACTCACCCGGGAATAGGGTGAGGTTCGTGGCCGCAGGGGAGCGCGTTGTTGTTGTCGGGGCTGGAGTGGCTGGGCTCACCACGGGCGTCGTTCTCGCCGAGGCCGGGGCTTCGGTGCGCGTGATGGCCGAGCAGATGCCCGGTGCGACATCGCTGGCGGCCGGGGCGATGTGGGGGCCGTATCTGGTCGAGCCGAAGGAAAAGGTCGACTTGTGGGGACAACGGTCGCTGGAGGTCTTTCGGGAGCTGGCGGAGGAGCCGGCGACGGGCGTCCGGCTCACCAGCGGCATCGAAGCGTCCCGCACGGCCGAGGCCGCGCCGGACTGGGCCACGACTTTGCCGGGTTTCCGGCCGTGCGAGCCCGCCGAACTCCCGGCGGGGTTCACGGCGGGCTACCGATTTACTGTGCCGCTGATCGACATGCCCACCTATCTGGATTACCTCCTGCGCCGGCTACGCGATGCCGGGGGAGCGGTCGAGCGGCGTCGGCTGGCCTCGCTCGCGGATGCCGGTCCGGCTTCGGTGATCGTCAACTGTTCTGGCCTCGGTGCACGCGACCTGGTGCCGGATCCTGAACTCCGGCCCATCCGCGGCCAGCACGTCGTCGTCACCAACCCGGGGCTGACCGAGTTCTTCTCCGAGGACACCGGCCTTTCGCCGGATCTGCTGTGCTTCTATCCTCACGGCGACACCGTCGTGTTGGGCGGCACAGCGATCGACGGTGAGGGCAACCTGGCCCCCGACGACAAGGCGGCGGCCGATATCCTCGTCCGCTGTGCCGAGGTCGAACCCCGTCTGGCCCAGGCTCGCGTGCTGGAGCACCGGGTCGGCGCTCGACCGACCCGTGCCACGGTCCGTGTGGAGAAGGTTCTGTGGGAGGACGGCACCGTGGTCGTGCACAACTACGGGCACGGTGGCGCCGGCGTCACGCTGTCGTGGGGATGCGCCGCGGAAACTCGGGACCTGCTTTCAGCCCAATGACCTGAGACTCCTGAGGGTGTGGTTGCGGGCCGTGCGCAGGCCGCACCGCCCGATGGAACCTGGGGCTCTGCCTTCTGTCCCAGCAATGGGGTGGTACAGGCACCGTCGGCAGCGCCGACTGGGCAGGGCCGCTGGTCGGTTGTGCAGCCGGGTGCGCATCGCCCGCCCAGGGATGCGCAATCACCACGTGCCCGTCGAGACGTCGGGTGTGTAGAGGTGTGGTGGGCCGTTTGGTTGGGGCGACCATGAGCCCGACCGCGGCAGGTAGGAGCGCGGCTGCGCAGGCTCCGATTCGTCTGCGTGCGCAGACTGCGCAGCCCCCGCCAGTGCTGCGCATCTGCTGCGCGCTCGGTGTGCAGTTCCCTGCGCAGGGCTGCGGTCGGGGTTGTGGTGGGGGCCTGTGGTCGGAGACTCTGCGCAGCCGTCGCGCGGAGGCGGTGGGCGCTGCGCAGCGGCTGCGCAGGCCGGTCTATACGTTTTGGGCGTGGCTCCAGACCACTGTGCGGTCGGGATCCCGTATGGGGCGCCACATTGGCTCGGACGGGCCGTTGTTGCGCAGGTCGGCAAGGGATGCAGCCACCACGGGGACAGCGTGCAGGAAGCCGGCCACTGCGGGGTCGACGGCGGCCGCGTGCAGGGCTCGGATGCGGGTGGTGATGCCGGCGGGGCCGGTGCCGTCAAGGACGAACAAGAGGCGGGGGAAGAGCGGGTAGCGCCTTCGCCATTCCTCCTGCACCGGTTCCTGCCCGATGGTCGGCCGGTGGCGACCCGGGGCGGCGGGCACGTAGTGGTAGAGGCGGGCGTAGGCGGTGAGCTTTGCGGCCAGGCGTTCCGGGCCCATGGTGGCCCGGTCGACCTCGACGAACGCCCGCAGCATCGATCCCTCGCCGTCCACGGGTCCGCGCCGGTAGTACATCAGCGCGTCGGGGATGACGGCCTCACCACCCCCGATGGGGTGGTAGACCTCGGGCAGCCAGTCCAGCGGCCGGCACAACTCACCGCGGCGGCGCGCGTCTTCGAGGAAGAGGAGCGCGGTCTCGGTCACCGTCAGAGTGTGTCCGACCCGCAGGCGCGCGGCAGTGGGATCGGACACCGTCTTCGGTGGCCGCCGCCCGCGCAACTCCGGCCACTCCGAGGCGATCTGCACGCCGTAGGAGGTGGGAAACCATGCGCGTAGCCGTCCGGACTGGGGCAGGGTGATGCGGTCGATGAGTCCCTCATGACGCATTTTGGCCAGCCGCCGCCGGGTCTGCTCGATGCGCACCTCGGGGGCGATCACCCGGTGCATCTGTTCGGTGGTGGCCATCCGGTACTGCGTCAGCACGGCCAGCGCCAGCCGGTCGCCACCGCCCGCGTCCACGTCGGTCATCGTCGGCCCGCCTCTCTCGTACGGGCGGCGCCGTCCCGCTTGGCGCCGCGTATACCGGCTACAGCAGCAAGCGACCCCGACCGAACCACAGACCACGAAGGCCCGACCACGGTCACGGGGCGACAACACCGCCCCCGACCGTGCCGGCATCCCCGCCGGTATCTCCTCCGACAACTGACCGTGCCCTGCCGCACGCTGGACGGCGTAGGCGCGGGTCACCATGCCTTGTCGGCGGTGGTCGGGAGCCCGACATCCCCCTATGCGCCTCTCGCAGCCGACCCCGAAACAGGATGAGAAGGGTTGGGGCGGGCTGGGGCCGGAGATCGGCGAGGCGGGGGATCGGGCGGCCTGGAGCACTCATTGCGCGTCGGCCGGGGCCTCCGCGCTCGCCGGGCAGGCCGGCACGGAGGGGGGATTGGTGGGCGGGGCGCAGCGGGACGACGTCACACGCCACCGGCACGATGCCACGCCGCGCTCTCCTCACCCTGCTCGCTCATGCAGAGCGCTGAAGTCAGGCGCGAGCGACGTGCAGGCGAGTTGCTCGGGTCTTGGGGCGCCGACTGCCGCAGAGCGACGTCGGCGTTGAGCACTACGGCGTAGTACTCGAAGATACTTGCCTGGTGTGTACGCCGTTTGCTCGAGACCGCGTTGACGACGGCGGAGACGGCCGGGTTGACCGACGAGCAATACCGGGCGCTCCATACCGCGCTGACCCGGCCCCTGTCCGCGCTGACTGGTGGCCCGGGTTGCGGCAAGACTCATACCCTGCGCACCTTGGTCGAGGTGGCCGACGACGCCGGTGTGCGGTCATCGCTCTGGCCGTGCCGAACGGGAAGGCCGCTAAACGCCTGGAGGAGACCTGTGTGCAGGCGGCGATGACAGCGCACCGTCTGACCAAGCCGCCTGAGAACGACTCTCTCGTCGACCACATCGGCGTTCTGGAGACTGCTGACCTGGTGGTCATCGACGAGACGTCCATGCTTGACCTCTCCCTGGCCCGCAAGCTCTTCGCGGCTGTCCGTGCGCACTTGCCGACCACATCACGGTTCACCTGACGCCCTACGGCCTGGCCACCACCGACTGGCGGACGACAAGCCGCACAGGCAGAGCGACTGCCGAGGAGATCGAACACCTATAACGCGATAGCGGAGATCAGTCAGCGAGTCCCTATTACCCACGTCAGCACGAGCGCGGCCGGACCCCTACTCCCGGGCGCCGCTCAGCCCATGCCGAACCCCACCGTTCGCGCCGTCGTACCGCCCACATACTGCCGACGCCTGTGTGGCTCCCCGGCCCGGACGAGCCCAACGCCGCTCCCATCCCGGGCGCGGTACTGCCCGCCTGGGCCCTCGACAAGATCCGCACCGACTTCGTCGGACGCCCCGCCGACCGACCCGCCCCACTCCTCAAGATCGCGATCCGGGACACGGCACCGGGCATGGACGCCCGCATCCCCACCTCCCCCTTCACCAACCCGGCCGACGACCGGGACGGAGCGAAGAAGCCCTCCCTTCTGCTCGCCGAACTCCACCCCGACACCCTCCCTGCTCCCACCGAACACCTGACGTCCGACCAAGCCGGATGCCCGGTGCACAGGAGGACGGCTGGCCCGCCTTCTTCCACTGTGCCCACCGACTCCTCCCCGACTACGGACTTCTGCTGCTGGCCACTCGCCAGCGCCGGGAAAACGCATACCTCATCGACCCACTGGGGAGACTGATCGCTTCCGCCCGCACCGCCGGCTTCCGCTACCTCCAGCACATCGTCGTCGCCTACGCCCACCCGGTCGGCGACCACCTCGTACCCGTCCTTCCCGCGGACATCTCCCGGGGCGTCGCGCAATGCGACCTGATCGCCCTGTCCGCGATCCGCCACGCCTAGACGCGGGAAAGAGGAGACACCGCCGCGCCCATCCCCCTCTCGGTGTGGAACGCCGCTCCCACCTCCGCTCCCGCGCAGCGCAAGGGCCGCTACGCGCCCGGCTCGGCCGCCCACCCCGCCAAGATGCTGCCCAGGATCGCCGCCCAGGCCATCTCCACCTACACCCGCCCCGGCGACCTCGTCCTCGACCCGATGTGCGGCATCGAAACCACCCTCGTCGAAGCCATCCACCTCGTCCGCAGCGCCCTCGGTGTGGAATACGAACCGAAATGGGCCGACCTCGCACGCCTCAACGCCACCTCCGCCACCCGACAAGACGGCACCAGCACCGGCGCCGTGCACTGCGGCGACGCCCGAAAACTCACCCAGCTCATCCCCGCCGCCCTGCACGGCGAGGTAGACCTCGTGGTCACGTCACCGCCGTATGAAAACTCCGTGCACGGGCAGGTCCGTTCCACCCGTGAGACCGGCGAACGCGGCGTGGTCAAGAAGGACTACCGCTACAGCCACGACCCTTCCAACCCTGCCCACGTCTCCACCGACCCGCTCCTGGACGCCTTCACCGAGATCCTCGTCCAGTGTCGTTTGATGCTGAGGCCTGGCGGCATGGTCGTGGTCACCACCCGCCCGTGGCGCGAACGCGGGGAACTCATCGACTTGCCTTCGGCAGTCCTCGCCGCGGGCAAGCAGCCGGCCTCACTCCCACCGAACGCTGCGTCGCCCTCCTGGCGGGCATCCGCGACAGCCGTCTGATCACCCGGCCGTCGTTCTTCCAGATGAAGAACGTACGCAACGCCCGCCGCCAGGTCATCCCGCTCGCGGTGATCCAGCACGAAGACGTCCTCATCTTCACCAAGGGGCTCACCCGGAGCAGGCCGCACGACGACGCGCTGACGTGGAGCAGGCCACGGTACGGAAGCAGAGCGACCCGGACACACGTCACCGAGGGCGTGTGCCCATCCCGTACCCCCAGCACAGAAGTCGATAGCGGCCGCCACCGATGCGTCTGCGGACCGGCCCCGATATGCGGAACGCGTCGAGCCGCGCGGATGCGACGGGAGAGGTCGTCGCGGGGGCTGTCGGTGTCGGGGCTCACGCTGAAGTAGTCCGACGGCGACAGACGGTGCTGGGCGACCTGCTGGTGGAGGTCGCCCACGACGCCGCGGAAGACGTCGTCCTGGTCGACCCGCACCGTGCGCGCCGCCACGTTGTAGCTGACGAAGTCGCCGAGGAGGTGGTGGCAGCGGTGACGCAGGCGAAGGAGAGGGCGAACACGGTGCCCAGGCTGCGACGGGGGTGCAGGATCGCGAGCCGCTGTCGTGTGCTGTCCATGGGCGAGGCTTCCTCCGAGGCGGTCGGTGCAGCCAGTGTGCCTGGCAAACCGCCGCCGACGGCAGGGCCCAGGGGCCGTCGGCCACTGCTCATACTGGCCTCTCACCAGCAGGTTCACCAGGACCGCCCAGGACCGCCGCAGGGTGACGCCGCTACACCGCTACCTCGTGCGTGACCCGGATCTTCGACTGGCCGTGCGGGCGCCGTTCCCAGTCGTCCATGAAGCGGGCGCTCAGGCCATGCCGTCCGGCCAGCGAGAGGAGGGTTTCGGTGCGGTAGTAGAAGTCTTCGCGGAGCACCTGGTGCTCGGTGCCCTCCGTGCGGTCGTAGGTGAAGTCGAAGAAGCCGCCGGGGGCCAGTATCCGCCCGACGTTGGCGAGGCACTCGTCGATCACCTCGAGCGGCGAGTGCGAGAAGACGCTGTGGGCGTGCACCACGGTGAACCAGCCCTGGGGCAGGAAGTCGAGCGTCAGGTTTTCGACGAGGGCCAAGTGGGGGAGGCGGCCCTGCAGGCTCCGGCGGACGAGGGTGCGCTGTGCCTGGAGGAGGATGTCCGACGATATGTCGATCCCGTAGTAGTGGCCGGGTGCGAGGTAGTCGATGAACCGCCAGCCCGCGCGAAGGTTCCCGCAGCCAATTTCCAGCATGCGGTCCTGCGGCTTCAGCCCGTGGTCGAGCAGGTAGTCGAACTGCATCTGCCCGAGTGCCAGCCAGCCGGCCTCCGAACCGCTGCCGACTGCACGCTCGGGGCTGCGCGCGGTGTCGGAGGCCATGACGGCGCGGTAGTACGCGACGTGGTCGCGGTGCCGCAGGCCCAGCCAGGTGTCCCGCGCGGCCCGGCGCAGATAGGGAGGGATCCGCCCAGGGTGCCGTACGGCGTAGCGCAGCTTGTGTCCCAGAGACGACCGGTTCCTCGACAGCTTGGGCTTCGGCATGACTGACTCCGTGATCCACGACAGCCCCCGCCCGGCAGCGTAGCCCGCAGCACGCTGTACGGCCTCCCCACAGCGCGGTGTGACCGGGCGGGGCGGGGGTGTCCGCCCGAGCGGTCCCCGCCCGGTCCGTCGTACGCCGGTGCTGTGCCGTCAGTCCTCGTCGTGGTCGCCGGAGTCGTTGCCGTGGTCGTTGTCGTCGTCGGTCTTGGCGGCCGTGACCTTGCCGTTGGCCGCGTCGACGGTGACCTCGTGGTCCTTGCCCTTGGTGTCCGTCACGTCCACGTGCCAGGCGGTGGTCTTGTCGTGGTCGTTCTCCAGGCCGGCGGAGGTCGCGGTGCCCTTGACCTTGGCGAGGGCGGCGTCCACGGCCTTGACCAGGTCGGTCCTGGCCTACTTGGCGAGGGCGGCGTCACCGCTGCGGTCGTCGGAGTCGTTGTCCCGGTCGGCCTTGGTCGCGGTGACCTTGCCGTCGGTGCCGTTGACGGTGACCTCGTGCTCGGTGCCCTTGGAATCGGTGACGTCGACCTTCCAGACCGGCTTGCCGTTCTGGGCGACGGGACCGACGAGGCGGCCGACTTCGTCGGCAGGCCCGGCGCGGCGATCGGCAGGCGCGCCACCTTCGGCACCTCGGGTACCTGTGGGACCTGCGGCGCCGGCAGCTCCGGGAGCGGCGACGCCGACACGTCCGGCAGGGACGTTCCCAAGGTGGGTGAGAGCGCCCGGCCCCAGGCCCCGGGCGCCGGGTGCGAGGGACTGGGCGTCCCAGGGGCACGCCCGCGGCCCGTGGCCTGGCTGCGCAGGGCCTGCGCGTCGCTGGACGCAGCCGGTCGCGGCGCCGGATTGTTCCAGTATCCGCCCGCGCCGAGCGCGTACGGCAGCACGAATCCCGCCACCGCCAGGGTCGCCGCCGTCGAGGTGACCGCGACCGCATGGGCATTGCCGCCCCCGCGCAGCCGCCCGCGTCTGATCAGGAGCAGCACCAGCCCAAGCGTCCCGGCCAGCGAGGCGCGCAGGGTCCGCCGGGCCCGGGCGAGCAGCGACTCGACGGTCCGGTAGCTGAGTCCCATCCGCACCGCGACCTGGCTCACGTCCAGGTCCTCGGACTTCAGCCGCAGCGCCTCCGCCTGCCGCGCGGGCAGCTCCCCGCTGCGCACGGCGAGCCACTTCGCCTCGGCCCGGTCGCACACCACCTCCTCGACCGGTACCGGGCCCGGCGCGAGGAGGGTAGGGCGGCTGCCCACCTCGGCCTCGCGGTGGACCTGCCGGTCCCGGTCGACGCACAGCCGCATGGTCACCGTCGTCAGCCAGGCGCCGAGCCGCTCGTCGTCGAGGTCCGGGCGTTCCGCGGCCCGCAGCATCGCCTCGTGCACGGCGTCCTCGGCGTCCGCATGCCTGCTGGTGGGGAAGCCCTGTCAGCCTCGGCCTGCAGCGCCGTCGTCCGGAATCGCCCAGGCGGGCGAGGCCGTCTGCCGTTGCCGCCGTGGCAGGCCGGGACGCGAGCCGGACACGGGTACGGCGGCGCCCGGTCGCGGCGGACTGGGCGCGGGCCCGGGGGTGCGCTGCTGCCCTGCGTTTTGCCGTGTGCCGGGGGTCGCTGTGCCGCGTTGTGGCGTGAAGTGGGCCACTTCGCTTGTGGGCATGCCGAGCAGACGCGCGGCGTCACCTTGACTGACGTGCAGCTTGTCCACGAGCTCGTGAACAGCGGCGGCGATCGCCTGGTCCTCGGCGGCGACCGCGGCCGCCCGGCGGTGCCGTGCTTCGGCCACCGGAGTAAGCACAGGCTCGAGTTCGGGCACCACCATGTTCAGGACGATCAGGTCAGGAGGGGCCCCGACGGCTTCGGCGACCAGGCCGCGCGCCAGCTCCTCCGCACCCTCAAGAGTGCGGCATTGAGTGTGTAGGTCGAGGCGGGGAATGTCGACGGCCCACCACCGGCCGATGCGGCGCAGCAGGACTTGAAATTGGTCGCAGGAACTCATGCGCTCTGCCTCCTCTCCTTCCGGCGGCCGGGGCCGTGACTCACGGGCTGACCGGCCCGCGAACTTCCGGAACTCGCGCTACCCCGAACGGCCGGATACAGGCATGGTCAGCTGAGGCACAGTGGTTACAGCCCGCAGGAGCCGCGGTCCAGGTGGAAGTAGCGGGCGTTGGCCCAGCGGCACAGCCGCATACCGACGGTGACCCCGACGATGGTGACCAGGGCGGGCAGGTATCCGCCGGCGACCTGGACGATCGGGATGGCCGGGCACCCTCCGGAGATCGCCCAGCCCGTACCGAACAGCACTGCACCGGGGATCACGCCGGCGTGGATGCGCCCCGGGGTGCGGCGGACCCGCAGCAGAGCGAATGCGCACACGATGATCACGACGGCGCCGGCGAACGAGAGGAGCATGCGCAGGTCTTGGAAGGTGAACATGCGGTTCAACTCGGCGTAGTCGCCGAATCCGATGTTGGAGACGGTATAGCCGAGGGTGAGGCCGGTGATGATGTTGGCCACCAGTATCGCGCCCCGAGTACGCATCAGATCACCTTCCACAGCAGGAACGACACCGCGACGGCGGTGCCGAAGAACACGGCGGTAGCGACGAGGCTGACCGGGCGCAGACGGCCGCAGCCGTTGAGTCCGTGGCCGGAGCTGCACCCACCGGCCAGCCGGGTGCCGAAGCCGACCAGCACGCCTCCGGCGAACAGCAGGACGATCATGGTGATCGGATTCGCGGTGACCACGTTCCTGAATCCCGGTCCCATGTCGAGGCGGAGGTGGAACCGCCCGGAGGTGACCGCAGCAATCAATCCGCCGAAGAAAATCGACACCAACAGGGCGGCCTGGGTGACCAGCGGGGCCGGGCCCGGGCTCGTGGCGGACGTGTCCTCACGCACCGTCGGTTCGAGGCCCGTCTCGAGCAGTTGTGACGTCTCGTGCGTGAGCGGCGGCACGGTGGGCGTGGCGGGGCTGGTGCCGAAGTGCTCCGCCGTAGCTGCGGCGAGAGCGTCAGCCAGAGCGCGCTCGTCGGTGAACTCCTCGTCCATCCGCTCCAGGAGGCGCTCCCTGCGCCAGTGCAACACGCGATCCCACGCGGACGACACCCCGAAAGACCGGTCCGTGGCGAGGGCGTAGTTGATGGTGATCAGAGCGAGCCCGGCAGCGCCGGCCCACCAGGGCCAGTAGCCACTCATGCGGGGCCTCCCATCCATTCGGTGAATCGAGCCCACCAGCCGCGCTTCGAGCCGGGCGCCTGCCGCGCGTGACGAGAGGGGCGGTGATGAGGTTGGGGCGTCTGTAGGGGGGATGACGGTTGGTGATGTGAGACCTGTATCGGCGGAGATACCGCCCCGAACTGAGCCACGGTCTCTGGTGCCGCGGTCGCGGGTACATGCGGCTGAGGTGGCTGGGCCGTCGCTGGCTGCGGCCAAGAGGCGCTCTGCGCTGACCACGGATCGTGCCGTGGAGGCGGGGCCTGCTGGGGTGTCTGCTCCGGGTCGGCGGCGGATCGGTCCGCGCCGGTGGCCACGTCTTCGAGGTGCCGTGCGCGGGCCCCGTTGGGCAGCAGACTGATCGGCACACGCTCACCGGTGAGCGACATCTGGTAGCGCGCGCAGCCGAGCCACCGATCCTCCGTGTCACAGTAGTAGCTGCGCCAACCTTGCAAGCTCCCTCTGAGCAAAGGGAAAAGGGGGCATCCTACGGCGTGCGAGCAACCCACGTTGCTCCCTTCCGAGCGGCCCACACCACCCATTCGGTGAGGGCGGTTGCCGTTCTCGAAATCTTGCCCTCGCCGCGCCCGGTCGACGATCTCAAAGCGACGCGATGACGGCCTGTCACACTACGGAACCGTTCCTCCATTCTCCGACCGGGCGTGATGGAACCATTGGTTCGGCGTCCCAAGCAAACCCAAAAGGAGGATTCCAAGCGTGACGACTTGACATCACCAAGTGAGGTGCGTCGCACGGCACTTACGCACTTTTGTCGCGCATGTCGGGATTTTCGCCACCATGGCAGGAGGTCACTTGGGGCGTTGTTGGATCTCAGGATCAGCCCTCGCGCCGACCGCGAGTCAGTTGCTTGTGAAGCCGGTGCAAATATGAGCGCCATTGTGGCGGAATTGTGAATTTGATTGTGGCGACACTGTCGATTTTGCAGGTCGCAGATGAAGACGCTGTGAGGGGAATCATGTGCCAACGTGCTGTCTGTCCGTCGTGCGGAAAGCTGACCTATGAGGGCTGCGGGAAACATGTAGAGCAAGTGCTCGCTGGCGTGCCAACGCCTCAGCGGTGCATGTGCGAGTCGGAGGAGCGCAGCCGTGCACGCGCAGCGGAAGAGATGACTCGATCGGGGACGGTGCCGGTCAGACCGGGTGAGCCGGCGCGACGCACGCGTATTCCTCGGCGCCCAGACAGTTCACCGGGCCGATCGCGGGATGGCTGGTGGGCCCGGCTCCTCACTTGGGCGAAAACGCCGGCATGAACCGGAACCATCCATGCAGATCCCAACGAGCGGGAACTCCTGGTAGATCTGACCGCCCCTTGGCTGGCCTGAGTGCCCTGCCGCGACCACATGTGAAGTAGGCGATCCCGGTTCAGAGGTGATCTTGTAAAGGTGCGCCGCCACCCGTGACGCGCAGGACCTGGAGTGCGCTGAACAGAGTGACCCCTGGTGGATCACGCCGCTTGCAGTCCAAGGGAGTTACGCGGGTAGCGCCAAGTCAGGGGCGGGGCCCGTTTACGCCCCCCGCGGTGGGGCCCGCCCCCTGTTCACCTCGCAGCGTTTCGAACGGAGTTCACGTGCACTGTTATGCCGTGCCCATGGTTTGGGTGACTGTGACGTTCTCCTCGGCGTGAGCAGCGGCCCACGTCCCAGCCGTCCGTCCATGCCCGCCCAGTGAAGGCCCCCCACGTCGTGACCGTCTCCTTGCACGAGGTCCAACCAGCCGGCCGGCACGCTGCCATGCCCACAGGCAGCCTGTTCCGGCAGATCTACGCACCACGCGTCTGCGATGCCCTCGCCTACTCCATGTCGACCTATGCCATGCCGCTCGTCGTACTGGCCACCACCGGTTCCGCGTCCCTGACCGGCCTGGCCTTCGCGCTGGAGTGGATACCTCGGGTGGCCGCCTTCGGCTTCGCCGGCGCCCTGGTGGACCGCAGCGGCGCGGCGATCGTGTCCTTCCTCGCCTCGCTCGCCCGCGCCCTGCTGGTGGCGGGCGCCGCTGCCGCGCTGATCGCACTGTCGCCGGGTACGGTCGAGACCGTCACCGTCATGGCACTGGCCGCCGTGACCGGGGCGCTGACACAGTTCAGCTTCATCGCCAACGAGGCGGTCGGCGCCATCGTCAGCCGCCGCACCGACAGGCAGGCCCACAAGGTGCAGTCGGTGCTGATCGGCATCGACCAGACGGCCACCGTCATCGGCCCGGCTCTGGGCGGTGTTCTGCTGCTCACCGGCCCGGCCCTCATGCTGGCGTGCCTGAGCGTGCTGTCTTTCTTGTCCGCCGCACTCGCCCTGCAGACCCCGCCCACCCCTCTGCGTGCCGCACGCCATGGTGGACCGGCGCCGGGCGGCGGCCTGCGGGAAGGATGGCAGACGTTGCGCTTGCTGCCGTCCCTGCGACGGCTGGTGGCCGGACTGGCCTGCTCCAACCTCATGCTCGGACTGCTGCAATCGGCCAGCCCCATCTTGGTGGAGGACCGCTTCGGCCAGTCCCCGGCCGCCGCCGGCGCGCTTTGGTCCATCGCCGCTGCCCTCACCTTGGCCGCGGTCGCCTGCTGCCGGGCGGGCCTCGACCGGCTCGGCCTGTGGGGGGTCGGGGTCATCAGCGCAACCGTCGCGGCTGCCGCCTGCCTCGCCGTGCCCCAGGCCCCTTCCTACATCGGCTACGTGACCCTCGTGGCCCTCTTCATGGCCGCTGACGGAGGACTTACCGTCGTCCTGCGCACCCTCCGCTCGCAGGTCATCCCACCCGCGGCCTTCGGCACGACCCTTTCCCTGACCATTCTGCTCCTGCTGCTGCCCTTCCCCGTCGCGGGTGTGCTGCTCGCCCTCACCCCGCCGCCGTACCTGGACGGCCTCATCGGGGCGTGCGCCGTGGTGCAGGCGCTCGCTCTACTCGTCACCTTCCTACGCCTGCGAAACGACCCGATCCTCCGAGCCAGGACATCGTCAGCCCGCCACGAGGCCTGACCCGGCCATCAGCAGTCCCAGTACTTATGGCAGCCGGTCCAGGATCCCGGCAAAACAGCCGACTGAAGCCACCCCCAGCTACAGATGCCACGTATAGCTGCTGCTCACTGCCCTTCGCGCAGTGGCCACGCACCGCCCGACCATGGCCCCGAGGACACACTGCGAGGGGTGCATCTCGGCACCGGCGTTGGTCAGGCCGCCCTCGTCGACCAGCCGCTTCAGCGTGACGGGGGAGAAGACGAGGTGGTGCGGGTGCATCTCGATGGCGACGCGGACGTCGTTCTCGCAGGCGAGGGCGTCGATCTCCTTCCAGAACGCGACGGCCACGCCCCACTGGTAGTCCAGCACATCCATGTAGACGCCGTCCCAGCGGTTGACGACCCAGGAGGGGTACTTGGCGTCGGGGTCGGAGCCCGGCGTGCCGGACATGGTGACGACGTGCTTCACCCCGAGCAGGCCGGCGAGGCGGATGGTGCGGCGCAGGTCGTCGGCGTATGAACAGACACCAGTTCCCGGAGCGGACTTCGGCCTGACCGTGAACGCCGTCCACCTCGCCGCCGGCGGACTGGTCGACGTCGTCGTCGGCTCCGCCACCAGCGACGCGCAGAACTGCCTCTGAGCCCACGCGTGCGTGGGGGTGGTGCCCAGCAGCGGAACGCCGGGCACCACCCCCACGTCGAACCGACAACACCACGTGGTCCGGCACCCCATGTGAGGCCGGACGAGAGGAACCGATGCCTGCCCGCCGCCAACTTCAGCCCACGGCCGTTACGTTCGCTGCCGCCGCCGCACTTCTGCTCGTCGGCTGCTCCTCTGGCGGCGGCAATTCTGCGGGGCCGACCCCTTCCCGTACGACTATGACCCCCACGCAGTCGGCAACAGAAGCGGAGCCGTCGGCAACGCATACGACGCCTCTGGACACAGCGACACCGGGCACGGCTGGACCGTCGCGGACCACGACAACCCCTGAACTCAGCATCACCACACTGCACGCCGGAGCGACGATCAGCCTGCCTGCCACGATCGGCTACAACATCACCGGCGCGCACTTCACCGCCTCAGCCGGATACCGGCTGCGCCTGACACTCGGCGGCTCGGGCTCGTACAGCCTGGATCTCCCGATCAAGGGACCCACCGGCACGGTGACCATTCCGCTCGACAAGATGCTGCCGGGCAAGCGTGACCTCACCTTCACCGTCGTCCGTGCGGGTGGGGCGTCGGCCTGGTCGACTCAGCACGGGACCGAGGTTGCTCACGTCACCATCTACGGCCCCAAATAGCTGCGGTCAGGGGGAATTTCGGGGCCATGTGAGTCAGAAGGTAAACACCGCGCCATTTTTTCCTGTGGGTCCTTTCTGTGACTGTTGTGGTCACGCCAAGATCCGTCCTGCGCCGGGCACCCCCATACGCCCGTCGCAGGGAGGAGCGGGCATGTTGCCCCCGAAGCACCAGCGACGGTTCATAACCTGCACCGTCGTAGCGGCCGCGTTCGGACTGGTAAGCACCCAGTCGTTCGCGGCGCCGAACAACACCAGACCGCGGCCCTGGCAGGCGCGCCACCAGGTCGCCATCGGCCGCGAGCACATGAAGGCGGTGCACGCGGGCCACGGCATGTCCGCGTTCGCCGCGGAGGGCGGCGATGACGACGGCGCCGACGAGGCGGAGAACTCCGCCGAAGCGACAGCCCAGTTCACCGAGGCCCGCACCGCGCCCGGCGTGGTCGCGCCTGGCGCCTACGGGGCGGCCTGGCAGCAGCTGCAGTCGATGAAGCACTCGAGCGGCAGTTGGGACCACGTCACCAAGAGGGCGTACAACTCCGACGACCCCCGCTACCGCGATGTGAACTCCAACTCGAGCGGCGGCGCGGGCTATGTGACCGGCCGGATCACCGGCATCGCCGCCGATGACCAGGGCTATGTGTACGCGGGCGGCGCCAACGGCGGTGTCTTCCGCTCGACGACCGGCGGCGGACACTGGAAGCCCATCGCCGACAAGCTGCCGTCCCTGTCGACCGGCACCCTCAACCTCGACGGCCAGAACCGGCTCTGGTACGCGACCGGTGAGTCCAACACCGGGGCGACGTCCTTCGTGGGCACGGGCGTGTACGTCCTGAAGGACCCGCGCCACGGGAAGTTCCAGCCCGGCGATCGCGTGGGCGGTGCCGAACTGGAGTCCACCGTCATCCACGCGCTGCGCTTCGCCGGTACCAAGGTGTGGGCGGCCACCAGCACCGGCGTCTGGTCGCACTCCAGGACCACCCTGTCCGGCCCCTGGAAGCACGAGTTCGCCCCCAACCCGGACTATCTGCCGGGGGGTTCGAAGGCGGACGACCCGAGCGCGCCGTACAAGAACATCGCCAACGACATCGCCGTCGACCCCAAGGACCCGGACAAGGTCCTGCTCGCGGTGGGCTGGCGCGGCGGTGACACCTACAACGGGCTGTACGCCAGGCAGGACGACGGCAGCTGGAAGCCGGTCAGCGGGCTCGGTGACCTGCCGACCAGCAGTGCCGACGTCGGCAACATGACGTTCGCCGCGGCGGCCGACGGCTCGCGTCTGTACGCCATCGACCAGTCGCCGGCGCAGATGGCGGCCAATCCGGACAGCGGGCTGAAGGGCGTGTATGTGTCGAAGAACGGCTCGCCGTTCGGGTCATGGACGCAGATCGCGGACTACACCAAGTTGAAGGCGTCCGGCTCCGCTCTGCAGAGCGCTGGCTACATGCCCGGCATCCAGTCCTGGTACAACCAGTTCCTCCAGGTCGACCCGGTCAACGCCGACCACGTCTACCTCGGTCTGGAAGAGGTCTTCGAGACCAAGAACGGCGGCCAGAGCTGGACCGTGCCGGGCCCCTACTGGAACTTCCCGTTCCCCTGCTGGAGCATTGACCCGGACAAGCAGACCGGTGACTGCTCGCCCACGACCCACTCCGACCAGCACGCGGTCGCGATCGGCAACTACAAGGGCAAGACGTGGGCGTACGTCGGCAACGACGGCGGCATCTACCGCCGTCCGCTGAACGGCGCCGTCGACTCCGGCGGCCACGCCAAGGACTGGCAGTCTCTGAGCGACGGCACTCTCGATACCCTCCAGTACTACTCCGTGGGGGTCGGCAAGGACCTCGACCGGGGTGGCGTCTCCGTCACCGGCGGTCTGCAGGACAACGGCCAGTCGATCCTGCGCGGCCACGACAAGGTCATGGGCTCCAATTTCGGCGGCGACGGCGGTGACACCATCGCCGACCCCGCCAACGGCTGCAACATCGCCGCCGAGTACGTCTACCTCGACATGTGGGTCACCCAGAACTGTGGCGTGAACGACGGTTCCTGGTCGACGGACCCGACCAAGGCCACCGAGTACGAGGTCGCCCCGCCGGACAAGGACCTGGGCGGTGCGGGCGCCCGCTTCATCGCGCCGATCACCGCCGACGGCAAGGACACCAACACCTGGATCGCGGGTGGCCGGCACGTGTGGGTGAACACCAAGGGCTTCGCGATCCGCTCCGGCAAGGAGTGGACGAACGCCTACGACCTCGGCGAGGGCCACGTGGCCACTGCCGTCGCGTCTTCGGGTGGCACCGTGTACGTCGGCTGGTGCGGCCCCTGCAACAACCAGGGCTTCACCCGGGGTATCGCGGTCGGCGACGCCGACGGCACCGGCTGGCACCAGCTCAACCTCCCGGTCGACGGCACCATCCCCAACCGGTACGTTTCCGGCTTCGAGATCGACCCGGCCAACGCCCAGCACGTGTACGTGGCGATCAACGGCTTCTCCCGTCGCTTCACCGAGGGCCCGGGCGCGGGCGTGGGCCACGTCTTCGAGTCCAAGGACGGCGGCGCGAGCTGGACGGACATCTCCGCCAACCTGCCCGACGTCCCCGCCGACACGGTCAAGCTCCTGCCGAACGGCGGCCTCGCCCTCGGCACCGACCTGGCCACCTTCTACCGCCCCGCCGGCGCCACCAAGTGGCTGGTCCTGGGGCACAACCTGCCCACCACGGCCGTGGTGCAGCTGCGCCTCGGCCCTGACGGCAAGCTGTACGCCGCCACCCACGGACGCGGCATCTGGTCCTTCGACGTACGGCGCCTCAAGGGCCGTAGGGACTGATCCGACCGGTACGGCCCGCCGTACGGACGGCCGGTGCGAACCCCAGTCCCGGGGGCTCACCGGCCGTCTGGCGTTCGGGTTCACTGCACCGGATACGCCGCCACACTCAGCCGCAGCGTGAAGAGCGGCGCGCTCTCGGGCCCCCAGGTCACGGTCACCGCCCCGATGCGCGCGGCACGCACCGTGACCCGGGTGACGCCCCTGCTTTCGGTGGCGGACGAGGTCACCAGCGCCAGCATCGGGTTGCTGCTACGCGGCCGCGGCCAGGGGCCCTGGGCACGTGGTTTCAGAACGACGGTCACCGTCGCGTCGGACCGCACACACAGGGCATGGACGGAGGTGTCGCCGGGGCCGTGGGCGACAGTGGCGGATCCCGCGACGCACCCTGGTGACGCGGAGGCCGTCCCATGAGCAGACGGGGCTCGTGTCGACGGCGACGACGGTGGTGTCGCCGACCTTGTTACGGACGGCGGGCTGGGGGATCCAGGCGCGCTGGGGTCGCCCTCCGAGGGAGTAGCGGCGGGTGGACTCGCGGAAGGGCGCGGCGGTGCCGAGCCGGCCTCCGAGTCGCCGCCGCTGCCTCCGCAGGCGGTCAGCAGACAGGACAGCGCAACCACGGCGGCCGCGAGCGAGGGCCAGGATCCTCGACCGCGTCTACAGTCCTCCATCATCATGACCACTCCTTCGCACCACCGGATGTCACTGCGACGTCCTCGTCCGCCGTCCGGTTCCCGCAGCACCCGACGAGCAGCGGAGGGCTTCAGCGGATGCCCGAGTCGAAGGGGATGACGATCGTGGTGAACCGCCCGCTCGTGACGGTGACGGACACCGGTTGGGCGATCGGGGCGACGGCCCCGGTGAGGTTGGCGGGGCGGACGGTGTAGGTGCCTGGCGGCAGCGCGACACGGAAATGGCCGTCGGTGTCGCTGGTGGTCTCGGCGACCGTCCGTTCTGGGTCGCCGCTGGTGATGGTCAGCCGGGCGCTCAGAGGCCGGTCTGGACAGGGGCTCTCCTCGCGGACCACCGGGCAGCCGCCGTCGACCATGGTGCGGCCCTTGATCCCGGAGTGGGACGCGCCTGGCGAACCGGCACCGTGAGAGATCCTGCACCCGGCGGCCAAGACCGCGGCGGCGAGCGTCAGGGCGGCGAGCGCGGTCCGAAGGTGGCTCTTCATAAGGGTTGGACTGCCCACGGTGCTGGTCGGTTCCTCTGCGGGTAGGCCCGGAAGGCCGGGCGGAGACGGTTCTTCGTCCGGCCCCCGGATCGCTTGCTGCGGGTGATGCTAGGAGAACAGAACGTTGTGCGGCTCTGGGTAGGCCCCGGTGGCGCCGCAGTTTCCGCCCTTCATCGCATAGCCGGCGGCGACCCAGCGGGTCGGGTCGGCCTGGTAGGTGCGGACGGTGAGGTAGTCGCCCCAGCGGGGCAGGCCCGCGTAGGTGCAGGTATTGCCGGCACCCCACAGGTAGTAGTTCGGGCTGGTGTCGATGGCGTTGGCGGGCTGGGAGTTGATGCCGCTGCCGGGGTAGTAGTGGGCGCCGGCGGAGCCGCCGCCCCAGGCGAATTCCAGGCCCACCCGGCCGAGCGAGTTGGGTGCGAGCGAGGCGAACTGGATTGCGCCCCAGCTGCCCCACAGGTCACCGGAGCCGTTGAGGTTCTTGTCGGACTCGTTGAACCAGACGAACCGGGTGTAGGGGAACGGGTGGCTGCCGTCCTGCTTGGAGTTGAAGGAGAAGCCGATGAGTCCGGCGGTCCGGTAGGCGCCGAGGACGCGGGAGTCGGCGTACTGACACCAGTTGGTCACCACGCCGTCGGTGCTGGCGCAGTTCTGTCCGCTGTTGCGGGTGTAGAAGCCGTACGACGGGACGGTGCGGTCCCACCAGGAGTAGTTCCCGGAGTTCTCCGGCCACGCGAACACGCGGAAGGAGCTGCCGTTGGTCTGGCCCCAGTTGCTGCCCCAGTAGAGGGTGTCGGTGGAGCCGGGCACCAGCTTGAAGGTGAGGTTGTCCGTGCGGGTCAGGTAGCTGTAGCTGAACCCGCTGCAGGTGCTCATCGGACTCTTCGGTAGTCGTAGCAGCCCGGCACCGCTTCCTCCGCCGCTCGGGAAGAAGTTGGTGGAGATGTTGACGTTGCTGTTGCTGATGGACATGTCGTTGAAGTCCAGCGCCGTGGTGTTCGCCAGACCCATCCAGCTGGGGGTGATGTTCCAGTAGCACCAGCCGGTGTACGCGCCCGAGCCGGAGGCCGAGGCGTTGGCGATCACGAGGTGGTCGCTGAACTGCAGCAGCCAGAACTGCCGGCCGGTCGCCGGATCGTACTGGGTGACCTGGTCGCAGCAGAACCCTGACCCGAACAGCGAGTACGGGTCGAGGTAGGACCAGGTCGCCCCGTTGTCGGTGGAGCGGGTGGCGTACCAGTTGCCGGTCTGGAAGATGTTCGAGCCGTTGGCGTCGGTGCTCGGTTCTTGCGTCGACGACAGGTACGAGGCGCCGCCCGATATCCCGGACGTCGGGATGGCGCTGTCACGGACTGTGGTGGCGAAGGACCGTACCGAGGACGGCTTGGCGAGTGCGGCACCGAGCGGGGCGTGCCGGGGCTTGGGCCCCGCCTTGCCCTTGCTCATGGTGTCCTCGTCATACAGCCGGGCGTTGAGCTGGGCGAGCTCCTCGGCCGTGTACTGACGCGGCTTGTCGGAGACGGCAGCCGTCACCCGAGCACCGCTGCTGGTCGCCGCCTGGGCGGCGTTGCCCTGACCGTGCGGGGCGGCGGACGCCGGCGTGGACGCGATGCCCGCCAGTCCGAACGACAGGATCAGGAGCACGACCGCCCAGAAGGACAGTCTTCGCCGTCTGGCCCCGGCCAGGGGTATGCGAATGGAACCGGACATGCGGAATCTCCCCTTGATGGTGGACGAATCGGACGCACGACGGCATCGATCGCCACTCCCCCCACACGTGCTGGGCAGAGCACTGCCGTCGCACGCCAGCGAACCTAGCGACCCGTGACGGGCCCACCAAGAGCCATGGGAAAAGAACCGAAATAGGTCCGAATTCCCTTCCCTTGAAAGGAAACTGGAGCATCACCAGGCCCGCACGACGGCGGTAGTCACGGTGCCTGTGGGGTGGCAACAGCGCATCACAGCCAAGTTCTCACCCCAGCACGTGGCCGAGGTGCGCTCCGGCGGACACCGGAACGCACCTCGGAGCGGACAGGGGAGAGATCAGCGCCGGACGGGCAACGGCACCGACCCAGCGGACCGATGCGGTGCGGCTACGGTCGCCGCGCCGTGGGTGGTGGAGCGTGCGCTGCCGCCGGTGACGGTGAGCGGGCCGGCGGTGTAGAGGGCCTCGTCGAAGGCTTGCCCGTTGGACGGGGGCTTGCCGACGGCGAAGGTGGAGACCGCCTTGCCGCTGATGACGGAGGTGGAGATGTAGTCGCCGACCATTCTGCCCTGCGTGGAGTCGGCGATCTGGGACAGGGACATGGGGCCGGCGACCGTGGTCGGGCTGCTCCAGGTGCTGCCGCCGTTGGCGGAGGAGATGTAGCCGACCTCCAACTGACATGTGGGCGCAGTGCAGTTGGCGTTGGGGTAGAAGTAGTAGTAGAGGCCGATCTTCGCCGTCGCACCGGAGGTGGCTGGGTCGATGCCGATGCCGGGTATGAAGTGGTCGACGCCGCTGGTGGTTGTGTCGATCGGGACGCGGGTCACGGCGGACCAGCTGGTGCCGTTGGTGGAGGTGGCGTAGACGATGTCGTTGGCCGGGCAGCCGGAGCGGAAGCGGCAGTCCTGCCAGGCGACGTAGATCTTGCCGGAGCCGTCGATCTCGGCGGACGGCAGGCCCTCACCGTCGCGCAGGTTGCCGGCCACGCCGTGGCTGGAGACGTTGGCGATCAGCGTGCTGGAGGACCAGCTGGAGCCGCCGTTGGTGGAGTTGAATGCCCGGACGGAGCTGCCGTTGGCGGAGTAGGGGACCACGACAGTGCCGTTGGGCTGGACGAGAGGCTGGCCGCCCAGGCCGCTCGGGCCTCCGGACGGTGCCACCGGCGTCGACCAGGCGGCACCGCCGTCGGTGGAGCGGCTCATCACTACCGCGTTGCCGGACGAGGTGACGTCGACCTCGACGTAGCAGGTGCCGTAGTAGGGGCTGGTGGCGGAGTTGTCGCAGACGATCCATTCCTTGTCGTAGCCCTGGCTGTCGTTGCCGACCGCCATGACGGGGTTCTGCCAGCTGGTGCCGTTCGTGGAGCGGCTGACGGTGACGCCGGCGCCGTTGACGTTGGAGTCGATGACCAGTCCGGCGACCATCCAGGTGCCGTGCTTGGCGTCGTAGGCGACGGCCGGGTCGGAGACGCGGGCCCAGGTGCCGCCCTGGTAGGAGGTGATGCCGGGGAGCATGCCGTGCTGCCAGGTGGTGCCGCCGTCGGTGGAGGTGTTCCAGCCGATGTCGGAGGAGCCGCCGTCGGTGAACCGGCCGACCTGGGAGGAGGCGACGATCGTGTTGCCGTATGCGAAGGTGTCGGGTTCCAGTTCGGTGGCGTGCTGGCTGGAGGTGTTGGTGAACGGGTCGGTGCTGACCTGGGTCAGGCCCGGCGGCGGGGCGGCGGTGGTGAAGGCCACGTCGTCGTAGAGCGTGTAGGTTGCGTCGCCGGTGTAGTCGTCGTCGTGGCTGACGAGTTTGAGCGTGTAGTTGTGCCCGGCGGTCACAGAGGACGTGACCTGCTTCCAGCCCCGGCCGTTGGTGCAGGTCTTGGCCAGTGCGGTCGTCGTGGTGCCGGTCGTGGTGTCGGTCAGGGTGGCCGTGGCCCAGTCGTAGGTGAGCGTGTCGGGACAGGTCACGCTGTACCAGAACGAAAGCTGGGTGGCGCCGGTGGGCGCCGCGAAGGTCTGGGCGATCGAGGAGTCGCCGTTAGTGGGTGAGGTGCCGCCGACCCGGGCGGCGTACGCACCCGTGTGGGCACCGGAGCCGACCACGGAGGTGGTTCCGGTGGAGGTCCAGCCGGTCAGACTGCCGGATTCGAGGCCGCCGTTGGAGACATCGGCCAGTGCCGGGTGAGACGCGAGAAGGAGACCGCCTAACGACAGCAGGGCGGTGGTGGCGGTCGCCACGGATCTACGGACAGCAGTGCGCGACATGAGGAGACCCCTTGTCGTCGATGGGGGGTGTATGCCCTCAGACGAGGACGTTCGAGGTGGGGCGGACCACCGGCGCAGGTCCGCTGGTCCGCCCCGGGCACGACGCTTCAGAAACCGAATCTCTGGCCCGACGCCGGTCAGGACAGGGTCACGTCGTCGTAGCGGGTGTACGTGGCGTCACCCGTGTAGTTGTCGTCATGGCTGATGAGCGTGAGCGTGTAGCTGTGCCCGGCCGTGACCGAGGCGGTCTTCTGGATCCAGCCGGAGGATGACACGCAGGTCTTGGCCAGCACGGTGGTCGTGGTGCCGGTGGTGTTGTCCTTGAGCGTGGCGGTGGCCCAGTCGTAGGTGAGCGTGTCCGGGCAGGTCACGTTGTAGTAGAAGCCGAGCGTGCTGGTCCCGGACGGGGCCGTGAACGTCTGGGAGATCGAGGAGTTACCGTTGGTCGGCGACGTGCTGCCGGCCCGGGCGGCATAGGTGCCGCTGTGCGCGCCGGAGCTGACCACCGAGGTGGTCCCGGTCGAGGTCCAGCCGGACAGGCTGCCTGTCTCGAAGCCGCCGTTGGTGATCCCGCCGCCGCTGCCGGAGGTCACGGTGAGCGTGTAGGTCGCGGTGTGGGTGGCGGAAGCGCCCGTTCCGGTGACGGTGATGTTGTACGTCCCCGCCGGGGTCGACGAGGAGGTGGCCACCGTCAGCGTGGACGAGGCGCCCGCGGTCACCGAGGCCGGGTTGAAGCTCGCGCTCGCCCCGCTGGGCAGCCCGGACGCGGACAGGCTCACCGACTGTGCCGAGCCGGAGGTGACGGTGGTGGAGACCGTGGTGGTCGCCGACGAGCCTGCTGCGACAGTGGAAGCGGCCGGGCTGACGCCGATCGAGAAGTCGTTGCTCGCGGTGGAGCCGCAGTTGGGCAGGGTGAACGAGGCCAGCCTGGTGTGCCAGTTGAAGTTGCCGTTGGCCGGGATGTACTCGTTCGTGTACCAGAATGTGCAGTCGTCCGTCGGGTCCACGGACATCGAGGTGTAGTCGCCCCAGCGGCTGTAGCTGGTCTGCGAGCCGCCGCCGGTGATCGCGGTGACCTCGCCCTGCGTCATCGTGCCGAGCGTGTCCCCGGCCAGGCGTCCGGTGTAGCGGATCGACGGATGCACCGAGGAGGAGGACTGCGAGTAGCCGAGGGCGATGTTGCCGACCTTGTCCTCGGTGATGGAGCCCATCCACCGGTAGGTGGAGTCGGGTGCGTAGGTCCCCTGCTGGTACACGGTCGGGTTGCCGCCGGACATGCGCAGCTCGTACCACCGCACGCCCACCGAACTGCCCGCTGTGACCGCGTGGTTGACGACCACGGACTCGTGGTCGCCGAAGTTGCGGTAGGCCAGGCGGAACATCAACCGGTCGGACAGCGAGTCGAGCTGCTGACTGGTCCCGCTCTGCGGGACGCAGGTGCCGGAGCTGCCGCAGGCGGTGGTGTACGACGCGACGGTCAGCGTGGACGGGCCGGAGAACGTCGAGTTGGACGTCGTCGCCCAGTCCACGTGGAACTTCCAGTACGCCAGCGTCGTACTCGTGGTACCCAGGCCCACCATCAGCTCCGGCTCCCCGGACGGCGGCGCGGTCGAGCCGTCCAGGTCGGCGCCGAGAAGGCCGCCGTAGGAGGACGAGGTGGTGAAGCACTGCTGGGTGGCACTCGCGCCGGTGAGCATGGCCGACCGGTTCAGCGCGCACGCCTCGGCGTTCAGGAAGCTGCCGGAGGCGGTGAACATGTTGTACGTGACGTAGTACGCGTCCGGCCACACCGAAAGCTTCGGGTAGTCCGGGAAGTTCGAGTACTGGAACGAGTAGCGGTAGTAGCTGCCCGTCGCGTCCGCGCTGGTGGACACGGCCACGCACTCGTAGTACGGGCCGGAGGCCGAGGACACGTTGGCGAACTGCGTCACCACCCAGCGGCCGGCCAGGGTGTCCCAGCGGACCACCGCGTCACCGTCGTTGGTGGACTGGCAGGAGCCGCCGAAACCGGACCAGAGGGTGCTGGTGTCGGTCGGCGCCAGGACCGTTGTCCCGGACTTGGAGTACACCGCGTAGGCGGTGTTCACGGTCTCGACGATCTGGCTGGAGCCGACGGCGGCGTTCGGGTCCGGCGGGACACCGGTGATCGAGTAGTTGCCGGCACCGATGCCCTCGAAGTTCGTACCCGTCGAGGGTGCGGAGGGTCCACCGGGGCTGGACTGGACGACCGGGTCGGGGATGGGGGAGGCGGGCGGGTGGGGCAGCCGTTCCTCGCCGGGATCGTCGTCCTGCTCCTTCTTGCCGTGGTGGCCGTGGTGGGCGTGTGCGGCCATGGAGCGCAGGGTGGGGGAGGTGTCGTGGCGGACGGCGGGGCCGGTGTCGGCCGAGTGGTGGGCCGCCGCGGTGTGGGGTGTGGGGTCGGCCTGGGCCGCGGGAGCGGCGAGCCAGAGGGCGGGAACTGCGGTCAGGATCGCGGTGAGGGCGGCTATGCGGCCGCGCATGCGTCTGGATCGGGGCACGGAACATCCTTTCGGCCAGCCGGAGATCGCCCGGCATGTGGGGAGAAGAAGGACGTTCACGCCGATGGAGCGCGTGTTCGCAATCCGGGATGGTTGCACCGGACATGTCATGCAACAAGAGAGATGCAGCCGGTGTGGCGCGAAGCAACCGAGAATTTACGCGGGGCAGTCAACTCACAGTAAAAACACAGGGTTTCCTCTGTATCGGCGCAAGGGATTTCCCTGTATCGCCCGTAACCGGAGAGCGAGAGCCACCGGACCACGGAACGGATCGAGCGACAGCCGCGTCCCACCTTCGGACTGTCTCGACTCCACCTGGGGGCATCGTGAGGCACCGCCGCACTGGCGCCCGTTCACTCGTGGTGCTCGCCCTCATCGTTTCAGCCGCCGCCTGCACATCGGGCACCGGGGTCACCGCGCCCGCCAAGAAGAGCCCCTCGGCCCCCGCCTCGACCCGGACGTTCCTCGGGAGCCCGACCCCCGCCGGGTCGCCCGCCTCCAGTTCCGCCCGACCGTGCCTCAGCGGTACCGTCACAGTGCTCTACCCGCCAGCCGACGACCCCCTGCGCACCGCCTGCCTCCACGTCGGCACAACGATCCGAATGACCCTCAAGTCGTCGGCCGACTACAACTGGGCGACGGTCCGGAGCTCGAACCCGAACACCGTCACGGTGCTCGACGACCACACCATGCCTGGCGGCACCTGCTCCGCCACTGCGCGCGCCGCCTGCGCGGGAAGCGCCACACTCAACTCGGCCGACACCTACACTCCCGACCGACACGGCCCACCCTCGCGGGACTGGCGACTGACTCTCACCGTTGTCCCGCAACGGTCGTTCGCCTACGACGGCTCGACGTCCACCAGCAGCCGCCAAAGCCGCGTCCGCGGCCCGAACGGATCCCCGCGGAACGACGACGTCGATCGCAGCTCCGCCTTACCAGCACCGGTCGCCCTGACTGTGGCCCGTACGGTGCCGTCGGTCACTTCCGACTCGATCACCGTCAAGGGACCCGTGACCACCTCGACCGGAGTCCAACCGTAGGCGGCGGTTCCGTGCAAGGTGATGGCGACCTCGTCACCCACCTGTACATGCAGCGGCGATGCTGGCGGATCCCCTGGACGGTGGACCACGTCCACCCGCCTTGCCTCCTCGTGTGCCACGTCCCAAAGCTAGCGGCGGAGCTCTGTCACCTGAACGCGAGGACCCGGAAGGCGTCACGGACTCAGCGGTGCTGCTGAGCCTGGAGACTTGCTGTGATAAGGGTTCCGTGAGGCTCGGCAGCGGAGCGCCGAAGTAGTCCCGGGCCTCGATCTTCGCCACCTACGATCGGAACCGGTCCAGGTCGGCCTCCGACTCCTCCACATCCGCGAAGACGGCCCGGCCGTGCCCCGACTCCATCTCCAGCTTGGCGAAGAACGACGGGAGCCTTTCCAATACCTTCACGAAGAAGGGCGAGCCCAAGCTGGTGCCGCTGTGCACCGACCAGCTCACCGGAGTCGGCTGCAGCCGCGTCTACACGGACCTCGCCGTCTTCGACCTCGGCCCCTTCGGAACCATGGTGCGGGAGACGTACGGCACGACCGTCGACGAGCTCCGCGGCAGACTCGATGTCCCCCCTCGTCGCGTGGTAGGCCGCGCCTCGGACGGGACTTCCCGGCGACGTCGCGAAACCATGATCCCGGGAGTTCCGGCCGGGGCGTCATGGCTGCCGAAGCCGTCCAGTCGGTGGACCGAACCTTGCCGGCTGTTCCTTGAGCCCCGCGAGGCGACCCGTGCTGGCGAGATCGGCAGCCCGTTCCGGTCGCAGATGACGTGGATTTTCGACCCGAGCTTCCCACGTCGGTCGGATTCGGTCGGTCAAGGGCCCCCTTTGACCGCCCGGACACTGACCGAGTCGATCGCACACCGTGACCAGTCCAGCTCGCCACTCGCGCCAAGACGGTCCAGCACCACGCGGTGCAGCTTGGCCCATACCCTGGCTGCCGACCAGTCGGTGAAGCGCCGAGGGGAGTCAGGCCTAACATCCGACAATCCGCACTCAGGGTGCACCCGAGACTTTTGGCACCCCACAGGCTGCTCGGCCGCGAGTGCGCTGCCGGAAATCACGTAGAGATCGTCGCGTTACGAGCCGCACTTAACGTCCCCTCATGGCGGATATATTCGACGCATACGCGTTGGCCGACGCGTGGGATGAGATGTTTGTGCGGCCGGGTGAGGTCAGGACCGCCTATGAGCCGGTACTGGCCGCGCTGCAGCCGATCGCACCGAGTGAACTGCGTTTCAGAGCCGACCAGATGGCCCGGTCGTTCACCGACCGTGGTGTGACCTACGCCTTCGCGGGCGAGGAGCGGCCGTGGCCGCTGGACCTCGTGCCGCGCATCCTCGACGCCCTCGAATGGGATCTCATACAACGCGGCGTCGGCCAGAGAGTCAGGGCCCTGGAGGCCTATCTCGCCGATGCCTACGGTCCCTGCCGTGCCTTCGAGGACGGCGTCGTGCCCTGGCGGCTGCTCCTCAACTCCCCCCATTTCCACCGGGTCACGCACGGGATCGAGCCTCCCGGTGGTGTGCGCATCCACGTCGCCGGCATCGACCTCGTGCGTGACGAGGCCGGGGACTTCCGGGTGCTGGAGGACAACGTGCGAGTGCCCAGCGGGGTCTCGTACGTGATCGAGAACCGGCGCGCGATGACCCGCATCTTCCCCTCCCTCTTCGCCGAGCAGCACGTGCTGCCCGTCGACGGTTACGGACACCGCCTGCTGGCCGCCCTGCGCGCCGCCGCGCCCGACGGGACCGCCGACCCCCGGGTCGTCGTACTGACCCCCGGGCCCAACAACGCGGCCTACTTCGAACACGCCCTGCTCGCCCGGCTGATGGGTGTGCAGCTGGTGGAGGGGCACGACCTGCTGTGCCGGAACAACCGCGTGTGGATGCGGACCACGCGCGGCGAGGTGCCCGTCCACGTCGTGTACCGGCGTCTGGACGACGACTTCCTCGATCCGCTGCACTTCCGGCCCGACTCGGTGATCGGCTGCCCGGGGATCATGAGCGCGGCGATGGCGGGCAATGTCACGCTCGCGAACGCCGTCGGAAACGGGATCGCGGACGACAAGCTGCTCTACACCTACGTCCCGGATCTGATTCGGTACTACCTGTCCGAGGAACCGGTCCTGCCCAATGTGGAGTCCTACCGGCCCGACGAACCAGAGCAGTTGGAGGCAGTCCTCGACCTGATCGAGCAGCTCGTCGTCAAGCCGGTGGACGGAGCGGGCGGTCAGGGCATCGTCATCGGACCGAAGGCCGACCCCGACACCCTCGAACGCACCCGCAAAGCCGTCATCGCCAACCCGCGCGGCTTCATCGCGCAGCGGCCCGTCGCCCTCTCCACCTCCCCAACCCTCGCGGGCGAGCGCATGGCCCCGCGCCACATCGACCTGCGCCCGTTCGCCGTGCACGACGGCAACGATGTCTGGGTACTGCCCGGAGGCCTCACCCGCGTCGCCCTCCAGGAGGGCAACCTGATCGTCAACTCCAGCCAGGGCGGCGGCTCCAAGGACACCTGGGTACTCGCCGAGGGCCCCGCCGAGCGGCCGGCCCCTGCCGGCTCCGGCGATCTGCCCGACGTCGCTCCCCGCCAGCTGGGTCCCGACGGCACCACCACGGTCGTACAGGAAGGGGCGCAGCAGTGAACGACGTGATCCTCTCCCGGATAGCGGAGGCGCTGACCTGGACCGGGCGGTACGTCGAGCGGGCGGACGCTACCGGCCGGATACTCGACGCCTATCTGCACCGCATGCTGGAGGACCCCTGGCGCGACGAGGACGCGGCCTGCCGGTCGCTGTACGCGATCCTCGGCGTGGACGCGGGGGCGGAACCGGTGGACATGCAGCAGGTGCTGGACCAGCTCGCGTTCGACGCCCGCTCGACCGGTTCCATCGAGGGTGCGCTGGGCGCCGCCCGGCTCAATGCCCGCAGCGCCCGTGAGGCCATCTCCTCGGAGATGTGGGAGTGCCTCAACTCCACCTGGCACGCCCTCGCCGACCAGCGGCTCGCGGCCCGCCGTACGGGCCCGTACGCCTACCTGGAGCTTGTCCGGCGCCGCGCGGCCCTCTTCTTCGGGCTCGCCGACTCCACCATGAGCCGGGACGACAGCTGGCGGTTCGTCATCCTGGGCCGGAGTCTGGAGCGGGTCGACATGACCGTACGGCTGCTGAGCGTGCGCGTGCTGGACGCGGCGCACGCGCCGGATTGGCCGACGCTGCTGAGCGCGAGCGGCGCCGACGAGGCGTACGCACGCGTGTACGGCGGTTTCGGCGACACCCCGCGCGTGGCCGAATTCCTGCTTCTGGACCGGGACTTCCCGCGCTCGGCGCTGCATGCGCTGACGACGGCCGAGGAGTGCCTGACCGCGCTGGGCCGCCCCCGCCAGGACCCGGCACGCCGCCCGATCGGCCGCCTGCGTACCCGCCTGGAGTACCTGGACTCGCACGCTCTTGAGGAGCAACTACCGGTACTGCTGGGTGACTTGCAGCAGGCCTGCATGACGTCCGCCGACGCGGTGGCGGAGCAGTTCTTCCCGTACCAGGGGGCCGTCGAGTGGGCCCAGGAAGGAGCGTGATGGTGACCAGCAAGGGAATCCGCCGCCTCCGCATCCGGCACGAAACCCGCGTCTCCTACGCGCAGGCCGCCGTCTCCTCGCACAACGAGGTCCGCATGACCCCGCTGACGCTGCCCGGCCAGACCACCCTGGACGGCCGGGTGACCGTCGGCCCGGCGGCCGCGACCTGGTCGTACTGGGACTACTGGGGCACTCAGGTGACCGGCTTCGACCTGATGGACCCGCACTCCGACCTCACCATCACCGCCTCCAGCCTGGTAGAGACGGCCCCGCCCGGTCCGCTTCCCGGGCCGCCCGGCTGGGCGGAGGTGGCCGAACGCACCGCGCGCTCCCGCCTGCTGGAGTTCGCGATTCCGACGGTGCGTACGACGGTCCCGGCGGAGCTGATCGCCCACGCGCGGGAGGCCACGGCGGGCCTCGACCCGCACGAGACGGCCGTCGCCGTCTCCTCGCTGGTCGCCGACCGGGTGTCGTACCTGCCCGGCACCACCGGCGTCAACACCTCCGCCGCCGAGGCCTGGGAGCAGGGCACGGGCGTCTGCCAGGACATCGCCCACGTCACCATCGCCCTGCTGCGGGGCCTGGGGCTGCCGTCCCGCTACGTGTCCGGCTACCTGCACCCGGAGCAGGAGGCCGAGCTGCACCGCCCGGTCGCCGGGCAGAGCCACGCCTGGATCGAGTACTGGGCGGGCGACTGGTGCGGCTACGACCCGACCAACCGCACCCGCGCCGACGAGTCCCACGTGGTGGTCGGCCGCGGCCGCGACTACGACGACGTGCCCCCGCATAAGGGCGTGTACCGGGGGGTGGCGGGCGGGCCACCGGAGGTGACCGTGGAGTTCACGCGGGTCGCCTGAACGCGGCGGGGGCCGGGAGCCGCTCCCGGCCCCCCGGACGACCGGTCAGTGGTTGCAGCGAGGTCGCTCGGTGCATGGCGCGTGAGTCAGCTCTCCAGTGCGGCAGGCTCCTTGACGGCCACTCCGCTCCGCCCGTCGGCCATCAGCGCCTCCACCAGCCCGACGATCCGGCTCGCGGCCTCCCGCACCGGAATCCCCGCGCGGTGGATGTTGGAGAGGAGGTTGCGGTCCGCGTCGGTGTGCCCGGGACGCGGCCGGTACGCCAGGTACGCGGAAAGGCTTTCCGCCGTCGCCAGGCCCGGGCGTTCACCGATCAGCAGCACGACCACCGCCGGGTCCAGCAGCTCGCCGATCTCGTTGAGCACTCCGACCCGGCACTGCCGCACCACGATCGGACGGCCCACGGACCAGCCGCGCACCGCGCAGCCCTCGTGCACCAGTGGCAGCAGAGCCGGCACCTGGGCGTGTACGGCGGTGGAGGACAGCCCGTCGCCGATCACGAGCTGCACGTCCGGGCCCGGTCCGTGCTCGGCGCGGATCGTCTGCCGCGCTTGCGGGGTGAGGCGCCGGCCCAGGTCCGGGCGGCGCAGGTAGCGGTGCCGGGAGTCGGCCATGGTGGCCACCACTGTCCAGGGGAAGCGGTCGGCCAGCGCGGCCATCCCTGGGGCGTCGAGGTCCAGCGGCGTCGAGACCGCGTCCCGCGCGGCCGCGTGGTCGCCGCGCAGGGCCAGCAGGGTGGCGGTGCGGTAGGAACTGCCCGCCCGGCCCGTGAAGATACGAGCGGGGGTCGCCGCGCGCAGCCAGGCAGCGGTTCGCTCCGCGGGCGTCGGGTCGGCAAAAGGGGCGCAGAGCTCCATGTGCTCCGTCACGCCACACCTCCGGGGAGGAGTTCGCGCAGGGCTCCACTGCTCTCCAGCGCGGAGGCGAGCTCGGCCGGGCTGGTCGGCAGGGCGTGCGCTCCGCCGCCCGGGCGGCCGTCGGAGCGGATGCCCATCTCGGCCAGCCAGAACTCGAACTCCGGAGCGGTGCGCAGCCCCAGCGTCCGGCGGACACTCACCACGTCGTGGTAGCTGGTGGTCTGGTAGTTGAGCATCACGTCGTCCCCGGCCGGGATGGCCATCACGAAGGCGCACCCGGCGGAGGCGAGCAGCACCAGCAGGTTGTCGTTGGAGTTCTGGTCGGCATCCGCGTGGTTGGTGTAGCAGACGTCCACGCCGGTCGGCACACCCATCAGCTTGCCGACGAAATGGTCCTCCAGGCCCGCGCGGGTGATCTGCACCGAGTCGGCCAGGTACTCCGGCCCGATGAAGCCGACCACCGAGTTGACCAGGAACGGGTCGTAGAGCCGGGCCACTGCCTGCGCCCGCGCCTCCAGGGTGAGCTGGTCGACGCCGTGGTGGGCCTCGGCGGAGAGCGCACTGCCCTGGCCGGTCTCGAAGTACATCACCTGATCGCCGGCGAACTCGCCCGCCCGTTCGGCATGGTGGGCGAGCACAGCCTCCCGGCCGCGGGCGAGCAGGCCGAGGTCGATGCCGAAACTCGCGTTGGCCGCCTCCGTCCCGGCGACCGACTGGAAGAGCAGATCCACGGGTGCGCCCGCCTCCAGCGCGGCCAGCTGGGTGGTGACGTGCGCCAGCACGCAGGACTGGGTGGGTATGCCCAGCCGGGCGATCAGCTCGTGCACGCCGCGCAGCACCTCGCCGATCACCGGCACGGACTCGGTGGCCGGGTTGACGCCGATCATCGCGTCGCCACAGCCGAACGCCAGGCCGTCCAGCGCGGACAGCATGATGCCGCGCACGCTGTCGGTGGGGTGGTTGGGCTGGATGCGAGAGCCGAAGACGCCCGCACCGCCCATGGTGTTACGGCAGCGGGTGGTACGGCGCAGCGGGGCGGCCGCCACCACCAGGTCCAGATTGCTCATCAGCTTGGCGCAGGCGGCGGCGATCTCCGGGGTGATCGCCGCGTGCAGCCCGCCCGACCAGCGCTGCCGGAAGTCGGGCTCCAGGACCGACTCGCGCAGTTCACCCACGGTGAGCGAGGCGATCTCCGCGAAGCGCGCCGGGTCGGCCGGCACGGAGACCGCCTCCGTCACCGCGTCCTCCACGACGGCGGCCTCGGCGATCTCGGCCAGCCGCACGTCGGCCAGGGCGAGCTTGGCCGCGACTCGCTCCCGTTCGCTGCGTGCGGCGAGTCCGGCGAGCTGGTCACCCGACTTCACCTCGTTCGCCTTGGCCAGCAGCTCGGGCAGCGTGGCGAACGTGAACCGCTCGCCACGCAGAGTGCTGCGGTAGACCATACTGTCAACCTCTCCGAACTCTCTCTGCGGTACGCATGAGGGGCTTTCAGCGCTCGTGGGACTCGGCCAGAACCGTGCTGCCGATCTGCTCGTAGCGCGCCCGGTCAGTGGACCGGAGCACGAGCGCTGTCACCGCGCCCAGCACGCCCACACCGATCACCACGTAGGGGGTGAGGGTGTAGACGGGGCTGTTGGAGGCGGCGCCTGCCGCGAAGGAGAGGTTGCTGAACAGCAGGTAGACGACGTAGGCCATGCCCGCTGCGCCCACCGCCGGACAGAGCAGAGTCCGCCACCAGCTACGGGTCTCCGGATGGCGCTTGCCGCCGTGGAAGTACCAGATCACCGAGACGGAGCAGATCGCCTGGACGATGAGGATCCCCATCGTGCCCATGATGGCCAGCAGGCCGAACTCGTAGTAGTACGCCACGTCCGGCGCGGCTTTGCTGGGGGCCTGGAAAAGGAAGAAGTACAAGGTGATGAGCAGGGTGATCACGGACTGCACGATCGAGGCGACCCACGGGGACTTGTGCTTGTCGTGGGTGGCGCCGAGCGGGGTGACGGCCTTGTGCAGGCCCTCGCGGCCGATCGCGTAGAGGTAGCGGGAGGCCGAGTTGTGGAAGGCCAGCGCACAGGCGAAGGAGCCGGTGACGGTCAGGACCTGGTAGAGGTCCTTGGCCCAGACACCCACGAACTTCTGGGTGATGCCGAAGAAGAGGTCAAAGGGGTTGCCGGTACCGCCCTGGGCGATGGTGACGGCGTTGTGCGCGCCGTTGCCCGCGATGGTCATCCATGAGACGAAGGTGTACAGCGCGCCGAGCGCGATGACGACGAGCAGGGTGGCGCGCGGGATGATCCGGGTCGGGTTGCGGGACTCCTCACCGTAGACCGCCGTGGTCTCGAAGCCCACCCACGACCAGAAACCGAAGAACAGGCCGATCGCCACGCTGCCGCCGGCCACCGCGGTGAAACCGCCTGCCGGGTCGAGGGAGCCGGTCATCAGCCCGTCGGGGCCGCCGCCGTGGAAGAGCACCGAGCCGCCCATCAGCAGCAGGATCAGCACCTCGGCGACCAGGAAGACTCCCAGCACCTTCCCGGAGAGCTCGATGTCGAAGTAGCCGAGTACCGCGATGGCGAGGATGCCGACGAGCGCGTAGACGATCCAGCTCAGTTTCGGCCCGCCGAAGGTCTCCACGTCCGTCTTGAAGAAGGACGCGAAGATCCCGATCAGTGAACCCTCGAAGACCACGTAGGCAAAAGTCGCAATGAGGCCGCTCGCTAGCCCGGCGACCCGGCCCAGGCCACGGGTGATGAAACCGTAGAAGGCGCCGGTGGCGGTGATGTGCCGGGCCATCGCGGAGTAGCCGATGGTGAAGATCACCAGAACGGCTGTGCAGAAGATGAAGGTGGCCGGGGTCCCCGTGCCGGCTCCGGAGCCTATCGCGATGGGCACGTTGCCTGTCATGGCGGTGATGGGAGCGGCCGTGGCCAGCACGGTGAAGACGACGCCCCACATGCCCAGTGACCCGGTGCGCAGGCGCTTGGGCTCGGGGGTGGCGCCCGTGCCGGGACCGCCGAGGGGCGTGTGGGCGGATTCTGTAGCAGTCACGCGATCTGGCTCCGGATGTTGCGCTGGGCGGTGTAGGTGCCCGATCGTCGCGAACCCTCTTTACGGAATGCGGCGGCCGCCGTTTCACCTTCGTTAAGCAGGGCGAAAAGACTTATCTCACGCATTCGTGGCCGCGTAGGCCGTAATGAGGAAGTCCTGTGACACCTCTGCGAGCTGCAATCGCGTCGGGGGGGGTGGTTCACCGGGTTCCTCCGAGGATGCCCCGGCCTTCAGGCCGGGGAGGAATCGGACTCCTGCGGAGCAGGGCAGGGATAGCCGGATCGCCGTCAG
>NZ_JBITGJ010000071.1:0-43740 GCF_044456925.1 Streptomyces sp. NPDC050743
GGAGTGCAGCGCGTCGAAGGTGACCACGTCTCCGTCCAGGTCGAGCGGTGCAAGCAGGGGCTGGAAGTGCCGTGTCTCGTTGGTCTTGGACCCAACCTCAGCCTGGGCGAGGGTGACCGGGCAGCCGTGGGTGACGGCGGACAGCAGGTGCCGGCGGGGCTGGTCCAGGCGGGCGGAGCCCCGCAGTGCCTTGCCGTCCACGGCGATCACCCGTCGCCTGCCCGGGGCTGCGGCGGTATGGCGGTGAGCCAACCAGGCGCCCACGGCCGCATCGAGCGCGTCGGTGTCGAGACGCTCGAGGACCCTCCCGATCGCCGACCTGGACGGCGCATGCCGCCAGCGCAGCAGGTGACGGCGCACGCCGAGCGCGGCGAGCAGCCCTGCGTCGGCGCGGGCGCCCCACTCGGCGAGTTCGTCGATGGTCCGGGCTCCCGAGACCGCGGCGGCCGCGCAGACCAGCAGGATCGAGGTCAGCGAGTACCAGCGGCCCCGCCGGGAGCGAGGATCGGGCACCGCCTCCAGGAAGAACCGCAGGTCAGACATGTCGTCCGGATTGAACGGACCCAACTTGGCCAACACGGCAGGGATCGGGGAAGATGAGACAGCGGACACGGGAACCCTCTTGATCACTTGGCTTAGACACCTGAATGATCACGGATCCCGTGTCCGCTCTGTCATCCACCCCAACCCGCGGCATCCTCACGCCAGTTGGGCGATCCCGGGAACTTGCGCAAGCCCTGGCTCGCGGCACCACCAGCGCCGCTTGTGCCACAAGAACTCCAGCCCGCGCTCGCCATAAGGGAGATCACGGGGTCGGGTGGTGGCGGAGCCTTTCACCCGGGACGAGAAGACCCCGCAGGCCGGACAGGCCCGGGCCGAGGCATCCGCCGTGACCAGATGGACCCGGCGCCCACCGTCCTCGCACCGCTCGACCCGCATGACGGACACCCCGTCGAGGTCCAACAGCAACGTCGTATCGTTGACCAAGCCCGTGGCTCCCCAGTGATCCTTCTGCGTAGAGAACAGAAATGATCACCCGGGACCACGGGCGTCCTACATCCAGGGCCGACAACCACCCCACTCATCGCAGACCGTGACGGACAGTCAGCGGCCACCGACCCTGCACCGCTCAACTTCGAAGACCCGCCATACCGTCTCCGCGTCGTCGAGGTCCACACCATTTCCAATGGTTGGCCGCCCTCGCCGGACTGCGGGGCGATTGCCTGCATTTGCCAATCTAGGCTTGCGTGACCGCGACGCACCGAAGCTCGACTACAAATTCTCGTAGGGCTTACGCCAATCGGCATGGAGTCGCATTCCGGTCAGAGTGCTACCGCGACCGGGCGCGGGCGAGGCTGTTCGGCTCGATGGAACATTCGTGCCGACCCGCCGTTGACCCTCGCCGTGATTGTCGTGAGCGTTCCCTGCGGGCATTACGTACCTGCTATCAGGTCGGCACCTATGCGCTCGGTCCGCCCGCATGCCTCGGTCCACATGCGGCGCACACCCCACGGCAGACAAGGGTGAAGGAATCCTCCGTCACGTCTGATAGAGACGGAGCGCGACCAGGGACGCGACGAGTCCGTCGCCGCTGCGCGGATCGAATCCGGTGAGTTCGTGCCACCGGCCGAGCCGGTAAGCCAGCGAGTTCGGGTGCAGGTGCAACCCGCGGGCCGCGGCGGCCACCGACAGGCCGTGGTCTGCGAATGCGACCACGGCCTGGGCCAGGTGGGGGTCCGTGCGCGCCGTGGCCACGGCCTTGGTGAACAGCGGAGCCAAGCGGGTGGCCTGCCCGCCGAGGCCGGCGGCGAGCCAGGCGTCGGCGAAGTACACGACACGGCACTGTTCGCCCGTCCGGGACAGCGCCTGGGTCGCGTCGGTGATGCTGTCCGCCGCCCCGGCCAGGCCGGGGCGGGACAGGCCGACGCCGATCGCGGTGGCGTCCCGCCGCGGCGGGATGGCCGCGGCGGCTGCGGCCACGGCGCCCGGGTCGTGCCGCTGACCCAGGACCAGGAGCCGGGCGCCGGCGGTGGCGCAGTGGAGTTCGCCGGTCAGGGCGGTCAGCCGAAGGCGCAGCTGTTCGGTGCGGTCGTCCTGCCAGTCCTCGGCGGGCAGGCACAGCGCCTGGAACTCGCCGTCGACTCGGTAGCCGAGCGCTTGGGCCAGGGGGGCCGCCGCCTCCACCTGGACGGGGTCGGCGGTGAGCGCGGCGAACAGCCGGTGGGCGAGGGTGACCCGGGTGACCTGAGCGCGCCGGACTTCCTCGCCGTAGGCCTCGGATGCGTTGCCGGTGAGGACCCGGATCCAGGTCCAGATGAGCGTGACCAGATGCGTCAGGTCGCCGACGTGCTCGGGGTGGTCGGCCGTGACCCGCTGCAGGATCAAATTCCACGCCTCGCGAAAGGTGACGTGATAGGCCCCGAGCATGAGTTCGATGGGCAGGCCCTGCTCGGCGCGCCGCCGCCCCAGCTCCCGGGCGTGGGCAATCTGCTCCTCCCCCGGCGGCCGCTGCTCGGCGATTCCGGCGAACAGCATGCGGCCCTGGTACAGCACGAAGTCCCGGTGTTCCTCCGTAGGCACGACGGCGTAGTCGGGGATCTCGGCCCGGATTCGCCGGACGACCTCGAGACTGATCACCGGCAGGTCGTCGGTGATGTGCGCGCAGATCTGAGCAACGGCGTTCCGGGCCGCGCCCGAGAGGGGCGTCGACAGTGCCGGGTTCTCGGATTCCACGAACTCGACCCTAGCATTTCTGGCTTTTCACCGTAGATCCAGAGCACTGGGTGGTGAAAATCTCAAATCTCGGACGGAAGATCGGCCGGCGGGGGGTGCGGACGCGGGCAACCGTGAGATCGAAGGGTGAGCGGCGAACGGTTGGCCCGACAGCGCCCCGGGCTCGTGGATTCCACAAATCCTGGCTCAGCATCTCCAGGTTTTCGCCGTAGTTTTGTCCGTTACGCAGTGAAATGCTCGAACCGTTAGCGAAAAACCAATGGAACAGGCACATCTGCCGGAAACCGAGGTCCAGACATGACAGGCGACTACACCGTTGGCGACCACCTTCTTGCCAGGCTCGACGAGATCGGTGTCCAGCACGTGTTCGGCGTGCCGGGCGACTACAACATGGCCTTCCTCGATCGCATCGTCGAGCACGACCGCATCAGCTGGGTCGGCAACGTCAACGAGCTCAACGCCGCCTACGCAGCCGACGGCTACGCCCGCGTCAACGGGGCCGGTGCCCTGCTGACCACCTACGGTGTGGGCGAACTCAGCGCGATCAACGGGATCGCCGGCGCCTACGCCGAATACGTCCCGGTCATCCACATCGTGGGCGCACCGCCCACGGCGGCGCAACAGGCCGGCGCGCTGCTCCACCACACCCTCGGTGACGGCGACTACCGGCACTTCGCCCGGGCACACGCCGAGGTCACCGTGGCCCAGGCCTACCTGAGCGCGGGCAACGCGACCGCCGAGATCGACCGGGTGCTGGCCACCAGCCAACGGGAACGGCGTCCCGGCTACCTCGTACTGCCCACCGACGTGGCCGCGAGCCCGGCCGAGCCGCCGACGCAGCCGCTTCTCGTACCCGCGCCGGAGGCTTCGGCCCGGGTGCTGGAGGAGTTCACCGACGCCGCACGCACCATGCTGGCCGAGGCCGACACACTGGGTCTTCTCGCCGACTTCCTGGCCGACCGGTTCGGTGTCCGGGCCGAGGTGGCCGAGCTGGTCGCTGCCGGCCGGATCCCGAACGCGACGCTGTCCATGGGCAAAAGCGTGCTCGACGAGAGCGCCCCCTTTTTCACCGGCACCTACTGCGGCGCCGCCAGCGACAAGCGGGTGCTCGCCGCCATCGAGCAGGCCGACGTACTGCTGTCGGTCGGTGTGCGGTTCAGCGACAGCACCACTGCATTCAGCCACCGTATCGACGCGGAGCGGACCATCGACATACAGCCCTGCGCCACCCACGTCGGCGACCGGGTGTTCGCTCCCCTGCCGATGCGCGACGCCGTGCGTGCGCTGACCGGGGTGCTGGCCGAGTCGGGCCGGTCGTGGGCGCGCCCGGATCTTCCGCCGGCCTCAGCCGATGACCTGGCCGACGAGACGCCCTCCGACAGCGCGGAAGCCTTGCGTCACGCGACGTTCTGGCCGACGATCCAGAGCTTCCTGAGGCCGGGCGACATAGTGGTCGCCGAGCTGGGCACCTCGCTCTTCGGAGCGCAGGCGATGCGGCTGCCGGCCGGGGCGACTTTCATCGGCCAACCGTTGTGGGCCTCCATCGGGTACACCCTCCCGGCGACCCTCGGCGCACAGCTCGCGGCGCCCGGGCGGCGCACGATCCTGCTCATCGGGGACGGCTCCGCACAGGTGACCGCTCAGGAGCTCGGCACCCATCTGCGGGAAGGCTGCACGCCGATCGTGCTGCTGATCAACAACGGCCGCTACACCATCGAGAACGTACTCCACGGTGGGGAGCGTCGCTACAACGACATTCCCCGATGGAACTGGAGCCTGCTCCCGGCGGCCATGGGAGGCGAGTCGGCGGCCACCATGCGGGCGAGTACACCGGCCGAGCTGAGCGCGGCACTGGCCAGCGCCGCCGATCCGGCCGACCTGGTGCTGCTGGAGGCCGTACTGCCCCCGTCGGACGTTCCGGAGGTGCTCGTGCGGGCCACGGAGCAGTCGCTCGCCGCTGCCCAGGATGCCGACGCGGCCCGCTGAACACCAATGACACCCGGACCGACCATCGAGACACCCCATCGGCGGAACAGCACTATGGATCCTTTTCTCCCCGGCACGCGGCATGGAAGCACGGCGGTAATGCCGCGGGCCTGGACGGCCGCGCTGCGAATGATCAGTACGGTCCGTGCGAGAGAGAGTGAGTACGTCCTGCGCCATGGCGTGAAGAGCCTGGTCGCAGCGGTGTTCGCGTGGCAGCTCATCGCCTTGTGGCTACCGGGGCAGCAACAGTTCCTCGGCGTCGGCACGGCGTTGGTCATGGCCAATGCGTCCACGGTGTACAGCTCGGTGGTCCATGCCGCGCGCCGGGTGGCGATCCAGGTGTCAGGTGTCTCCCTGGCTGTCGCCGCCGCCTGGTTGCTGGGGGCCACCGCCGGAGCCATCGTGGCCGTCCTGATCGTGGTGCTGCTCACCGGTGGACGTCGTAACGGTGAGGACCGGCTTCAAGTCGCTTCGACTGCGGTGATCAGCCTGACGGCCGCCGCAGCGGCTCCGGTCGGGCATGTGGTCGTCCCCGCGGTCTCCACCCTTGCAGGCGCCACGGTGGGAGTCGCGGTCAATGCCTTGGTCTTCCCACCGACGTATCTCAGCCAGTCCGACGCCGCCGTGCGCGGCCTGGCCCGCTGCACGGGCACGTTGCTGCGGGACATGGGCCGTGACGTGAGGGAAGGACGGTCTGCGAGTCACGCGCACCTCTGGCTGGAGAGGGCACGAGAGCTGGAGCGGCAGGTCTCGGACGCTCGCGACGAGGTGCAGAAGGCTGCTGAGAGCCTGCGCTGGAACGCCCGCGCAGCCGCGCACCGACAGCACATGTCCGCAGTCTACGAATACGCCTTCGAAGTTCTCCACAGGGCGTCGTTCCAGGTGCGAGGCATCGCCAGGACTCTGGCCGACAACCTCGACCAGGACGGCACCGACCACGGCCTGAAGCAGGGATTCGCAGTGCGATACGGGGAGGCACTCGAGTTGGCAGGGCAGGTCTTCATCACATATGCCGCTCTCGGTGTGGCGGCCGACGCACGTCAGGGCGATGCCCGGAGGCAGTTGCGCACAGTGATCGATCGCATGCTGACCTGGCATACGACGGTGACCGATCTGCTCGAGCGCGGCGCACTGACCGATCTGAACGCATGGCAGGTCTACGGTTCGCTCGTCGCCGACGTGGAGCGACTCCTCACTGACCTGGACGGCATCGAGCCACCCGAAGTAGCAGGTGCGGCTGAAGTTGTCAGCGTTCGTGGCGTACTGAGTCGATGATCCGATCGAGCATATGTCTCGAACGTCTGTCGTGAACATCTGTCGTGACACACGGAGAGTAGACATGTCACGTGAGCCGAGAGCGAGGCGCGCAATGTCAGCCGCTGGGTCAACCGATGGCGTCGAAGCCTGGTGGTCAGGAGGCGAGTACGTCTCTCTCCGCCTGCGCGGCGTCGAGCACATGATCTTCGTACGCCGGATGGGCAGCGGGCCCCCGCTGACACTCCTGCACGGATACCCGGCTTCGTCCCACCAGTGGGCCAAGATCGCGCCCGAGCTGGCCCGCAACCATACCCTGGTGATGCCGGACTTCCTCGGCTTCGGCGCGTCCGCCAAGCCGCACGAGCACGATTACTCCCTGATGGAGCAGGCCGATCTGGTGGAGGCACTGTGGGCGCACGACGGCTTGAGTGCCACCCGGGTCGTCGCTCATGACTACGGCAGCTCGGTCGGGCAGGAGCTGCTCGCACGACGTTCGGAGGGCTCGCTGTCTGTGGCCCTGGTCGACATGACTCTGATGAACGGCGGCATCTACCCCGAACTGCACCGGCGTACCGACGCGCAAAGCCGGCTCCTGGACCCCCAGTTCGGCCCCGTGCTGAGCGCGCAGGTCGACCAGGACGGATTCATCACCGACCTCGCCGTCACGTTCGCACCCGCCTACGACGCGCTGACCGACAGCGTGGATATGTGGCGGACGTACAGCCGTGACGACGGACACATGAACTCCCATCTGCTGCTGCGCTATGTCCGCGATCGGGAGACGTACCGCGATCGCTGGGTCGAGGCGCTCGAGGGGACAGACCTTCCGCTTCAGTTCGTGTGGGGTCTTCAGGACCCGGTCTCCGGCGCGCACATCGCCGAGCGGATCCGCGACAGCGTGCCCGGGGCACGGCTGCTCGAGCTGCCGGACGTGGGCCATTGGCCGTCGCTGGAGGCGCCGGAGCGAGTGATCTCGGCACATGAAGACAAGCGCTATTGATCGCGTATCGCGTTGTAGGAGGCGACTGGTCCATGATCAATGAACCGGAGGAATGGACCGACCTCCGACAGGAGATGGCGGTCTGGCGGAACCGGTTCCTGCGGCTGCTCGACCGGTCGCCGGCACCCACTGCGATCAGCCAGCCCGATGGATTGCTGATGATCACCAATCCCGCATTTTCTGCCCTGTGGGGCCTGACGCCGGGACATATGCGTGATCTCAACCTGCTCGATCTGCTGGTCTCCCCGGACGAGGAGTCACTGCTCAAGATCTCGGAGGGGCTTCGATTCGGGCGTCGTTTCCGCTACCCGATTCGAGTCGAGTGGGACGCCGTGGGCATGACGAGAACCGGCCGACTCACCGTGGAACCGGTCAGCGACGAAGTCATCACTCCGACGCTGCTCATGGTGTTCCTGCACGTCGACCCGATGGCACACGGGGCAGAACCAAATCTGGTGCAGGAGTTGTCACCGAAAGAAGAACGCATCCTGGCGTTGGTCGCGTCCGGAGCCACCTCCGCGTTGATCGCCCGGGCGGTCGGCCTCACGGCGGACGGCGTCAACTACCATCTCTCCCGGATGTGCCGCCTGCTGAAAGTGCCGAACAGGACCGCACTGGTCGCCCAGGCGTATGTCCTCGGAATTCTGAGCCCGACGTCCTGGCCCCCCGGCTCCGAAGAAGGCAAGTGACGTCGGGCGAGCCCCGCCCACTCTGACCGGGCGAAACGGCGGAGGCGCGGACCACCGCTCGTCATGCCGGAACCGTCCCGCTCAGTCCGCTCAGTACGACGTCGTGGCATCGAGACCTGTCGCCGATCTGAACGATGGCGGCGTGGGGCTGGTGGTCGTCCGCCGTAGCAAGAAGGAGGCAGGCTCCGGATGCCGGCGCATCAATTTCGTAAGAGCCATCGGATTGCGTGCCGATCTGGCCCAGTTGGCTCCCATTCAGCGAGAGAAGGGTGATGGCGGCCAGGGACACAACGTCTCCGTAAGAGTTCCGTACCCGGCCGAAGACGCGGGGTGCTGCCTGCGAGGGAGCGGTCGACTCGGTGGCGTTGCGCCGGTCGGGCGCAGCGGCTCTGGGAGCGGGCCTTCCACCGGATTCGTGCTGCGTACCGCCGGCTGTGGCCGCGAGGGAGACCGTGGAGCGGAAGTGTGCATGTGCGGCGGTGATCTGATGGCTCGTGAGCCGCTGGTGACCGCCGTGATCACGGATCCACGCGACGATCAGGCCCAGGGCCAGGCCGACGAAACACCCCAAGGCGATCATGATCCAGCCACGCGTCAGGCCGGCATCGCCCCGGGCGTCGAAGTAGAGGATTGCGCGAACGCCGTCGTCGATCTGCCGCATGGGTTCGAACCCGGCGAGCCACCGGTAGGGGCTGGGAACGGTCTGGAGGGGGAAGCTCCCCCCGGACGAGGGCACCGCCAAGGCGACGAAGAAGAGCATGCCCACCAGCGACCCAAGTCCTCCGACCAGCGAAATGATGGTTTGAGCGGTCACCCCGACGGCGATCGAGGCGCATACGGAGTAGATCCATAGCTGACCGAAGTGGGGTGTATCCATGTGAAGGGCGAATTTACACGTGAGCAAAATTGCTGTCGCGGTGACCGGTGACAGGACGGCCGACATGGCGGTCTTGGCCACCAGTGTTTGGGTGCGGGTGATCGGGACCGGCAGCTTGCTGGACCAGCGACGTCCGCGCTCGGCTGACTGATATCCCAGAGCGAAATCGACCGAGCTGCTGACGACGCCCGCACCCAGATAGGCACCAAGAGTGAGGACGAGGCTGACGTAAAAAGCGCTGAGGCCGAATCCGGAATGGTTGCCGAGAGGGCGATGCTCGCTCGTGTGCAACGTGACGGGGTCGGCCAGCAATATCTTCTCGGCGGTCGGGATCGCCCGGCGGCTCGTGTGGTGCGCGGGCTCCATGTGCGCAGCCAGCGTCGCGGCGATACGACTCGATACGGTGTGGCTCGTTCGCTCTCCGACGGCTTGAACCGAGGAGGTGGCCACACTGCCGGAACGGGGGTTGGCGAGCAGGTGGACACTCGGCTGCCGCGGAGCCGTCCCATGGGGCGCGACGGGGCCGGTCAAGGACAGGACGCCGCTGCTGAAATCAGCCGGAATGATCAAGGCGCCGTAGACTGCGTCTTTGTCCATCTCGGCTTCTGCCCCGCGCAGACTCAGCGTCCGCCATTCCACGCGTTGACGGGAATCCGACGCGGTCGTGATGCCCCGGACGATCTGCGGACCGAGGTGCACCTTCCGGCCGTCGACGTGCACCGCCTGGTCCTCGTCGACGATCGCGATCGGGAGGTGGTGGAGGTTGCCCGTGGGGTTGATGATGCCTCCGATGTAGGACAGCGACACCACCACGCTGACCGCGATCATGACGAGCGTCGGGAAGAACCAGAGGTTCGGCTGGCGTAGCAGGTACCGGGCGGTGGCCTTCGGCGCACCGGGAACATTCATCGTCATGGGTGTCGGATGCCTTTCAGGTTCCGGGTGGAGCTGCGGACAGGCCCTGGTTGACGGTCTGCGGCTGGGTTTACGGCGCGGCCTGAGCGACGTCCGTGCGAGCCGATCCTGTGCGGATGTGGCGCGCGCGGTGTGCACGCCTTCCGATGCGGACCGTCTGCGCCAATGCCGCGCAGCGACTCGATACGGATGGGGCCCGGATTTCGATGATGACGTGGGACGGCGCCCGATTCGCCGGCACGGCCTACAGGAATTCGTAGTCGAGGGCGTGGAGCGGTCTGCCGCCGCGTTCCCCGGCAGCTGCTCCTCGGGGGCACGGCAGGCGCCGCGTCCGGTCGGAGAGGGCGCGGAACGGGAGCGTGGAGTCCGGTGTGGTGGACCTCTGCGACGACGTGGCGTCAGTTCTGTGGTTCGGCCCAGATGTCGGGCGTGACGACGCCCGTGGAGCGGCCGTAGGGGTCGAGCAGGCGGCCGAGGAGCTTGTCGTGGCGCAGGGTGATCACACGGTCGACGATGTCGAGGCCGGGGTGGGTGGTGGCGAGCTGGGTCTCCAGGCGCAGGGCGTCGTCCACGGAGTGCAGGCTGGCCTGCACGATGAGGTTGTGGGGGCCGGTGACGGCGGCGCAGTTGCGTGTTTCGGGCAGGCGGATCAGGGCGTGTCCGACGGGGGGCAGGTCGGCGGGCGGCACCTTGGCCCAGAAGGTGATGGCGACGGGCCAGCCCCCGAGGGGGCGGGCGAAGTCACAACGGAAACGCAGGACGTCGAGCCGGGTCAGTTGCTCGACGCGGCGCTTGGCGGTGGACAGGCTGACGCCCAGGTCAGTGGACAGGGCCTGGTAGGAGGCGCGGCCATCGTGTGCCAGGCGGGCGAGAAGAGCGCGGTCGAAGGCAGTGATGTCTCCGCCGCCGTGCCGGGCCGGCTGGGGCGCGGCCGGTGCGGTGAGCTGCGCGCGTTGGTCGGGAGCGAGGGCCGCGATGCGCCATCGGCCGCCCTCGGTGAACATGTGGGTGACGATCCGGACGTCGACGGCGGTGATGCCGGGAACGTGCGGGAGCAGGTCGAGGGTGTAGCGGGACAGTGCGGGAAGGTCGCTGGTGGCGACGGTGGCGAGGATGTCGTGGCCACCGGCGGAGCGTTCGATGGTGAGCATGTGCGGATGACCGCTGAGGGCCTGGGCGACGGAGGCGGTCGCGCCGGGGGCACAGTCGATCTGGGCGAAGGAGAGGCACATCTGGTCGAACATGCGCGGGCCGGGTGACAAGCCGACCCAGGCCATGCCGTGCTCAGCGAGGCGGTTGAAGCGACGGGCGACGGTGACCGGATCCACCCCGAGGACCCGGCCGAGCTCGGACCACGAGGCTCTCGGCCGGAGTTGCAGCGCGTGGATCAGCGCGAGGTCGTCCTCGCTCAGCAGCTTGCCATCTTCCTGCATCAGCACTGGCCTCATGGCGAGAATCCTGCGTTCTCCTTCTTCCTGCTGACCAGTCTCGCACTGTGGGTCGATGAGCTCGCATCTGGCGGGCGGGAGCGGGAGGACCGGATCATGGCGTTCGCCGACTATCAGAACGAGATCTACTTCGCCGGTCTGCACGGGGTGGTACCACGCCTGCCGATGACCTACGCCGACCTTGAACCGCCGGCCCAAGCCGCGATGACCCCGTCGGTGCGGTCCTACGTCGCCGGCGGCGCAGGGGACGAGCACACCCAGCGGGCCAATGTCACCGCCTTCGAGCAATGGGGTCTGGTCCCGCGCATGCTGGTCGGAGCGAAGGAACGGGACTTGTCGGTCGACCTGTTCGGCATGCGCCTGCCCTCGCCGCTCTTCATGGCCCCGATCGGCGTGATCGGGCTGTGCGCCCAGGACGGCCACGGCGATCTCGCCACCGCCCGCGCCGCTGCCCGCACCGGCGTGCGATGATCGCTTCCACCCTGATCGTAGACCCGATGGAACAGGTGACCGCGGAGTTCGGCGGCACGCCCGGCTTCTTCCAGCTCTACACCCCCACCGACTGGGATCTGGCGGAAAGCCTGGTCCACCGTGCCGAGAAGGCCGGGTTCAAGGGCATCGTGGTCACTCTGGACACCTGGATCACCGGCTGGCGCCCCCGCGACCTGGCCGTCAGCAATTTCCCTCAGCTGCGCGGAAATTGCCTGGCCAATTACACCAGTGACCCGGTCTTCCGCTCCTGGCTCGCCCGCAGCCCGGAGGACGACCCGCAGGCCGCGGTCGCCGAGTGGGTGCGGATCTTCGGCAACCCCCTCACCTGGGACGACCTGCCCTGGCTGCGCTCGATCACCGACCTGCCGCTGATCCTCAAGGGCATCTGCCACCCCGATGACGCCCGCAGCGCCAGGGACGCGGGTGTGGACGGCATCTACTGCTCCAACCACGGCGGACGCCAGGCCAACGGCGGCCTGCCGGCCCTCGACGCCCTGCCGGAGGTGGTCGCGGCCGCCGACGACATGCCCGTTCTGTTCGACTCGGGCATCCGCACGGGAGCCGACGTCGTCAAGGCCATCGCCCTGGGCGCCACAGCCGTAGGCGTCGGCCGGCCCTACGCGTACGGCCTGGCCCTGGATGGCGCCGACGGCATCGTCCACGTGCTGCGTTCCCTGCTTGCCGAAGCCGATCTCGTCATGGCCGTCGACGGCTACCCCACCCTCGCCGACCTCACGCCCGACACACTCCGCCGCATCCGCTGACAGGATTTCCGGGCACTGCCCGCCACGGTCGTGCAGGGCCGCCCGCGGCGGATGACGCCGTCAGCCGTCACGACACCATGACGACATCACGCCCGGGCCAGGGCACAAAGCTGGTGGGCCAGGTCGCGTACCTGCTTCGCACCGAGCGCCACCACGAACCGCACCCGACCTGTGCCCCGCGCCAGAACGTCTGCTGTGGCTGTGCACCCGCCTGGTGCAGCGTCGCCACCCCGTAGGCGCGCAGGGAACTGCCTCGCCATAAGCACCACGGAGGGTGGGAGGCGGGCCGTCCCTCGCTGGCTGTGCGTCCGGTGTGCGACCCCAACTCGGCAGTCCGTGTCGAGACCATCCGCCGTCATCTGATCGTGGGCCTTCTGCGGCTGGGTGATGTCGCGCCCGACCGGCAACGCCCCGCCTCCCTTCACTCTGGTGAGCCAGAGCGCTCGACAACAGCGGGCCGAGGCCGCACGGCGGCAGCACGTCCGACAACTCTCGCAATGTGAGGGAGCGCCACACAGACGCCAGGAGCAGGCTGGATGGTGGAGGTGGGTTGCCATGGCGCAAGACGAAGCCATCTCGCCCGTCGAGGGTGCCCCGGTACTGGAAGCACTGTTCCACCAGTCCCCTACAGGGCTGCTGATCCTGGACACGGAGCTGCGAATCCTACGGATCAACATCACCAGGCCGGTTCTGCACGCCGCGCCCCCTGAACAGATCATGGGCCGACACGTCACCGAGGTGTATGACCTTTCCGCGCCCGGTGAGGTGGAGGCGATGCTGCACAGCGTGCTGGAGGGCGGCGCACCCGCGCGGGGGCGACTCGTGGGGGTGCGTCCGAAGGGCGGCGCGCCGGGGCCGGAGTACCTGTTCTCCGTCTCGGCATCTCGCCTGGAGGACTCACAGGGGAGGATCTTGGGGCTGCTGACGGAGATGCTCGACGTCACCGAACGCGAAAAGGTGGACGCCCGCCTGCGTGTCCTCGGCTCCGTGCGCGAGCACGTGGGACAGACCCTTGACGTGGTGGCCACTTGTGAGGAACTGGTGCAGGCAGTGGTGCCGGACCTCGCTGACATCGCCGTGGTGGAAGTCGTGGACGCAGTGGTACGTGGCGAGGAACCTCCGCTTAGCCCCCTGGGACCGGAGGTACCCCTGCGCCGTGCCGCCTACGGCCATAGGGGCGGCGGGGAGCAGATTCAGGCGCATCCCGTGGGCGACGTGCGCGCTCTGCCGCTTCCGACGCCTTACGCCCAGACGCTGACCGACCTCAAGCCCCGCCTCGTTGCCCTGTCACCCGACACGCCCTGGCTGGCAGCGGACCCGCCACGCGCCGAGGCGATTCGTGCATCCGGTGCCCGCCTTCTCATCACAGCACCCTTGACGCTGCGGGGAACCGTGCTCGGGCTGCTGAGCCTGTACCGCACCGACCAGGCCGACGTCTACGACGAGGACGATGTCACCCTCGCCCGCGCAGTGGCCACTCACACCGCGCTGTGCATCGACAACGCCCGCCGCTACACCCGCGAACACGCCATCGCCTCGACCATCCAGCGCCACCTGCTGCCTCCACACTCTGCGCCCCGGACCACCGTTGATACAGCGCACGTGCAAGTGCCCGCCGAGGTGGGAGGAGGCGGCGGGTTCGACACTTTCGCCCTGTCCGGCGCCCGCACCGCACTGGTGGTCGGCGAAGTCGCCGGCCAAGGCATCCACGCGGCCACCACCATGGGACAGATACGGACCGCCACCCACTCCCTGGCCGCACTCGACCTGGAGCCCGACGAACTACTCGCCCGCCTCAACGACACCGCCATCAGCCTGGCCCAGGAACGCGCAGCCCTGCCGCCCGGCGACCCCATGCCGCTCACGGGAAGCTGGGCGTACGCGGTCTACGACCCGCTCGCCCAGACCTGCACCATCGCCCTGGCCGGCCATCCTCCACCCGTCATCGCCCATCCCGACGGGACCACCGAGATTCCCGACCTGCCCGCCGGACCTCCTCTGGGCACCGCCGAGGGACCCCCCTTCGCCGCCACCACAATCTCCGTCGCCGACGGCAGCGTCCTCGCCTTCTACACCGCGTCACTGCTGCACACCTCACCGTCTCCGGGCACCCTCCAACGGGTGCTGGCCCACCCTGAGCGGCCCCTGCAGGATCTGTGCGATGACGTGCTCTACCGGCTGCGGAACGACTTCCCCCACGGCGACGTCATCCTCCTCCTCGCCCGCACCCACCCGTTCCCCGCCGACCAGGTCGCCACGTGGCATCTCGACCACCACCCCAAAGCCGTCGCCACGGCCCGCACCCACGCCCGCCACCAGCTCATCCTTTGGGGAGTCGATGAGGAGACCGCCTACACCACCGAAATGATCGTCAGCGAACTGGTCACCAACGCCGTCCGCTACGGCACCCCGCCTGTCCGGTTGCAGCTCATCAAGGACCGCACCCTCACCTGCGAGGTCCACGACGGCAATTCCCTCGCGCCACGGCTACGCCACGCGAAAACCATCGACGAAGGCGGGCGCGGCTTGTTCATCATCGCCCAACTCGCACAGAACTGGGGCGTCCGCTACACACTCGACGGCAAGACCGTCTGGGCCGAGCAGACCCTCCCGCCCGCAACCACAGCCCGCCCCCAACAGCGGGCATAGGTTTGTCACGACACGCATCACTCCGCGCCCGCCCGGAGTTCCCGCCGGACCGCGCCATTGAGATGCCGGGCTACCCGCACCCGCCAGCCCACCTGCCAACGGCTACTCCAGCCTGGGGCCGGGCCTATTACGAGCTGCGGGGCCTGGCGAACGGCATGTGGCTGAGGAACGACACGAGCAACGGTCCGTTCGGTCCCCGCACAGTCCCAGATTCATCTACGGCCTGCGCGCAGAGCTTGCCAAAGTCGTCACCGAACTCCTCGACGCCTTGGGCCTGCCGACTGGCCCGGGCCGGCGCGTTGCGCCGGCGAAGCACAGGGGCAGGGTCAGGCCGCGCAGGAAGGCGTCAGCGACGAGGTCCGCCGCTTGTGGGATCCCCCGCGGGAACTGGTGGGCGATGCTGTTCCGCCATGGGATTGTTTTCGGGGTCCTGCCCATACCACAGGGACGTTACGCGCGCGGCGGCGTCGCGGACCAGGATGCCGTACTGATCGCGGAGTGCGTCGGAGAGCCGGTAGGTCGGCACAGAGATGCTGAGGGATGCGGCCGGCACCCCGGTCGGATCTAGGATCGCCGCAGCGACGGCGCTCACATCGTCGCGCCACATCCCGGTGTTGATGGCGTAACCGCGCTTGCGGACCGTGGCGAGAGTGGCACCCAGTGCCTCGGCATCCGTCACGGTCTGCCCGGTGTACTTGGTCAGCGGGTGGCGGGTGATCGCGTCCGCCGGCAGGTGGGCGAGGATCGCCAGCCCGGAGGCCGACGCGTGGAGGGGAGCGCGACCGCCGACCCAGGAGACGTTGCGGACGGTGTGCGTGCTGTCGATCTTGTCCAGCAGGATCACGCTGTCACCGTCCACGATCGTCAGGTGGATCGTTTCGCGGGTCTGCCGGGCGAGGTCCGCCATCGCGGGCGCTGCGGCCTCACGGAGTAGGCGCTCGTGGCGCAGTACGTGCCCGGCCAACTTCAGGGGCCTGGCCGTCAGTATCCACCGTGTGTGGCCGCTGCTGTCCAACGGGCGGATCCACCCCACCTCGGCCAGCGTGGTCAGACTCCGCTGCACGGTGCTCTTGGGCAGATCCAGCTCCCGTGCCAGTGCGCCCACACCGACCGGCTGAGCCTCGGCGAGCGCTTCGAGCACGGAGAAAGTCGTGAAAACGCTGCGCATCCGTTGACGCCTCCTGACTGCCCACCTACTTTTGTGTCGCATAGTAGCACAGGCGTGCCGTAATGCGGCACAAATTCACGGCGAGTCCTCAGGAGATGCGATGGCGGGTCCCCTCGACGGCGTGCGGGTTCTGGATGTCAGCCAAGTGATGGCTGGTGCCTATTGCGCGGCGCTCCTCGCCGACCTGGGCGCCGATGTGATCAAAGTCGAACGTCCGGTCGGCGACGAGCTACGTGGCTGGGGAGCCGACTTCCCCGGCGGCCAGTCGCCGGCATACATGGCGGTGAATCGGAACAAGCGCGGGATCGCCCTGGACTTGCGGGACGAGCGGGGAGCCGCCGCGCTGCGCAGACTCAGCGCGGGAGTCGACGTCCTCGTCGAGAACTTCAGGCCGGGCGCCATGGAGCGGCTCGGCTGCGACTATCCCAGACTCGCCACACGGAACCCGGCGCTGGTCTACTGCTCGATCTCGGGATTCGGCCAGGACGGCCCGCTGGCCGGCCGGGGCGGGTACGACCTCGTCGCCCAGGGCATGTCCGGGATCATGAGCGTCACCGGGGAGCCCGGTGGCGCGCTGGTCAAGGCGGGCGTGCCGATCTGTGACCTCACCGCGGGGCTCCTGGCCGCCAACGGTGTGCTCGCCGCCTATGTCCACCGTCTGCGTACCGGCGAGGGACAGTACGTGGACACATCTCTGCTGGAGGCCGGTATCTCCCTGATGGTCTGGGAGAGCGCCGTCCTGTTCGCCACCGGGCAGGTAGCCGGCCCGCTCGGCTCGCAGATGCGGCTCGCGGCCCCCTACGAGGCGTTCCGGACTGCCGACGGCTGGCTGACCGTCGGCACACCCAATCAGCGGATGTGGGAACATCTCGTGGAGGCCTTGGCATGGCCGGGGCTGGGGACGGATCCGCGGTTTACCGATCCGATGTCCCGCATGACCAACCGCCCGTCGCTGACCGAGGAACTACAGAAGAGGTTCCTGCAGCACACCACCGAGCAGTGGATGGACATCCTCCTCCCGCACGGCATCCCCGCCGGACCTGTGTACGACATCGCTCAGGTCTATTCCGACCCCCAGGTCCGGGCCAGGCGGATGCTCGTCGAGGTGGGACACCCCACGGCGGGGTTGGTGAAGCACATCGGCGTGCCCGTCAAGTTCTCCCGCACTCCGGCCGTCATCGATCGTCCGGCCCCGCTGCTGGGCGAGCACACCACCGACGTGCTGACCGAAGCCGGCTTCGGCCCATCCGAGATCGAGACCCTGCTCGCCGCGGGCGTGGCCAAGGAGGAGAAGTGAGCGCAGTCCAGCTGAGGCACCACACCCCGCACATCGTGGTGATCACGCTCAGCAATCCGCCCGTCAACACGCTCTCTTGGGAGAGTCGGGCGCACCTGAAGACGGCCATCGACCGGCTGGAGGAAGAGCCGGAGATTCGTGCGGTCGTCCTCACCGGGGCCGGAGGTGTGTTCACCGCAGGCGCGGACCTGGCCCAGGACCAGCGGATGACCCGGACCGAACTGCCCGCTCTCGTGGCGGACTTCGAGCGGATCGTCGACGGCCTGGAGAGGTTCCGCGCTCCAGTGATCGCCGCGGTCAACGGCCCGGCCGTCGGCGGCGGGTTCGAGCTGGCTTTGGCCTGCGACATTCGTGTCGCGTCGAGCGAGGCGTCCTTCGTCGCGGCCGGTGTCAACGTGGGCCTGATGGCCAACTTCTGGCGCCTCGCCAGGATAGTGGGACTCGGACCGGCCAAGGAGATCCTCCTCACCGGCGAGCGCTACGGAGCCGAGCGGGCCGCGGCCTGGGGACTGGTCACCGAGGTATGCGCACCCGAGGCGCTCATGCACGTAGCGCTGGCGAAGGCGGAGCGGATCGCGACCCGCGCCCCCCTGTCGGTCGAGGCCACCAAGCGGTGCGTGAACGACGCCCTGGAGATGAGCCGGGACGAGGCGCACCGGCGACAGGTCGACGAGCTGGCCGAGTTGTTCATGAAGGACGACCACAAGGAGGCACTGCGTGCCTTCTTCGGCCGGTCGGTCGGCGAATACCACCGGCACTGATCCTGAGGAGTGACGTTGCACAGCTCTGTCCTGACCACCGTGCTGTTGCCGATCGCCCTGGCGGTCATCATGCTCGGCCTGGGTCTTTCTCTCGCCTTCGCCGACTTCGCCCGCGTGATCGGTGCGCCGCGCGCAGTGGGCACGGCACTGGCCTGCCAGCTGGTGTTGATGCCCGCGCTCTGTCTGGCGCTGCTTGCCCTGACCGGAGCCGACCCCGACACCGCGGTCGGGATGCTGCTCCTGGCCGCATCACCCGGCGGAACGCTCGCAGCCGTCTACAGCCACCTCGCCCGCGGTGACATCGCGCTGAACATCACCCTCACCGCGGTCAACTCGCTGATCTCCGTCGTCACACTGCCGCTCGTCATGTGGGGCGTGACCCGCCACTACGTCGGCCACGCCCACAACATCGGACTGCAACCGCAGGGCGTCGTCACGCTGATCGCCACCGTCGTGCTGCCGGTGGCTCTGGGAATGGCGCTGCGGCGCCTGCGCCCGGGCCTTGCGCGGACTCTCGGCCAGGCGGTACGGATCGTCTCGCTCATCGTGTTGGTGGTGGTCGTCGTCGGTGCGATCCTGCAGAACGCCGAGCAGCTGGGCCGGTCCCTCGGCTCCGTCCTTCCGCTCACGGCGGCGTTCAGCGTCCTGAACCTGGTCATCGGCTACTGGGTTCCCCGCCTGGCCCGCGTCGAGCGGCCCCAGGCAGTCGCCTCGTCGATGGAGATCGGCATCCATAACGGTGCGCTCGCCGTCACCATCGCCCTCAGCCCCGCATTGCTGAACATGCCGGGCGCCGCGGTGACACCCGCGATCTACAGTCTTGTCGCCTTCATCACCGCGGCGGTGGCAGCCTCCCTGCTCGCCCGGCGGTCCCGCACACTGCCCGTAATGGAACCGGCGAGCAGCACCTGACCGCCGCGTGAGGGCCGTGGAGGTGTGGTCCGGCGTAACGGTGGTGTTCTCCTGCATCAGGGACCGCCACTCGCCTCCGAACCGGGTGATCACGGCCCGTGGGCTTCCGGCGCATCGGGCAGTCTGTGGACCTGATCGACACGGGACGGTTCGGAGGAAGGCGCGCATCACTGGTCCGCGCGCGCCAGCTGGAACGTTGAAACTCCGCGCCATGGTCCGCCGGCGCGGAGTCACCGATCCCAAGTGCTTCCAAGCCGCAACCGTGAACAACGGCAGAATGGGGTTCCGCACCTCGGCCGCGACAGAGATCATTCCCTAACCACCTTGCAGCCGGGCAGAATTGGGCAACCAAGTCCTACGCCATCAGGCCCCGGGCCCCGTATTCATCACGAACGTCACGCCTTCGGCGGGCAACTCGTGGCCGTCGTCGTCGAGGAACCCGACCCGCACGGCCTGACCGGTGGAACGCATTCGCCGCAGAGAGGAGGGTCCAGACGGGCGAGGGCGGTGGTGGTCGCCCCACTGCTGGAGAGCCGCCAGCACGAGTTGCAGCTCCTGCCCAGCCGGAGTCAGGTGGTAGCTCAGCCGATGCCGACTGCCCGGCTCCTGGTACGTCCGCGTGCGCAACACACCGGCCTCGCTGAGAAGCTTGAGCCTGTCACTGAGCAGGTTCGGCGCGATGCCGAGGGACGACTGGATTTCGGCGAACCTGTGCTTGCCCGCGAAGATGTCGCGTAGGACCAGCAGAGTCCAACGCTCGCCAAGCACTTGCAGGCTGCGCTCGATGGAGCAGGCCGGCGAATCGTCCGTGGGACCGGACACCTTCCTCGTCGATGGCACTGCCACCCCACCTTCCACATCTCTGCCGGATCCTCACGCATGCCACGCGACCGCATGGCATGACCGAATTGTATACCTGAGTATCAGATCACTATCCAGTGTGCCGCTTGAGTGTCCAGAACAACCACTGGCCTGAGACCGGCGTGACGGCGGGACGACGCGCAGGGTGAGTCCGGCTCCGCCCGCACAATGATCGCGGCCCACGCGGCCGGTGGCCGCCTCCCCCGCGGGACCGGGGGCGCCCCGCTGCCGTCACCGAGCGGGACACCTCACCACATACGGAACGTCGCTCGTAACGCGCACGGCATCGACGCCGCGCGTCGGGGCAAGCCCACCGGCACACGCGTCAGACGGCAGGGGACGAGGTCCGTGACCCGCCGTTCTTGAGTAGGCCGGCTACTGTCGCGAGCAGTTCGTCGGAGAGGTTCTTGTCGGCCACGGCCCTGGACATGAGCGTGGCGCCGACCAGGGCACTGAGGGTGAGCATCGCCTCGGCCTGGGCCTCCTCCGAGTCTTCGCTGAGGCCGGCGAGCAGATCCAGGTACGTGCGGACCTGCTTCTCGTAGGCCTCTTTGAAGTGCTGGTCGCCGCGTCCGGCGGCGGCGCCGAGCGTGACCAGGGCGCAGCCGGTGGCCGGCGCGTCGCGGTGCTGCTTCCCGAGGTAGGCGTCGATGAGACCGGCCCTCGGCTCTCGTTCATTCTTCCGCGCGGCTCTCTCCATTTTCGCCGAGCCCTCGGCCAGGGCCACGGCCGCAGCCTGGGAGATCAGGTCGTCCCGGGATGCGAAGTGTTTGTAGAAGCCGCCGTGTGTCAGCCCCGCCTCCTTCATCAGGTCCGCGATGCCGGGGCGCGTGACGCCCTCCGCGCGGATCTTGCGGGCTGCGATACGCAGGACCCGCTCGCGGGACGCCGCCTTCTCCTTCTGCGAGTGCCCCATGTCGGGTCTTCCTTTCGAGGGAGCGGCTTGCCGCCCACCGGATGGATGACGTCCATCATACACATGAAGTGAATCCTGACTATGAGCTGCTGATACTTGACTTCGAGGATGATGCTAGTAATCCTGAATCTAGATGTTATTCATCATCCAAATTCGAGGAGGAGCCGTGACCGACACCTACGACCCCAGCCGCACAGCCGTTCTGCTGGTCGACCCCTACAACGACTTCCTTTCCGAGGGCGGCAAGACCTGGCCGCGAGTGGAGCCCGTGGCGAAGGAGGTCGGTCTGCTGGACAACCTGCGTTCCGTGGTCGGCTCCGCCCGCGAGGCCGGCATGCGCGTGGTGTTCGTCCCGCACCGCCGCTGGCGGCCAGGCGACTACGAAACCTGGGACCACCCCAACCCCTCACAGCGCAAGATCCAGAAGGGGCACCACTTCGCCAGGGGATCCTGGGGCGGGGAGTTCCACCCTGACTTCCGGCCGCAGGCGGCAGATGTCGTCGTCGGGGAGCACTGGGGCTCAAGCGGGTTCGCCAACACCGACCTGGACTTCCAGCTCAAGCAGCACGGCATCACCCACGTGGCGGTCGTCGGCCTGCTGGCGGAAACCTGCGTCGAGGCCACGGCCCGTTTCGCCATGGAACTCGGCTACCACGTGACGCTGGTCCGGGATGCCACAGCGGCCCTCTCCCCCGAGCGAATGCATGCCGCACCCGAGCTGACCGGCCCCACCTACGCCCATGCCATCGTCACCACCGCAGAACTCGTCACCGCGTTCCAGGACGCACAGTCGTGAGCCTGATGCCGACCAGGCGACGGCCCGGTGAAGCCGACCCCCCTCGCCTTCCCGATACGCCCGCCCCTGCCCTCCTGGCTGTGCCAGGAGGCGCAATGACCGCACTGTCCACGACCTCGGGCGTGAAGCGCGGCACCATCACCGTCTTCGCCACCGCCACCGCCATCACCGTCTCCAACATCTACTTCACCCAGCCGCTTCTCGAATGGATCGCACAGGGGCTGGGCGTCTCCTCCGCTGCGGCGGGCATCGTCGCCACGGCGGGGCAGGTCGGCTACGCGCTGGGCATCGTCGTGATCGTCCCTCTCGCCGACCGCGCACGACTGCGCAGGATCTCGAGCGTTCTGCTCGCCATCACCGCACTGGCGCTGCTCGCAGGAGCACTGGCCCCCTCGATAGCGGTGCTGAGTACGGCGACCTTCGTCCTGTCGGTCACCACCGTGCTCCCGCAGCTCATCATGCCGACCGTCTCCTCGATGGCCGCGCGCGGCCAGGCGGGCCGGGCCCTGGGAGCCGTCGGTACCGGCCTGACCCTGGGAGCGCTGCTCTCCCGTACCGTCTCCGGGGCCCTCGCCGAAGCGACCGGGACGTGGCGCGCCGGCTACTTCGCCGCCGCGGCCGCCACCGCCCTGCTCTTGCTCGTCCTGCCCCGGTACATGCCGGAACAGAGCCCGCACGGCGGCCAGGACAGGATCGGCTACCTGAAGCTGCTGGCGTCCCTGCCGCGGCTCATCGTCGGGCATGCTTCCCTGCGCCTGTCCGCAGTCCTCGGCGCGACGGGATTCGCTGCCTTTTCCGCGTTCTGGGCGACGCTGGCCTTCCATCTGTCCCAGAAGCCCATCGAGCTCGGACCGGCCGCGGCAGGCCTTTTCGGTCTCGGCAGCGTGCCCGGCGCACTGGCCGCCCGCTACTCCGGTCGGCTCACCGACCGCTACGGCCCCGACACCGTCAACACCGTCGGCTTGGCGTCCGCTGGCATCGCCTTCGTCGTCTTCCTGTTCGCCGGCGACTCCGTGGTGGCCCTCGTGATCGGTTGCAACCTGCTTGGCTACGGCACCACCAGTGCGCAGATAGCCAACCAGACCCGGATCTTCACCGGGCCCGCCGCCCTACGCGCCAGGCTCAACACCGTCTACATCTTCGCCTTGTTCGCCAGCGGCGCGATCGGCTCCAGCATCGGCTTGGCGCTCCTCGAAGCACACGGCTGGACAGTGATGGTCTGGGAGGGGATGGCCTTCCTCGCCGTCGGAGCGCTGTCCCTGACGGTCCATTCCGTCAGGCAACGCCGCACATCCGGGGTGCAGAACTCCGTAGAAACAGGCCCGTGTGTCGCCGTCGGCCGCCCCGTCGGCAAGGGCGGCTGAAGCCCGTGGCGAAGGACGCCGGCCTGCTGGACAACCATCTCGCCGGACCGCGGGAAGCGTCCTTGACTTTAAGAAGAAAAGTCAGGTGGAATTGCTACCGCCGAAGCCAGACCTCGGCCCACGTGCAACACCGAACGGATAGGACATAGACATGCAGATTCAAGGCAAGGCCGCCTTGGTGACGGGCGCCAACCGGGGGATCGGCCAGGCGTTCGCCCGAGTGCTCGCCGAGCACGGCGCCACGGTCTACGCCGCCGCACGCCGCCCCGAACAGATCACCGATCCCGGGGTGGTGCCGATCCAACTGGACGTCACGGACCCTGCCACCATCGCCAGCGCGGTCGAGGGGATCGGCGACCTCTCCATCCTGGTCAACAACGCCGGCACCGCCTTCGCGGCGTCGCCGCTCACCGCGTCGCTGGACGACGCCAGGCGCGAGTTGGAGGTCAACTACCTCGGCACCTGGGCTGTGACCCAGGCCTTCGCTCCGACGCTGTCCCACAACGGCGGCGGCGCCGTCATCAACATGCTGTCCGCCGCATCCTGGCTGGCCCTGGAGCAGGCGCCCGGATATGCAGCGAGCAAGGCAGCGCAGTGGTCGCTGTCCAACGCGATGCGGTTGGCCCTGCGCTCGCAGGGCACCCGCGTGCTCGGTGTGCACGTCGGGTATGTCGACACCGACCTGTCCGCCAATGTCGACCAGCCCAAGATCAGTCCCGAGGAGGTCGCACGAGCCGCGATCAGGGGACTCCTCACCGGCCAGGAGGAAGTGCTCGTCGACGAATTCAGCCGCCAGATCAAGTCCGCGCTGCCCAACGACATCGCCGCGCTGTACTCGACCCGGTGACGGACGGCTGACTCACGAGCGACCTATGATCAAGGCTGTTGGCGGCGCCAACGGTTGTGGCACGCTACCGTGCCGCCACCAGTGGCGTAGCGGCCGGTGCGGTGCATCATGGGAGTGCGGCTTCACCCCGAATCCCACGTTCACGGCGCGGGAGACCGTCCCAAGAGGTTTTGCACGTATGCACGTTGTCATCGCCCGCCTGATCCCCGCGCCGGGCAAGACCCAAGAGGTGCTCGACGTGTACCGCGAGCTCGCCCCGCTGGTCCATCAGGAACCGGGATGCAAGCTCTTCGCACTACACACCGATGGCAAGGACGTCTTCATCGTCGAGCACTGGCTCACCTCCGAGGACTTCCAGGCGCACCTGGCCAGCTCGAATCTTCAGCGGATCAGGGACGCGACAAAGCCCCTACTGACCGAACCCAGCGAGATCTGGCCGGTGCAAAGCGTCCCCCTCGGCGACCCCGACAAGGGCGTGATCCACTAGCGACGCACTGTCTGAGCCGTCACAACAGCGTGTCGATGCAATACCGGCGCGAGACTCCATGCGGCCCCACATGGACCTCCTCGTGCACGGCCAGAACAAGTCTTCCACCAGATTCAGAGGCACCCGCCGGCTGTGGCTCAGTGCTGCGTTACAACGTTCTCCAGTGGCTCTCCGTCGGCGAAGCGGCCAATCTGGGAGCACAGCAGCCGCTTGACTCTCGGCAGGAAGGCGGAGGTCTTGTTGCCCATGTGGGGGCTGATGAGCGCCCCCGGAGCATGACATAGCGGGTGGCCCGCGGGCACCGGTTCGGGGTCGGTGACGTCTAGCGCGGCACGCAGCCGTCCAGCTTCGGCTCGATGAGCAACGCCTCGGTGTCGACGACGCGGCCGCGCGCGATGTTCACCAGCAGGCTGCCGTTCCACATGCGTGCCAGGAAAGCGGCGTCGACAAGGTGGATGGTGGCGTCCGTAAGGGGCGTGGCCAGGTTCACCGCGTCGGCGCGTGGGGGCAGGTCGGGTAGGTCAGCAAGGGCCTGAACGGGGCCCAGCGGTGCACTTCGAACGGTTCGTGCGACCCTCAGCACGTCGCACTCGAACGGCGTGAGTATCTGGACCACATCTCGCCCTACCTGACCGACCGCATCCGCCGCTTCGGCGAGTACTCCACCCACGTACTCGGCATCCCACCCGAGGCGTACGACCCGTCCCTAGATGTCGACTTCAGCCCGCTGCGCGGCGACGGTCCCGGCGCGAACGACTGTGGCCAGGCGGCCTGACCACGCCGCACCCGGCCACTTCTCCAGCGCCACGCTTACGCACGGTCACCAACACGGCCGGCCGACTGGATGTGCATCTCGCCGTACTCGCGTGGCCTTCGCAGCTGGGGCACTCGGAAGTGCAGCCGGAGGTCGAGCAAGTCGGCGTATTTCATCCGGCTGCACTTCTCGCACAAGGTGAGGAGGCAACTACCTGTCAGGCTGGGCGCTTTGGATTGATGGTCTTGTTGACGATCTCAAGTCGGTTGCCGTCGAGGTCAGTGACATTCGCGGCGTAGTATCCGGGGCCGAAGTGCGGACGCGGACCCGCTCCACCGTCATCCTGGCCGCCGGCGGCCAGGGCGGCAGAATACGCAGCGTCTACTTCGGCCGGACTGTCGGCGACGAGGCCGAGGTAGAGGCCGGTCTCACCTGGCTGCCGCTCACGCAGCCAGATGCTGGCACCGACAGCTTTACCCGATCCATAGACTTGATCGCAGAGTCCGAAGAGGCTGGGGACACCCGGAGTGTCCGATTCGTAGGAACCGATCTCTTTCCACCCAAGCGGCTTGAGCGCCGCGAGATAGAAGGCGCTTGAGCGCTTGAGATCGCTCACCGAGATGTACACGTGATCAATCATTGTGGTGTCTCCTTCGGATGTGTCCCGCAGTCAGCGGGCTTGCTTCGTCTCTCGTGCCACCGGGGCGGCGCCGGGCCCTTACGAGGTCCAGACGTGGGCGTTGCGCTCGGTGAACTCGCGGAACGTGGTGGCCGGCCGCCCCGTGACCTTCTCGATGTCGCCGGTGGGCGTGGCTCCGCTGCCCGCGATGATGGCGCCGGTGAGCCAGCGCATCATCACCGCGAAGTCGGCGGGGACACCCGCGGCGAGCGCACCGGAGATCCATGCCTCCTGGTCGATGTCGTGGTAGGCGACGGGGTGGCCACTCACGGCAGCGATAGTGCCCGCGACCTCGCGGAAGGTGAGGGCCTGCGGGCCGGTGAGCGAGTAGGTGGCGCCGGCGTGGGTTTCGGGTGCCAGCAGCGTCTCGGCCGCGACCGCCGCGATGTCGGCCGCATCGACGAAGGCCTCCCTGCCGCCGGCGCTCGGGGCCGTGATCACTCCGCCGATGACCGGGAGGTGGTCGTCGGCGAAGTTCTGCATCACCCATGCGGGGCGCAGGACCGTGTGGGTGATGCCGGGCCGGGAGGCCAGGTCGGCCTCGACGGCCGCGATGTCGATCCCGGCCGGCGCATGGTCGGCGTTGTGGACGCTCAGATAGGTGACGTGGCGCACGCCGGCCGCCTCGGCGAGGTCCAGGAAGGCGCCGACCTGGTCGGCGTAGCTGACTCGCATGGTAGGTGTCACCAGGTACAGGCGGTCGACGCCGGCCAGGGCGCCGGAGTGGGTGGCCGGGTCGTCCCAGTCGAACCGGACGTCCGCTCCGGTGCGTGCCGCGGTACGGGGAGCGACCCCTCGCTGGGCGAGGCCCTCGGCCAGCAGCGAACCAGTCCGGCCGGTGCCGCCCAGAACGAGTGCGGTGGGGCGTGTTTCGTTGTTCATGACTCCACGCTAGAAGTCCTGAGCAAGACACTCCATGCGCGTTCCGCTCGATTCTTTACTTGATGCTCTCGCGCCTTGACCCTGATACTCCTACTGGCCAAGCTGATCCCATGGACCTGCTGTCTGACCACCTGGTGCGGGCGCGCGCCACCGGCGCGGTGTTCGCGCGGACGGTCGCCGAACCACCGTGGGGACTGCATCTTGGCGGTTCGACACAGCTGTCGGTGCACACCGTCGTCCGTGGCCGCGGCTACCTCTGGCTGGACACCCCCGGCAGCGCCGTGGAGCTCATACCGGGAAGCGTCACGCTGGTGCGCGGCGGGCCGCACCACTACATCGGGAATGAGCCGGGCGCCACATGCCTGGAGCCGGAGGAGTTCCGGGCCCGCCACGCCCGGACGAGCCCCGAGGACAACCCGCAGGCCACGGTGTTCCTGTGCGGCGCCTACCAGTTCTCCGGCGAGGTCGGCAGCGGGCTGCTGGACGCACTGCCCCAGGTTCTGACCCTATCGGCGGCCGACGACGATCCCCTGCGGGACGTGATCACTTTGCTGTCCCGCGAACTGGTCCGGACCGAACTCGCCCAGCAGATCGTCCTGGATCGCCTCCTGGACCTGCTTCTCGTCCTGGCCATCCGCAGCGAATTCCGCCGCAGCACGACCGCGCCCCGCTGGTACCGGGCATCCGCGGACCCGCGCCTTGCCGCCGCGCTACAGGCCATGCACGAGAATGCGGCCCACCCGTGGACGGTCCCCGAACTGGCCGCGATCAGCGGCCTGTCCCGCGCCGCCTTCGCGCGGGTGTTCCGGGAGGCACTCGGTCAGGCCCCCATGCAGTACCTGACCGAATGGCGCATGACCATCGCCCGCGACCACCTGCGCGCCGACGATCTCACGCTGCCCCAGATCGCCGACGCCGTCGGCTACGGCTCACCCTTCGCCTTCGCCGCCGCCTTCCGCCGCCACCACGGAGAACCACCCGGAACCTGGCGGCAGAGGGAACGAGCGACCGCAGAGACACGACTGCTCACCAACACCCACCCCGGCCCATGAGCGTCGCCGGAATTTCCGGTCCTGACAGGCGGCGCCCTGCGACCGCCTCCCGGCCCTTCGGCCCGAGTTCGTGGACGCCGTCAGTCTCTGCCCACCCACTTGGGATGGTGCCTCGCTGCCCAGGCGAGGTCGACGTTGCGGGTGCCGATAACTCATCCGTGCAGGTCGCGGCCTTGAGTGCTGATCTCCGACTGTGCTCAGCGCTCGCGCCGACGTCTTCATCTGCGCAGGGCACCCGGGGCATCATGATCTGTCGTGCTGCTGCGCCTGGCCTATCTTGTTGCGACCAACACCATTGCGTTCCTGCGCCTGCTGCCGATGAGCAGCACGGAGAAGGACATCGAGATACTGGCGCTGAGGCACCGACTGCTGGTCCTGCAGCGCCAGGTCGGCAAGCCCAGGTTCGAGGACACCGACCGCGCTGTCCTCGCCGGCCTGCTCCACCACCTCCCCGTGGAGAAGCTGCGGCAGCTCCTTCTGTTGGTACGCCCAGACACGGTCCTGCGCTGGCACCGTAACCTGCTCAAGCACCGCCATGCCGCGACCTGCGTCCCGAAGCGACACGGACGCCCGCCTACCGTTCTATCGCTCCGCGCCCTGGTCCTGCGCCTCGCCCGCGAGAACAGCTCGTGGGGGTATCGCCGGATCCACGGTGAACTCGCAGCCCTGGGCATCAAGGTCGCCGCCTCCACCGTGTGGGAAATCCTCAAGGAGCACGGCATCCCACCCGCCCCCGCACGACAGAGCACGACCTGGGCCGACTTCCTACGCAACCAAGCCGATGCACTGCTCGCCTGCGATCTGTTCGAGGTCCGCACCCTGACCGGGGCACGCCTGTACGTTTTCGCGGCCGTCGAGCACTCCACGAGGCGCATCCGGATCCTCGGTGCCACCGCGCACCCGACCGCGGACTGGATCGTGCAGCTCGGGCGCAACCTCCTGATGGACCTGGAGGAGGCCGGCAGCAGGGCCAGATTCTTGATCCGCGACCGAGACTCGAAGTTCACCGCCACCTTCGACGCCCTCATGGCCGATGCCGGGCTGAAGGTCATCACCACCGGCATCCAGATACCGCGGATGAACTCCATCATGGAGCGCTGGATACAGACCTGCCAGCGCGTACTCCTGGACGGCACCCTGATCTGGAACCTCAGTCATCTCCTCCACGCGCTCCGCGAGTTCGAGACCTTCTACAACGGACACCGCCCGCACCAAGCCCTGGGCCAAGCCGCTCCCCTCCGCCCACTCCCCCGCCCGATCAGCGAACCGGGGAACACCAGACACCTGGAGATCCGCCGACGAAACCGACTCGGCGGAACCCTCCACGAGTACCACCATGCCGCGTGACCAGGCCGGATGATTTATCGGCACCCGCAGAGCTGTTCGCGCTGCACACCGAGGGCGAGGACGTCTTCATAGTCGAGCGCTGGCTGACCTCAGAGGACTTCCAGGTGCACCTGGCCGGCTCGAACCAGCGGACCAGGGAGGCGACAGGGCCCCTCTGGGCCACGCCCAGCGAGATCTGGCCGGTGGAGAGCGTCCCCCTCGGCGACCCAAGCAAGGGCGTGATCCAGCAGCGACCGGATGCCTGGGCCGTCACAGCAGCGTGTCGGTGCAATATCCGCGCGAGACCGCCCTCACCTCGTACACGGCAATTCAGCGGTACCAGCCGCCTGCGCTTCAATCGTCCGTTACGACGTTCTCCAGTGGCTCTCCGGCGACGAAGCGGCCGAGCTGGGAGCGCAGCAGGCGCTTGACTCGCGGCAGGAAGGCAGAGGTCTTGTTGCCCACATGGGGGCTGATGAGCACTCCCGGAGCGTGCCACAGCGGGTGGCCCACGGGCAGCGGCTCGGGGTCGGTGACGTCGAGCGCCGCGCGTAGTCGTTTGGCCTCCAGCTCGGCGAGCAGCGCCTTGGTGTCCACGACGCGGCCGCGCGCGATGTTCACCAGCAGGGTGCCGTCGCGCATACGCGCCAGGAAGGCGGCGTCGACAAGGCCGACGGTGGCGTCGGTGAGGGGCGTGGCCAGGATCACCACGTCGGCCCGTGGGAGCAGGTCGGGTAGGTCCGCAAGGGCGTGAACGGGGCCCAGGGGCGCACTTCGGGCGGTTCGGGCGACCCTCAGCACGTCGCACTCGAACGGCGTGAGCCGGTCCTCGATCGCCCTGCCGATCGCCCCATAGCCGACGATCAGCACGGTGCGATCGGCGAGCGCGGAGTAGACACCGGCACGCCACTGCTCGACTTCCTGGCCGTGGACGAAGTGCGGGATGCCCCGCAGCGAGGCGAGGGTGAGGGTCAGCGCCAGCTCCGCAACGCTCGCGTTGTGCACGCCGCGCGCGTTGCACAACACGGTGCCAGGCGGTACGTGGCCGCGCACGTGGTCGATTCCGGCGGTGAGGGTCTGCACGACACGCGGCCGGGCGCCGTGTCGCAGCGGGCGCGTGGCGACCTCGGGACCCTTCCAGTACGGCGGGACGTAGAAGTCGGCGGCGACTGGATCGGCGGGGAATATGTCCTCGCCGTCCCAGTGGACGTACGTCGGTCCTTCAGGCAGACCGGGGATGTCGGCGAGCGGAATCGGAAGCCAGACAGTGATGCCCGCAGCCGCGGAGGCGGGGTTCGCTATGTGGGCCATGGCACACGAGACTACGCCGGTCCCGGGCATCAACCTGCTCTGGGGACCATTGGGCTCCTCGACACGGTTCCCGCCGTCCTCGGCCGGCCGCGCGAGGTCAGCCCGTTACCAGGTCGGTGCCTGCGGGCGAACCCCGCTGCGCAGCCGGGGCGGTCTCCGGGCCGTGGCAGTACAGCAGCGAAGTACAGCAACCGCACCGACCGGCGCCAGCCGTCCGGGCCCCTAACCGTTCGATCTACCGGCTCACGTGACCTCAGCGACCGCCCTGCCCATGGTTCGCGTGGAGAAGCCAACAGCGCGGGGCCCCAAGCGTGCCATTCTCGTCCCGGAACAGGCGGGGACTCACCACCCGACGCAGACCGCCGACCTGATCCCGGCGGACCGCTGCCGCATCGGCTAGTGAGGCGCATCCCGGAAGTGCGACACCACCCCGCAGCCAACGATTACGGCTCGTGAGAACGCCCCGAAAGGATTCGCGCGCATGCCTGTCGTCATCGCCCATCTCATTCCCGCGCCGGGCCAGACCCAGAACGTGCTTGACGTGTACCGAGACCTCGCCCCGCTGGTCCATCAGGAACCGGGATGCGAGCTGTTCGCGCTGCACAGCGACGGCGAGAACGTCATCCTCGTCGAGCGCTGGCTCACCCCCGATGATTTCCAAGCGCACCTGGCCAGCTCGAACCTCCAGCGGATCAGGGACGCGCTCAGACCCCTCCTGGCCGCACCCACGGAGATTTGGCCGGTGGAGAGCGTTCCCCTCGGCGACCCGAGCAAGGGCGTGATCCGGTAGCGGCCAGCTCGCCGAGCCGTCACAGCAGGGCCCATCGATGGGTTGGCCGTGCGGGGACGCCATGAGACAGCCCCTCGGCTGGACGGCGAACTACTCTTGGCGCTGGTCGGTGTAGTTGACCCTCGTCTCTATCGACGGCCCAGCTCCGCCTTCGAAGAGGCCGAGACTGCAGGTATCCCGCAGAAACCGGAGGTTGGGCGAAACGTCACACCGGGCTCGATGCTGGCGGTGACGTCGAGTTCGGTGTCGCAAGGGCGTGCGGCCCGGTGTAGAGATCAGATGTCCTCGACAACGCGGGTTCGCCCCCATGTGCAGTGCGTCATACCGCTCGCGCCCTCATGTCGGGCGAGCCGACCGCCTCGCGGTGTGGGTGTTGCGGGGTTTTCAGGCGTTTGTGGCAGCAACCAGGGAAAGCGAGTGCAACCGGTCATCCGGATCGTAGACGGGAGTCGACAGCATCAGTTCGTCTGCCCCGGTTTGTGACGCCACGGCCGACAGCCGTCGATGCACTTCTTCAGGGGGCCCATAGGCCTGAGTGGCCCGCATCTGTCCGAGCCACTCCTCAAGCGCCGGGCTGAGGGTCTCTGTCGCGGCTTTCGCCGGAGAAAGGAGCGGCGCCTCTGCGCCACGGCCCTCCAGGGCCGCAGCCATGGCAAGCATCGCTGGGCGGCCGAGACGGGCGAGGTCGGCGTCGGTCGTGGCGCAGAGGGTTTCCACGCTCACCAGCACTCGCGGTCGCTCGCACCACCGTGAAGCCTGAAACCGCTCCCGGTAACGGCCCAGCGCCTCCAGCGTGTTGTCCGGTCGAATGTGATGAGCGAAGGCGAGCGGCAACCCGAGCTCGGCGGCGAGCTCGGAACCGGCAACGCTCGATGACAGCAGCCACGGCTCGGGAAGCTCGTCGGCCCCCGGCAGCACTCGCCGGGCATCCGCGTCGGCAAGGTGTCCCAGCAGTTCGATGAGGTCGGCACGGTACTCGTCGTCAGTGGCCCGATCGGCTCCGCGACGCAGCGCGCGGATGGTGTCGATGTCGTTCGTCCCGGGACCGCGGCCGATGCCCAGGTCGATGCGACCGGGGTGGAGCGCCGCCAGCGTGGTGAACTGCTCGGCGACGGCGAGCGGAGCGTGGTTCGTCAGCAGGACCCCACCCGAGCCGACCCTGACCCCGGAGGTGGAAGACGCGAGATGGGACGACAGTACAGAGGGCGCAACACTGCCGACGGACCGATACCTGTGATGCTCGGCCACCCACACCCGGCGAAATCCGAGCTCACTGGCCCGCCGCGCGGTCGAGACCACCGCTGCCAGGGCGTCGCGGGCACTGGCGCCCTCTTGAGTCAACGCCAAGTCGAGGACGGACAACGGCGGCAGAAGTCCGGCTGCCGACGGCGGTTGCCCGGTCTTGCGCAGCGAGTGTGCGTCGTCCGGTCGGTGCTGACTGTCTTCCATGAGTGCTCCTGTCCTTGAACGATGTGGTGATGCCGCCACGCAGTCGCTTCGGGCACCTGGCGGCGTCTCAGGGGCCGACGCGAGGGGCGTGGCAGTTCCGTGAACGTGCAAGTGACCGCTAGCGTCGCTGCACAGCGTCCGATCTCCCCTGTGCCCAATGAGGCGGCAAGACCGGCGCCACCCTGCCGTCGCACACAGGTGGCCCGCCGTGCCGTCTGCCGGAGCTGAGCCGGAACGAGATGCCCACGTGACGAAGATCGTACGGACGCTGCGCGAGCGGTGAATCGGCCTCCCCGGGTGCACGGTCGAGGTCGGGGATGAGCTGCAAACTCGGTGCCAATCGTCGCCAGGACCAGGACCCGGCGGAATTCGAGGACCACCGCGTCGTCGACAGTGACAGGGTGCGGTCGACGACGCCGTCTGCGGTGACCGCGCGGTACAGGGCGTCGGTGAGCCGGTCCGGGATGATCGAAACGTTGTCGAGGCAGATGGCCAAGGAGTTGAAGGCCTGAACCGACCAAGGTGAACCGCGGCGCGCGCCGCTCGAGGAAGGCGGCCACGCCCTCGGCGCGTTCCGCGCTCTCCCGGGCCTGCTGCGCCCAGTAGGCCAGCCGGGCCGGCTCGGGTGCCGTGCCATCGAGTGCGGCCGTGGTGAACTCCTTCGCCGCCCTCTGGGCGAGCTGGGAGCGCTCGGCGAGGGCCCGGGCGAAGTCCGCGACCCGCGCGTCGAACTCCGGGCCGTCGTCCAGTAGCTCATCGACCAGGCCGGCGCGCAGAGCCCGCTCGGCGTCGATCAGCTCGGCGGAGTACAGCAGGTACCTGGCGGTCGCGGGGCCGACGAGCCCGACCAGGCGGCGGGTGGACGAGGACGGGTAGACGATGCCGAGCCGGGCCGGGGTCGCCCCGAAGCGCGCGTCCCGGGCCGCGTATCGCAGGTCGCAGGCGGCGGCCAACTGGCAGCCGCCGCCCACGCAGTAGCCGCGGACTGCGGCGAGGGCCGGCTTGGGGAAGGCGGCGACGGCCGCCGCAAGCGCCCCATTCCCGTTGACGCTCGTGTCGCTGTCCTGGTCTTCGCGGGCGTCGCTCGCGACCAGTCCGGCGATGTCCGCACCCGAGCAGAACGTGTCGCCGTCGCCGGTCAGCACCAGCACCCGCACTGCGGGGTCGGCCGCCAGCCGGTGCAGCAGGATGGGAAGACCTTCTCCTCGGGGCCGCCGTCACCAAGCGGCTCAAGCAGCTGACCGAACGGGGGCTGGTCGAGCGGCGTGGCGACACCCGTGACAGCCATACCGGACCCGGGGGCCAGGCGCCCCGTTGCGGGGCCACGAGAAAGGTAACGGAGCGTGTGCGGCGTGGTGCTCACGTCAGATCACGGTCGTACGGCGTCGGCTCTCCAGCGGCCGGTGGTGTGACCTCGAGCGGCCTTCCGGTGCTACCGCTGCGTGGATCGACGTGGGCGGCTCGCAGCGTCGGTGTGGCAGCGAGCGCGTCCTTTGTCAGGTCGTTGCGCAGTTCCTGCATCTCAGAGAGGCCGAGTTCGTCGCCGTGGCGGGACAGTTGCTTACGGACGAAGGCCTTGGGGTTCAGATCTTGGAACTCGAAGTCCTGGAATTCGGGGCCCAGTTCATTACGGATCTCGTGCTTGGTGCTGTCGGAGAACTCACGAACCTTGCGGATGAATCCCCCGACCTCACTGATCATCTTCGGGAGTTTGTCGGGGCCGAAGAGGATCAGACCGAGAACGACGAGTGAGGCGATTTCGAGCGGGCCAAAATTGAATATCACCCTACTGCTCCTCGGGTGGGCGGTGATCCGGGACGTGCGGTGGGAGATTCAGCTGGGTGGTGACCGTCGGTTGCGCGTGTGCGGGATGAGAGACGTCTACCGGTTCGGGGAAGTCCAAGGGGGTGGTGGTGAGGTCGGGTGGGGAGGCCTCGTCGTCCTCGAGTTGGCTGTCGGGATCCTCGGCGCGGCGTCGTTTCTTCGTACGGTCGTGGAGGGTGGCGACGGCCAGGGCGAGGGAGTAGAGCAGGCAGAGGGGGACGGCCAGGGCGGTCATGGTGAGTGGATCGCCGGTTGGGATGACGACCGCCGAGAAGACGAAAATCACGAAGACCGTCGGACGCCACCAGCTGCGCAGTCTGGCTGCGCTGACGATACCCAGGGAGTTCAGCAGCGCCAGAAGCAGCGGCAGTTCGAAGGAGAGGCCGAAGACGAACACCATGCGCAGGAAAAAACCGAGGAACTCGTCGCCGGGCAGGGACAGGGAGAAATCCGCGGGGTTGAAGCTCGCCAGGATCTGCACTGCCTTGGGAAAGATCACGTAGGCGAGGTAGCCGCCGCCACAGAAGAGGGGCACGGCGGCGAAGGTGAAGCCGAGACCGTACCGCTTCTCCTTCTTGTACGGCCCCGGGGCGATGAAGGTCCAGAGTTGGTAGCTCCACACCGGGCTGGCCAGGATGAGCCCGGCTGTGATCGAGACTTTGAAGCTGAGGGAGCGCGGGGAAAGAAGACCGGTGTTGACCAGCAGGCCGTCGGGGCACTGCTTGGTCGGCCGGCCAACCCCGTGGACGTGGGTGATGTGGCAGGCCGAGCCGGTAAGTTGGTCGAGCAACCAGCCGTGGAACAGCCAGCCGACGGCGGTGGCGATCGCCAGAGCGAGCATCGAGACCAGGAGACGGTTCCGCAGTTCACGAAGGTGCTCGGCGAGCGGCATGACCCCCTTCGGAGCCTTCCGCGACCGTGCGGACGTGGGTGATCCCGCCTGCTGAGTTTCGTTCGCCATAGGGGCTTTGGTCTCTGCGCGGTGGGCCGTTGGGGAGCTGTGGTGCTCAGGACTGGATGATCGATGCCGACTCGGTGACGGGATGGCCGGTGACGTCCTCGATGGGGCCAGCGGCAACACTCCTCGGGGCGGCGGTTGTCGCCTGCGCTGAGTCGGTCTTCATCGCGCTGACTTCGGATTTGAAGATGCGCAGGGACTTGCCCAGCCCTCGCGCGGCGTCAGGGAGGCGCTTGGCTCCGAAGAGCAGCAGCACGACGGCGGCGATGATGATGATTTCCAGGGTGCGGTTTTCCAGCATGGTTCACTCTCCAAGTCGGCTGTATCTGTGATGGGTTGGGGTATCGACTCTCGCCGGGCGGGACGCCGACCGGGTTCCCCGACCCGGGCACGTGGTCATCGTCGCCTGCGGAGGCGACTTGGATGTCCGAGGTGCCCGGGCCAGAGCCGTGCCCGCGGTCGGTGGGGCCGAGTTGGGGGACCCCGCTCGGCCCGGCCCCACCGGGCGGGCGCATGCGTAAAGGGTGCGAACCGGTCGGCTACCGCTAGGCGGCGGTGTGCGCTGCGCGGTAGGGGGCCAGGAACGAGGTCAGGGCCGCCAGCATCTGCTCGGGCGCCTCTTCGGCGACCCAGTGACCGGTGTCGGGGATGACCACGGTCTGCACGTCGTGCGCGGCGGCCTTCATGGTGACCCCGGCCCCGTCACCGACGCTTGCCGCTCCGCCGATCGCCAGGACGGGCATGGTCAGCAGGCCGGCCTTCTGGCGTTGCACGTTCTGCGCGAGCGTGGTGTCGAACGCGCGGTAGAAGCTGAAGCTGCCGCGCAGCGCGTCGCGGTCGGAGGCAAGGGTGCTGATGTAGTAGTCGACGGCGTAGTCGGGCAGCTTCTTCACGGCGTTGATGTCGAACTCGAAGCCGAAGAAGATGTCTTCCCGTCCTCTGACGAGCAGTTCGTTTATCGTGGCGAGCCGGTTGAAGCCGATGTGCCAGATCCGGTCGTTGAGCCACTCGGGGCCGAAGGCCGGCGGCGAGACGCTGATGCCCGGGAGGGGGGCCTCGGCGACGACCAGGCGCTCGACCCGCTCCGGGTGGTCCGCGGCCAGGGCGTAGGCGATCGGCATGCCGGTGTCGTGGCCGGCCACGGCGAACTTCTGGTGGCCGAGCGCGTCCATCAGGGCGGCCAGGTCGGCCGCGATGGTGGCGGTGTCGTAGCCGTCCTGGGGCTTGTCGGTCAGGCCGATGCCGCGCTGGTCGACGGCGATGACGGTGAAGTCCTTGGCCAGCGTGGGCATGAGCAGGCGCCAGGCGTACCAGGTCTCGGGCCAGCCGTGCACGAGCAGCAGCGCCGGCCCGCTGCCGCCGACGACCACGTGCTGGCGCAGTCCATTGGCGTGGACGAACCGGCTGGTGAACGTCTCGGTGAACCCTGCGGGCAGGTGCGGCGCCTGGGAGACGGCGCCGAAGCCTTCCGCACTCGCGCCCGCCAGCGGTCCGCGGCCGGTTCCTCCTTCGGCTGCTACGGCCGACTGGGCGTGGAGCACACCGAGGGATCCGGCGGTCACTGCAGCCGCCGCTGCGGCCGACGTGGCGAGGAACTTCCGCCGAGAATGCGACGGAATCATGTCAGACACGGTAGATCTCCTGGACTGTTCGGGTTGAGGTAAAGGCGGGACACCGAAGGGCAGTTACGCCTGCCCACTCTGTTCGTCCGACCGTTGAGGTTTGCACTGGGAAGGATGGAAAGAACCACGGGCGAAAGCCTGGAAAAGGCGGGCTCGAATCTGCGGAATCCACAAGTACCGCGAGACCGGCTCCGCCCTCGGACGCGGCCCGGCAGGCCGCCGTCCGGATCCGCGCACACGGCTTGGTGCTCCAGTTTTCCCGGGACAGCTGGGGGTGCCGGCGATAGAAGAGGGGGCCGGTCAGAGCGTCAAGGTGGCCGTCAGCAGGGCGTTGGCCGCGGCGATGTCACCGCTGATCCATTCCGGGTTTGCGGGCTGCCGCTTCCACAGGGCGAGCAGCAACTCGGCGGCGGGGGCCTGCACCATGGCCGCTGCGGCCTCCGAGTCAACCGGCAAGGCCTGCGGCATGTCGCCCGGCTGGATCAGCCAGCTGTGTCCGGTGTCGGTAGTGTGAAGCGCCACGGGCGCCGGCAGCGGCTTCTGCTCGCCGTTCTGCCAGGCCCTGGGGACCATCACGGCGAACACCTCGTCTACGCCGTCGGCCGCGATCAGCGGATCGACATGCACGTCGGCCCCGGTGGCCAGTTGGGCATCGACCAGGTGGACCGCGGTGTCCTGGGCCACGCGGCGGAACCAGAGCGCCGCCACTGTGCCTTCGAAGCCGAACGCCCAGGCCGGTGCGGTGGGATCGGTCTCCTCCAGGGTGGCCAGGATTGCGGCCGCGCCCCCGGCGTACCAGTCGGCAATCCCCTGCCCGGCCGGCGGGGCGAACTGCTCGCGGGGCAACTGCCCGGTCTGCAGCAGGGCTGCCGCGAAGCGGGACGCCTGGCCCAGATGGATGCCCAGGTCGTGCATGCTCCAACTGCCACAGGTGGCCACCGGGGTGGCCGGGTCCGCGATGCGCAGCAGCTGCTCGAGTGCCGCCGCCTTCTCACGCAGGGTGGCCAGATACACGTCGGTGGCGAGCGGCAAGGGAGCGGGGGACTGATTCAAAGTGACCTCCGGTACGGCGGGGGACCTGATGACAGCGGTTGCCTCGGCCGCCAGATGACTAGGCCTGCATGCAGGAAGCGATCGGGTGAACGCCGCCTCTGGGGCTGGAAGGAAGCATGCACAGCAGGCTTGCACTTTGCAAGTCAGACTGCTCGACCAAGCGTCACGGCATACAGGGAAAGCAACCCGCCTCCCCTATTCGGCCAAGCCGGGGTTTCGTTCTGCCATGCCGACGCCGGCCAGCCACGTCCGCACGATGCGACTGGTGGGACCAGAAGCAGCCACGCAAGATGCCGTATCGCGGTCGCCAGGTGAACAGTTCGACCGATCAGTCAACGGCGGCGGACAGGTATGTCGCGCGCAGGTGCGCCGGATCGGCGGCGGGCGGCATCGAGGCCTCAAGAGCACGTAACCCACAAGGATTGACTTTCAAAGTTATAGCCAGCTACTTTGCGGCGCATGCCAAGCACACCGCAGTTCCACGTGTCCGAAGTGTCGTCGTCCTACTGGAACGTGACCTTCTCCAACGGCCCGATCAACCTCATGGACGTGGACACCATCGAGCAGCTCGCCGACCTGGTGGACCGCATGGAGCAGGCTCCCGACCTGACCGTGGTCGTCTTCCGGAGCGACAACCCCGACTTCTTCATGGCGCACTTCGACTTCCTGGCGGATAAATCGCGCATAGCCGCCATGAAGCCCGGCCCCACAGGGCTCCACCCCTACTCGGACAACTTCATCCGCCTCGGCAGGGTCCCAGCCGTCACGATCTCCGCACTCAAGGGCCGCACCCGCGGAGCGGGAAGTGAGTTCGCGCTGGCCACGGACATCCGTTTCGCGGGACGCCGCGCGATCCTGGGGCAGTTCGAGGTCGGCGTCGGGGCCGTGCCCGGCGGCAACGCGACGGGACACCTGGGCAGGCTGGTGGGCCGGGGCCGCGCGATGGAGATCTTGCTGGGGGCCGACGACTTCCCAGCGAAACTGGCGGCAGAATACGGCTATGTCAACCGCGTCCTCCCCGAGGACGAACTGGACGACTTCGTCGACGCCTTCGCCCGCCGTATCGCAGGGTTCGACAAGGTCGCCGTGGCCGGAACCAAGGCCCTCATCGACGAGAGCATCCCGATTTCGGACGAAGAGTTCGGATCCGCCCTGTCCACCTACTTCCAAACGGTAGGACGGCCCGTGAACGAACACCGCGTCCGGCGCCTCTTCGAAGGAGGCCTGCAGAAGCCGGACGGCATCGAACTCGACCTCGGCAAGCAGGTCGCAGAGAGCAACCGGAGCTGACGCCTGCGACACAGGACCCAGAGCGGGACCTGGCCCTCACCGAAGCCGGCGAAGTCCGGCATGAGTGAGCACGCCGGGCGGCGTGGAAACCACAGCCGGGACGGCACCTCTCCGAGATCGCCGTAACCGGTCCCGGCCGGACTCGGGGCAGCCTCCCACCCGGGGTTCGGTCGGCCGACGGGACCACCACCGCCCACGTCCATCCGGACCCACCGTCCTACGCCGACAACGCTCGTCCGGACTCTCCGGGCACATTGGCCTCATCTGCGACGCCCATGGTCATGAAGTGCCCGTCGTGGCGCCGCCGGGCGGCCCCACGACGGCCTGAGCAGCGAGTCGGCACCCGACCGCACCTTGCTCGATGCAGCCTGCTCGGTTCGAAGAGCGTCCCCGGGCGTGAATACCGCCGTCGCGGGCCTTGCGTCAACGCCACTCTCACTCGATAGTGGTCCCTATCAGATAGGAACCTCTATCCGATAGGGAACACTATCCGGCCTCCGACATCGTCAAGCGCCTTGACAGAAACAGGTGGGATGCATGACACAGCGCGTGACCAAGAGACGACGGGAGACGAACGAGCGCCTGCTCGACGCGGCCGAGCAGGCGTTCGCCGAGTGCGGGTTTCAGGGTGTCTCGATCGCGGAGCTGTGCGCACGGGCCGGCTACACGACCGGCGCGTTCTATTCGAACTACGACTCCAAGGACGAACTCTTCCTCGCGCTGTTCACTCGACGCTCCGAGATCGTCCTGAAACAGCTGGGTGAGGCGGTGGACCAAGCCCTCGTCTCCGAGCAACCGGTCGCCACGTTCATCGAGCTGGCGAGCGTCGTGGACGAGCAGACGCGAACCTGGTTCCTCATCTCCACCGAGTTCACTCTCCACGCCATCCGCAACCCCGAGGCGGCCAAAGCCCTCGCCCGCCACGACGCGGCGATCCGGGCGGCAATCGCGGAGCTGCTCGCACCACTGCTCGCGACCACACAGCGCAAGGTGACCGAGACGGATCTCGACATGCTGCTGCGCCTCGTCGTCGCCGTTCGGGAAGGCGGACTGGCCCAAAGCCTGGTGGAACCGGCAGCGCTCCCGCACGGCGAGCTGGAACGCCGGTTCCTGCCCGCGCTGTTCGGAGGGCTCCGATGACGGTCAGTATCGAGCGATGGTGGTCCGAAGGCGAACTGCTCCCGCTCACCGTCGCGGGAGTCCCGCGCCAGGTGTTCGTCCGCCGCATCGGCAGCGGCCCCGTGATGACCCTGCTCCACGGGTTCCCCAGTTCGTCGCACGACTGGGCCCGGGCGGTTCCTGTTCTCGCCGCTCGCCACACCCTCCTCATACCGGACTTCCTCGGCTTCGGCGCGAGCGAGAAGCCGGCCGATCACGACTACTCGATCCACGAGCAGGCCGACTTGGTGGTCGCGTTGTGGCAGCACGAGGCGGTGACCTCGACGCATCTGGTGGCACACGACTATGGGGCCACCGTGGCGCAGGAGCTGCTCGCGCGCAGCGCCGACGGGTCATTGAGGAGTCGGATCACGAGCCTGACGCTGCTGAACGGCGGCATCTACCCGGAACTCCACCGGCCGGAAGCGGCCCAGACGGCGCTGCTCGACCCGGACACCGGCCCCCGGCTCAGCGCAGCACTGACCGGCGAGCTCATGGCCGCCGCCCTCTCACCGACATTCGCCGAGCACTACGACTCAAGCGCTGACGCAGCCGCGATGTGGAAGGGCATGAGCCACGGTGACGGCCATCTGAACTCCCACCGGTTGATCCGCTACATCACCGACCGGGCTGCCCACCGCGACCGATGGGTGGAAGCCATGGAGACCAGCGATCTGCCCAAGGCGTTCGTCTGGGGCCTGCGGGACCCCGTCGCGGGTGCCCACATCGCCGATCGGATCGCCGAACGCATGCCGAACGCGACACTCCACGCCCTTGCGGACGTCGGCCACTGGCCCCTGCTGGAGGCGCCGCAACGTGTCGCCTCACTGATCCTCGCCACGGGGGGAAGCGGCTGAAGTCCGCACGGTCCCTGTCACCACGCTCACGGCTCGACCACGTCTGCGCACATCGAGAGGAACGAAGACCATGACGATCACGCAGCACCACGCCCCCGAGATGCTCGACCTGATCCGAGCCAACATCGGCCCGATCCCCGACGACTTCGATCTCCCGCTCCCGCCCACGGGGCTTTCGGTCGAGGAGGAGCGCGACGTACGCAAGCAGGAACTCGCCGCCGCCTTCCGGGTCTTCGGGAAGCTGGGCTTCTCCGAGGGAGTCGCCGGGCACATCACTGCCCGTGACCCCGAGTTCCCCGACACGTTCTGGGTCAACCCGTTCGGGATGAGTTTCCATCAGATCAAGGTCTCAGACCTGGTCCGCGTCGACCACGAAGGCAATCTGCTGCACGGCAAGCGCCCGGTGAACCGTGCCGCCTTCTGCATCCACGCCGAGGTCCACAAGGCCCGCCCCGACGCCGTCGCGGCCGCACACGCGCACTCCCTCCACGGCAAGGCGTTCTCAGCACTCGGGATCCCGCTGGCACCACTCACCCAGGACGCCTGCGCCTTCTTCGAGGACCAGGGCCTCTACGCCGACTACCGCGGAGTCGTGAGCGACTCCGACGAGGGGCGCCGCATCGGCGAGGCGCTCGGCTCGGCGAAGGCCGTCATCCTGAAGAACCACGGCCTGCTGACCGTCGGACAGTCGGTTGCCGCCGCCGCATGGTGGTTCATCACGATGGAACGATCGTGCCAGGCACAGCTCCTGGCCATGGCCGCGGGCACCCCGCACGAGATCGACCGGGAGACCGCGGAGCAGGTCCGCACACAGATCGGCGGGCCGCTCGCAGGCTGGTTCCAGTTCCGTCCGCTGTGGGACCAGATCATCGCATCCTCGCCGGACCTGTTCGACTGAGGCTGCCGACCGAGCCAGACCGGCCCGCCGGGCCACAACCGACCGGGAGCAGGTGGAAAACCACGTGTCGAACTTTGGCGACTACCAGTTCGATATCTACCTCAACGGACTCTCCGGCATCATGCCGAAGTTGCCGATGACCTTCGCAGAGTTGGAGAAGCGAGGATCCAAGGCGTTGGACCCCGGCCTCCTGTCCTACGTCGCCGGCGGGGCCGGCGACGAACGCACCCAGGACCTCAACGTCTCGGTGTTCGACGACTGGGGGCTCATCCCGAGGATGCTCGTCGACGGGGCCCAGCGCGACCTGTCCGTCGAGCTGTGTGGGCTGTCCCTCCCGTCCCCGCTGTTGATGGCGCCCGTGGGTGTGATCGGCCTGTGCGCACAGGACGGCCACGGCGACCTGGCCGTGGCACGAGCCTCGGCGAGGACCGGCGTGCCGATGATCGCCTCCACTCTCTCAGTCGATCCGATGGAGGAGGTCGCCGCGCGGTTCGGTGACACCCCGGGCTTCTTCCAGCTCTACACCCCGAACGACCGGGAGCTTGCCGAAAGCCTGGTGCACCGGGCTGAGCAGGCGGGTTTCAAGGGGATCGTCGTCACACTGGACACCTGGATCCCGGGGTGGCGGCCTCGCGACCTCAGCCGCTCGAACTTTCCCCAGCTGCGAGGGCTGGCCCTGGAGAACTACTTCAGCGACCCGGTCTTCAGGTCCCGGTTGGCCAAGCCCCCGGAAGAGGACCTCCAGGCCGCAGTGGGAGCCTGGGCGACGACCTTCGGTGACCCGCACCTGACGTGGGACGATCTCGCCTGGTTCCGTTCCATGACCGACCTGCCGCTGATCCTCAAGGGAATCATGCATCCCGAGGACGTCCAACGGGCCGTCGACGGCGGTGTCGATGCGATCTACTGCTCGAACCACGGTGGACGCCAGGCCAACGGTGGCCTCGCCTCACTCGACATGCTGCCGGATGTCGTCAATGCGGCAGGCGAAACTCCGGTGATCTTCGATTCGGGTGTGCGCTCCGGCGACCATGTGGTGAAAGCCCTGGCGCTGGGCGCGCGAGCGGTAGCGGTGGGGCGGCCCTATGTCTACGGTTTGGCTCTGGGAGGCGAGGACGGCATCATTCACGTGTTGCGTTCCCTCCTTGCGGAGGCTGACCTCCTCATGGCGGTCGACGGCTATCCCAAGATCGCAGATCTAAGCCCCTCGGCCTTGCGGCGACGGCCGTGACCCGGCGGTTCAGCCTGTGCGGAGCACATGCACGCGGGTTTCCCGTTCGAGCCCACCCATTCGTGTTACTGAAGAGCGTTACGAGGCAGATGCACGGCCGCACTGGGTCCTTACTGCGCCGACGCATGATCCACCAACAAGCCTCGCGGTGGAATCCCAACAGCGCCTGCGGGGCGCCAAGCACAACGAATCTAGTGATCGGGCTTGGGCAGCCGGCTCGCCGGGGCGGCCGTGCTGTCCAGTGCGTCAGGCTGGGGGAACCGCTTCGAGGACGGAAAACACCTGCGGTGCTTGTGGGTGCCGACAATCCTGTCACCTACGCTGAACTGCGACTTGAGAGTCACGATGTCATCACGTCGAAAGCGCTCGTGAGCCCGTCAGCGCAGG
>NZ_JBITGJ010000072.1:0-42968 GCF_044456925.1 Streptomyces sp. NPDC050743
CTCGTCCCGCTGACCTGTCCCGAACTCGTCCGGCTTCTCCGGGCGTTCGTCCTCACACCGCCCGTCCGGGAAGCGGAACACGTCCTGCACTGGATCGCCTGGCGCCGCCACCATCAAGCCGTCGCGCAAGCCCGCCACCAGCGCCGACACGAACTCCAGGACCAGCCATGATCGGAACTACAGTTGCCGTGACCGAGCACCTCCGAATCATTCCGCCAGGCACCGAAGCCGGAGAACGCCTCATCGGGTTCCGCCAGGACAGCGAATCCGGATTCTCCACCCTGGATGAGGCACACCGCCTCCGACGGATCCCCGCGTACGGAGCCGACGGCGCTCTGCTCATCTACATCGGGTACGCCTGGGCCAAGAACTCCGTGGCCCTCGGCATCACCCGCCGGACACGGTAGCCACGAAGCCGGTCGGTGCACGTCACCGCACGACACGCTCCGCCGGCCGATACCGGGAGCTCGGCACGCAGGGGCGGCGGCTCTCACCCATGACGCCCAGTGCGCCGTAACGCGCCCCGACCAGCCCGGTGGCTGCGTCCACGATCTGCTGCAGCGCAGCCCGGGGAGAGAGGTCGGCACTGAGGGCCACCACCGCGTCCAGCAGGTGCCCGATGCGCCGCGGGTCGAGGGCGGTCGGGGCTGCGGAGGGACTTGGGGTCGTCGGGCCGGTCGCGACTGTCGGGGCAATTGGGGAGAGGAACTCGTCGTCCGAGCGCTCCGGGCCCTGTGCGTGCTCCGGGCGGTCTGGGCGCTCAGGCCGCTGCAGCGAATCGCGCGCCATGCGTGCCTCCCGGCGCCGTAGAGGCGGTGACGACGTCACCAACCGTTCACCGTGCTGCACCACCACCCTACGCGCTCGCCGTGCGGGGAGCCCGGCAGCCGTGCGGGAACGGCGGCTTCAAGATCGGCCGCGCAGGGAATCCGTAGGCCCCGACGGAGCAGGGAGCGAAGGAGGAGGACGCCAGGGAGGAGGTGGGGCTCGTGATGAGGGCCGCCGTGTCCGGTCGTCGGAGGCCACCTGGCACCTGGGGCTCCGCGGTGACCTCTTGGACGGCCTCCTCGGTGGCGGACCTCAGCCCGGGGGCGTTCGCCTTCGTGATGGCCACCGGCATCATCTCCACCACGCTGGCCGGCGATGGTGCGGCGACCATGTCGGCGGTCCTGGCGGTGATCGCCGCCGGGTACGCCCTGCTGTGGGTGGCCTACGTCTGGCGCGCCGTGTGGCGGCCGCGACGGTTCCTCGAGGACCTCGTCGGCCCGCGCGCCTTCTCCTTCCTTACCCTGGTGGCCGCGTCCGAGGTACTGGCGAGCCGGGCCCTGGCCGCCCGGCTCCACGGCATCGCCGTCGCGCTGATCGCCGTGGGCGCGGCCGGTTGGCTGCTCCTCGGCTACGGGGTACCGCTCCTGCTGATCCACTCCGGTGACCCCGCTCTCACTGCGCAAGGTCAACGGGACGTGGTTCGTCTGGGCGGTGGGCACCCAGTCGGTGGCCGTCGCGAGCGCGTCCCTCGCCCGGCACACCGGCGGCCCGGCCTTGGGCGCCCTGGCGTCGGCGTGCTGGTCCGTCGGGCTCCTGCAGTACCTCCTGATCGCGGCGCTGGCGCTGGCCCGGCTGCTGCTGGAGCCGATGACGCCCGCGGAGCTCGTCCCGCCGTACTGGGTGTTCATGGGCGCCGCCGCGATCAGCGTGCTGGCCGGCGCCAAGCTCCTGGAACTACCCCCGGGTCACGAACTGCTGCCCCACCAGGTGGTGCTGAGCCTGTCCACCCTGCTGTGGTCCTTCTGCACCTGGCTGATCCCCCTGCTGCTGGCCCTCGGGGTGTGGAGGCACGCACTGCGCCGCCGGCCCCTACGGTACGAGACGAGCCTGTGGAGCCTGGTCTTCCCGGTCGGCATGTACGGAGCGGCGACCGGCGAACTGGGCCGGGTGGCAGGCTGGGGCTGGATGACCGCGGTCGGGACCACCGAGGCCTGGGCGGCACTGGCGGTCTGGGCTGCGACGTTCACGGCCATGCTGGCGACGGCGGCCAGGGCGATGTACGCGAAGAACGCGAACGACGCTGAGGACGCGAACCGGCCCCAGAGGCCCCGACCGAACGGAAAGGCCACGGAATCATGACCACGCAGACGCTCTCCCTCGACGCCAAGGCCCGCGAGCACCTCGAGAAGGCCACGGCATCGTCCACCGGCCACAGCGCAAAAACCCTCTACGGCGGCCACGAACAAACCCTGCGCCAGACGCTCCTGGCCCTGCGCGCCAGCACGGAACTGGCCGAACACGACAGCCCCGGCGAGGCGACCCTCCTGGTCCTGCGCGGCCGGGTGACCCTGCGCAGCGGCGAGGACAGCTGGGAGGGCACGCCCGGCGACCTCCTGACCATCCCACCGGCGCGTCACAGCCTGCACGCGCTGGAGGACGCGGCGGCACTGCTGACGGTGGCGAAGCGCGGGTAGCGGGGGCCTCCCCGGCCGGACACACCACCCAGGAACGGCGGAAGCCGGGGAAGCCGTCCGCGCGGCCCTGGCGAGCTTCTGCACCGACGACCTGCGCCGTTACCTGAGCGCCTGCGACCGGACGCTCTACACGACCGCCTCGGGTGCGACCGAGACCCGACTGCTGGTGCGCGCCCTGCGCACCACCGCCGCCGTACTGGACCAGTACATCGACCAGGTGTCCAAGGCCGACGACGCGACCGCGGCGACGGCGACCGCCCGAGCCATCGAGGCGACGCTCCGACCGCACTTCGCGGTGGAGCGGACGGTCCTGCTCCCGGCCCTCATCAGCCTCCCCGGCGCCGACCTGCCCACCCTCATGTCGGACCTGGACACCCTGCTGAACGGCGGCGTCCTGACCGAGACCCCGGTCGTCGACGTCCGCGAGATCCCGCACGGCCGACGACACCCCCGCGTCTTCACCCGCTTCGCCCGCCTCACGCCGGGCGAGTCCTTCACCCTGATCAACAACCACGACCCCAAGCCCCTGCGCCGGGAGTTCGAGGCGACCCACCCCGGGGCCTACACCTGGGAGTACATGGAGTCGGGCCCCGACCGCTGGCAGATACGCATCGGCCGGCTGCCGGGCCAGTCCTGAGCGGCGTGGGCGATTGCCCGGGTTGAGGATCTGCACGTCGAGGAAGTGGCCGGTGGCCCGGCGGCCCACCGGCCTTTCGGTGTTCTCAGACGCCTTCGGCCGGGGTGGCGGCGGGGGCATTGCCCGGGGCGGCGGGGGCCGCCATGCGCGGGCGCAGCAGCCACGCGACAGCGAAGCCGACGGCGGCGAGGGCGACGCCGCCCAGCAGGACGGTGTGCAGGCCGTTGACGACTGACGACTGGAAGGCGGACAGGGCGTCGGCGGGGAGGTGGGTCAGGGCCTGGGGGTCGAGGTGCTGACTGGAGGCGGACAGGGCGTGGCCCGCCTTGGTACCGAGCCGCTGGGTGAGGGTGTCCTCGGCCGAAGACGCGTAGAGGGAACCGAGCAGGGCCAGGCCCAGGGAGCCCCCGATGGCCCGGAAGAGGTTGAGCAGGCCGCTGGCCACCCCGATGTCACGGCGGTCCGCGCTGCCGAAGGTGATGACGAGCGTGCTCTGGAGGGTCATGCCGATCCCGAAGCCCGCCACGAGGCCGAGGCCGGCGGCAAGTGCCGTCGCCGTCCCGGTGTCCAGGAGGGTGAGCAGGCCCAGTCCGGCGGCGGCGGTGCCGGTGCCGGTGAGCGCCAGCACCCGGACCCGGCCGGTGCGCAGCACCAGGCGGGCGGAGAGCAGTTGCGCGCTGATCATCCCGCCCATGAAGGGCAGCAGCAGCAGACCGCTGACGGTCGGGGAGGCGCCCCGCACGCTCTGCATGTAGAGCGGCAGGTGGACCATGACGGCCAGCATGCCGGCGGCCACCAGCAGGCCCAGCACCTGCGCGAGGTTGAAGTCCCGTGAACGGAAGAGCCGGGGCGGCAAGATCGGTTCGGCGGCGCTGCGCTCGACCCGGACCAGGGCCGCCAGGGCCGCCGCCGCGACGACGGCGAGGCCCGCGATCTGCCAGGAGCCCCAGGCGTACCGGGTGCCGGCCCAGCCGGCGAGCAGGGTCATCGCGACCACGGCGACGGTGAGCAGCGCCGCCCCCGGGTAGTCGATGCGCTGCTTGGCCTTCCGGGCGGCGGCGGGGATGCCGACGGCGGCAGCGGCCAGGGCCACGGCGCCGACCGGGACGTTGAGGTAGAAGGCCCAGCGCCAGCTGGCGTGCTGGGTGAGGATTCCGCCGAGCAGCGGGCCGCCGACGAGGGCGACGGGGATGACGGCACCGATCACCGACTGCACCTTGACCCGGTCGGCCGGGTCGGGGATCAGGTCGCCGATGAGCGCGAAGGCGCCGACCATGAGCCCGCCGGCGCCGAGCCCCTGCACCACGCGGAAGGCGATCAGCTGGGTCATGTCCTGGGCCAGGCCGGCCGCCATGGAGCCGACGAGAAACAGGGCGATGGCACTGATGAAGGTGCGGCGGCGGCCGTAGAGGTCACCGAATTTGCCCCACAGCGGGGTGGTGACGGCCGTCGCGAGCCCGTAGGCGGTCACCACCCACGGCAGCAGGCTCAGCCCGCCCAGCTCGCCGACCATCGTGGGCAGCGCGGTTCCGACGATCACTTGGTCCAGGACGCCGAGCACCATGCCCAGGAGCAGCGACAGCACACCGAACGCGGTGCGGCTGCCGCGCGCCGCGGGCGCCTTCGCGTCCGGTACCGCACGGGGCGAACGGGCGTCGCCGAGCACCGCCGTGGAGTCCTCTTCCTTCTCCATGGCTTCTCCTTCACTTTCCGCGACGTGGGAGCCGGCCGGTTGCCAGCTATTTTCGTACGCCGCACGAAGATACTTCACTGTGCCATCTTCGTACGACGTACGCAAGCGGTTCTCCTGCCTCGGAGGCAGCTGCTACGCGGTCGGCGTCTCCTGCGAATCCGGGTAACGGCCCAGCACCACGACCGCGTTGTTGCCCGCGAACGCCAGGCCGTTGTTCTGCACCACCCGCAGCTGGGCCGGCACCGAGTGGTTCGGCACGCAGTCGATCTCGCACTCGGGGTCCGTCTCCCGGTGGTTGATGGTCGGCGGGATGAACTCCTCGGTGAGCGCCACCGAACAGGCCACCGCCGCCAGCGCGCTGGCGGCACCCATCGTGTGCCCGAGCATCGACTTGAGCGAGACGGTCCGCGGCGGCTCGCCGTCGTACACCTCGCGGATCGCACGGGACTCGGTCACGTCGTTGGTCCGGGTGCCGGTGCCGTGCGCGGAGATGAGGTCGACGTCCTCCGGGCGCACGCCCGCGTCGTCCAGTGCCGCGCGCATGCAGCGGGCGATGCTCGACTGCTCCGGCTGCACCGGGTGGTGGGCGTCGCAGCTCAGCCCGTAGCCCAGCACCTCGGCGTAGATCCACGCACCGCGCGCCAGCGCGGACTCCAGCCGCTCCAGCACCAGCACCCCGGCGCCCTCGCCGGTGAGGATGCCCTGCCGGTCCTTGTCGAAGGGCCGGCAGAAGTCCGGAGCGATGGTCCCCAGCCGGTAGAAGGCCGCGAAGGACTTCTGGCACATGGCGTCGGCGCCACCGCACAGGGCGATGTCCGCGTCACCGACCCGGATCGCGTCCAGGCCCATGCCGATCGCGTAGTTGCCGGCCGAGCACGCCGTGGCGAGGGTGACGGCCTCGCTGTCGGTGAGCCCGAACTCCCAGGCCACGGCGGCGGAGAGGCGGCCCGCGCCGACCCGGCCGGCCGTCTGCGCACTCCACGACTGCGGCCCCTCGGCCACCCACTCGGCGGCCAGCCGGTCCAGGTCCTGCGACTCCCCGTCCGTGGTGCCCACGGTGACCTGGACGCGGGCGGCACGCAGCTGCTCGTCCGTCAGGCCCGCGTCCGCGACGGCCATCCGCGCGGCGGCCACCGAGAACTGCGCGGTCCGGCCCAGATCCTCCTCTTGCCAGCGGCGCAGCCAGGGGCCGGGCTCGAAGTCCCGCACCTCGCAGCCGTTGGCGTGGTCGAAGCCCGAGGTGTCGAACGCCGTGATCGGTGAGACACCGTTGCGCCCGGCGCGCAGTCCCTCGCTGAACTCCGAGACGCCCACGCCGATGCTGGAGAACACCCCCAGTCCGGTCACTACCACCCGGTCCCGCGCAGGCCGCTGCCCGGCCGGCGCCGTCACGTCAGTCATGTCGCATCTCTCTTCCTCGGTCCCGCCCGCAGGCGTGTCTCATTGATCCAGGTCACGTAGTACGGCGAGGTGGCCGGTGCCCGTCTCCGGGTCCGCGGCGCACAGCGCCACCACCGGGTACTGCTCCCGCCATGCCTCCGACTCCGTCGCCAGCAGCCGCCACACGGCGGTACTCGAACTGTCGGCGGGCGGCGTGCGGATGTCCGTCCGCGGTATCGGGGCTGCCGCCGGGTCCGTTCCCGGACCAAGGACGAGCAGCATTCGGCCCCGCTCGGGCGCCAGGGCCGCACAGGAATCGGCGAGTTCGGTCAGGGGGACGGAAAGGGTGGCGGCCACGCCGTAGCCGGGCCCCCCGTCCAGGCGGAGCAGGACACCGGACGCGACCGACACCCCGTCCGCGCCGGCGCGTTCCACGAGGGCCAGCACCGACGACGAGCCGCGGCCGGTCCGGGCGCAGGCGTCGGCCACCCGCAGCGCGGCGAACGGCCCGCCCGTGCCCGGGGCGGTGAGCGCGAAGCTGTGCGCCGCCCCGCCGGTGCGCAGGTTCAGGTGGGAGGCGGTGGTCTTGTGGCCCTGGGTGTCCGCGTCGGAGTAGACCAGGACCACCAGGTCCGGTCCCGGCCCGACGGCCGTTTCCCGCTGCGCGGCCCGCTCCAGCAACCGGTCGACGATGTCCACGTGGTGCAGTGGCTGCAGGTCGGGGTCGTCCGGCCCGGCCGTGTACTCCACCGCATTGTGCAGGCGCAGGCTCATCGGTGGACCGCCCCGTGCTCGACTCGGGGGGTGGCGACCATCGCGGAGAAGGTCATCCCCACCCCGATGGCCACGAACATGACCGGGCGATCCGGCTCCAACTGCTTCTCCTCACGCAGACTCACGTAGTTGGCGAGTACGTCGGCGGCCAGGCAGTGGCTGTACCGGGGAACGTTCGCGAGGAAGAACCTGCCGCGCAGTTCCTCGTCCGGGACGGCGTCCCGCCAGAACACGAGGTTGGGATTGGAGGGGACGAACCACTGGATGTCGGCGAGCGTGTGGCCGGCCCGCCGTGCCGCCTCCTCCATCACCTCGGCCAGCACCCGGGGCCGCAGTTCCGCGGAGGCACGCAGGGTCTCGGGAGAGGAGAGCATGCCGTCGGAGAACTGACCGAGGGTGCGGGTGGCGAAGGAGCGCACGGGCACGCCCGGCCCGTCCCACGCCACGAGCGCCGCGGCAGTGCCGTCCGCGACGATGCACGTGTTCATGATGAGCTGGGCCTGCCGGGTGCGCGGCTTGTCGCCGACGAGGACTAGGGCGCGCGCGGACGCATCCGGCTCGGTCTGCAGCAGCGCGCCCGCGACGTCCACGGCGGACATCGACACCGCGCAGTTCTGCTGGGTGAGAGCGAAGACCGTGGCGTGCTCCAGGCCAAGCCGCCGGGCCAGCACCTGGAGGATGTCGGTGTCCAGGTGGCCGGCGCCATGCAGGGCGTGGCCGAGGATCAGGTGGCGCACGTCGGTGCGCGGGGTGTCGCCGAGGGCTTGCTCGGCGACCTGCACGAGCTGTTCCACCAGGTCCACGGACCGGTCGTAGTGCATGCGGTCGAGCCCGAAGTGGCGGCGGAACATGTGCGTCTGTTCCGGGGTGAGACCCAGCTCGGCCGCACGGTCCTCGACCGTGACCGTGCGCTCGGGGAGATGGGACTCCACTGCTTCCAGGGTGATCAACTGCGGCCTTTCTCGGGTGGTGGCCGCCCGGCCCGGCCCGGTCCGGTCGGGTCCGGCCGCCGGGGCATACGGGCTGGGGCGCGGATACGGCGCCGGGAACCTGCTCGGCGGCCGCCGGGGACGGCACGCGGACCGCCCGTCGTCGCGGTGGGCACACAGACCATCCGTCCGGTCGTCCTGCACGACGCACAAGCCGCCCGTCCGGGACGGCACACAGACCGCCGCTCGGTCGTCCGGGACGGCACGCGGACCCGTCCCGGGTGCGCCGGGAGTGCTCAGTGGTGGCGCAGCAGTACGGCGGCGACGGTTCCGCCCTCGTCCGTGCTCGTGACCAGCGACAGCCGGCCCGCGGACCGGTCGTCCTCCTCGGCCCGGCTGAGGACGGCGGCGAGCTGGAAGGCGGCCGAGGCGGCGTGCGCCTCACCGACCAGATGGGCGACGGGCAGGACGGTGCCGCCGGCCTCGACCAGTTCCTCGGCCAGTGCCTGTTCCGCCCGGCCGGGGGCACCGGCAGCGCCGGAAGGGCTGACGGCCCACAAGTCGTCCGGCTTGGCGTCCGCGTCGAACAGCAGGCGCTCGACACAACGCCGTACGGTCGTCTCCCAGTCGCCGTCGCTGCACGTCATGGCCTTGGCACCGACGAGTGAGGTCCCCGTCGGGGGCGAGTCGGGGGCAGCGGCGCTGACCGCGAACATCGCACAGCCTTCACCGAGGACCAGCTCGTCGGGGTCACCCTCCGCGGAGTGCCGGGCCAGCCAGGCCCGCGCGGTCGAGTACTCCTCGGCCGCGCCGCCCAGTACCGTGCCCGCCCGGCCGGTGAGCAGCAGCCGTCGCGCGTAGTTGAGGGCGAGCACCCCGGCGGAGCGCCCGGCCGCCAGCGTGGCGTTCGGGCCCTTCAGCTGGTGCCAGATGGCGACCTGGCCGGCGGCCCCGTTCATCACCCCGTACGGGATGAGGCCCGACTCGACGAGGTAGGGACGCCTGCCGGTCAGGGAGCCCCGGGTGAAGTCGAGCGTGCTCTGCACGCTGCCGCCGGTGGTGCCGAGCACCAGGCCGGTGCTCTCCGGGGTCAGCTCGGTGCGGTCGAGGCCGGCCAGCAGATCACCGACCGTGCTGACGGCTAGCCCGGTCACCCGGTTCATCACCCGGGTGCCCTTCTTGCCCAGGACGGTGCGGACGTCGAAGTCCGGAACCAGGCAGGCGGGGCCGGGCGGGACCTGCCACCGCTCGGAGTCGAGCGGTGCCGTGGTGACACGGTCCTCACGGAGCCCGTCGGCGAAGGCCCGGCGACCGGTGCCGAACGGCGAGGTCGCCGACCAGCCGACGATGTCCAGCCGCGGGCGCGGCGTGCCGGCCGCGGTCATCGACCGGCTTCCGCGACAACCTCGTACACACCGGTCAGGTTCACCATGCGCGGCAGGTCGGCCTGCTCGATGGTGACACCGAGGTTGAGCTCCAGCGAGGAGAGGATCTCGATCAGGCGCATGGAGTCGGCGTCGTGCTCCTCGACGAACCGGCTGGTCTCGCTGATCTCGTCCTCCTCCAGCTCGAGAATGTCGCAGATGATCTCCTTGATCTGCTGCTTGTCGTCCGTCGTCATCGCAGTCATGGACTGCCTCCGCTTGTCCGTGGGATTGCGCCCCGTGATCAGTCAACGGAGCATTGATCAACAGCTTCGTGAGTAAGCACACAAAGAACAAGCAGCTGCTTTCTAGGTTTTCATTAGGTTCCCTGGAATCAGGTCGGGAGAACGGGAACACAAGAACACCGGGACCTGCGAGGATTCCGCGTTCCCGCCGGAATACGGAAAAGACCGCGGCCACCGCCGGACGAGCGGTGACCGCGGCCTGCGGTCCGTATGGGGACGGCCGTGCTATCCGGCACGCATGGCGGCATCGGCGGCCCCCCTCTCGCCCATGCGCTCGGGGCGGCGCGGCACGCTCAGGCGGAAGCCGATGCCCCGGACCGTCTCGATGAGGGTGGGAGCGCCCAGCTTGCGCCGCAGCCCGACCATGTGCACACCGAGGGTCCGGGTGTCGCCGGCCCCGTCGTGGCCCCACACCTCCCGCATGATGTCCTCCCGACCGAAGACCCGTCCGGCGTCCGAGGCGAGCAGGGCGAGGATGTCGAACTCCTTGCGGGTCAGCGCCACCCCACGGCCGCCCACCGTGACAACCCGATCCCGCAGGGCGATCCGCACCTCGCCGAGTTCGTGGACCCGATCGGGCTGGGCGCCGGCCTGCTTCCAGGGCTGCCACGAGGTGTCCACCCGCCGCACCACCGCCTCCAGGCGGGCCGTGAGTTCGCGGACGCTGCACGAGCGGCGGACGTGGTCGTCGGCCCCCAGCTTGAAGCTCAGCACCCGGTCGAACACGTCGTCGTGCGCGTCGGCCACGATGAGCGGCACCGGCGAGGCGGAACGTATCGCCCGGCACACTTCGAAGCCGTCGGCACCCGGGAGGTGGAGATCGAGCAGGACGGCGTCCACCTCGGCCAGACGGGCCAGGGCCGCGTCGGGCCGGTGCTCCACCTCGGCCCGGTGGCCGCTGCTCTCCAGCCCCGGGGCCAGTTCGGCGGCGAATTCGAAGTCGTTCGTCACTATCAGGATCAGCACGTGGACTCACTCCCGACCGGATTCCAGGACCGTGCGTTTCGGGTAAGGACACGGCAGGGGAGCGAGCCGACAGCGGAATTACCTGACGATAAATTCACGCACGGCACGTATCGAAAAGTCGCCAACACTTGCTTCCCCCCGTCGCGACTCTCAGAACGTTAGAACACCACTCGCACAGGATCAAGAATCTGACGTTCTCATATAGTTGACATGACACAGCCTTGTCGAATCGCGCGGCGACCTTTATCCGGTGTGCGCCCGGTCACGGCGCGGCGGTGCCGGGGGGTAGCGTGTGCGCGAGTGTGCGAGCGCTTGTCGAGGTGGCGGATGACAGGGAGAGCGGTGGCCGACGAGGAGTACGTGAGCATCTGGATGCGCCCCGATGCCCCGACCCGGCGGGGGCCGGGCCCGCGTCGCGGTCTGAGCCGGGCCGACATCGTGACCGCCGCTGTCCGGATCGCCGACGAGGAGGGCCTCGAGCGCATGTCGATGCGCCATATCGCCGCCGAGTTGGGTACCGGGGTGATGACGCTCTACCACTACGTCCCGAACCGTGACGACCTCACCGAACTGATGGTTGATCACGTCGCCGCAGAGGTCGAGCTGCCGGAGCGGCCCTCCGGCGACTGGCGGGCCGACCTGACGGTCACGGCCCACCAGCGGCGCGCACTGTGGCTGCGGCATCCGTGGCTGGCCACCCGCACCCCCGGACACCCCATCTGGGGGCCCAACACGCTGCGCCAGCAGGAGTTCGTCCTCGGAACCCTGGACGGTTTCGGGCTGTCCGTCGATGAACTGCTCAGTGTGGTTGGGCTGTTCAGTGGATACGTCGAGGGATTCATCCGCAACGAGGTTGGCTGGGCCGAGGAGGCGCGGCGCACCAAGGTGGACATGCAGGAGTGGATCCGCCGGTCCGAGCCGTACGCACGTCACCTGACGGAGAGCGGGAAGTACCCGATGTTCAACCGGATCCTGGCGGAGACGGCCACCCTGCGCCTGGAGGCGGACACCCGCTTCCGGTTCGGGCTCGAACGCGTGCTGGACAGCATCGCCGCCGCCGTCGAGCACTGACCGGAGTCCGGCCGCTTCCCGCGCATCCGGCCCGGCCGGCGCGCACCGGGAAGTGAAGACCGGTTAGCGAAAGCTTAGAGCCGCGCGCATTGTCCGGATCCGAACACGCTGCCTACCGTTTTCGACCATGGACATCCATGACACGGAACGAACGACGGTGCGGCTGTGCGGCGGGGCCGGGTGCGCCGCACAGCCGCACCCCGCCGCCCCGCACAGCCGGCTCTGCGCCGCCTGCGAGCGACGGTTCCTCACGGACCTGGAGCGGCTGCCCGGCCTCTACCGCTCCTGCGAGTCCGCGCTGCTCGGCAGCCGCAGCGGCGGGATCGCGCCGCAAGGGCGGAGCACCGGCGGGCCGATGCCGGGAATGCCCTTCAACGCACGGGCCGCCGACGTGCGGGCGTCGATCCTGTCGGTGCTCGGGTCCTGGAGCGGGCTGGTGGCCCAGGAGCGCGGAATCACCGCGCCGTCCCGGACCGTGACGGCCCTCGCGCTGTTCCTCCGCCGGCACGCCTCCTGGCTCGCTGCGCACGAGACGGCGGCCGAGGCGACGGCAGAGGTGGGCCGGCTGGTCGGTGCCGCACGCCGGGTCGTGGAGCCGGACGCCAACCGCCGTATGGAGGTGGGGTCCTGCACCGAGACCGGCTGCACGGGCAGCCTGGTCGCCCTCGTCCGCACCGCGGGACCGGCCCGCTCCGAGATCGTGTGCAGCGCCGAGCCCGCACACCGCTGGCCGGCCGCGGAGTGGACCCGCCTCGGGCGCCACCTCGACGAGGCCGGTGCGGCGGGCACCGCACGGCGGGCCGCGCAGTGGCTCAGCGCCGCCGACGTCGCCCGGCTGCGGGACGTCCCCCCTGGTACGGTGTACCGGCTCGCCAGCGAGCACCGGTGGCGCCGCGACAAGCGCGCGGGCCGCACGTACTACTGGGCCCAGGACGTCGAGGACAGCTTCCAGGCGATGCGCCGCACGGCACGCACGGGATGAACTCGGCCGCGCAGGCCCCGCATTCGCCGTCTCGTACCCCCAGGTTCCCCATGAAGACGCCTTCGCCCGCACCGCAGCCGGCCCAGCTCACCATCGGCGAACTCGCGGCACGCAGTGGCGTGCCCATCTCCACCCTCCGCTTCTACGAGCGTCGCGCTCTGCTCGCGAGCGACCGTACCGCCGGCAACCAGCGCCGCTATCCGAGGGACGCGCTGCGCCGGGTCACCTTCATACGGATGTCCCAGCAACTGGGCATCCCGCTGTCGGAGGTCAAGGCGGTGCTCGGCCTGCTGCCGGAGGGAAGGACGCCCACGGAGGAGGACTGGGCGCGGATCTCGCACTGCTGGCACGACGACCTCAGTGCCCGCATCCGGCGGCTGGAGGGCCTGCGGGACCGGCTCGCGGAGTGCATCGGCTGCGGCTGCATGTCGCTGGGCAGCTGTGCCCTCGCCAACCCCGGGGACACCCTGAGCCAGGAGGGCCCGGGGGCCCGCCGGCTCGCCGGTCCGTGACCGGTCAGACCGTGTAGGGGCTCTTGGCACGCGCCTCCTGGAGCGCCAGCCCCCACCACTGCAGCCGGTCGATCAGCAGCTTGGCCGCGGTGTTGCAGCCCTCCGGCTCGGTGGGCCTGCCCTCGCCGTCGAACTGGGACCACACGTTGTGGAAGCTGACGGTGTCCCGGACGGTGGTCGCGTGCACCTCGGAGAAGACCGGGCGCAGGTGCTCGACCGCGCGCAGGCCGCCGGACAGGCCGCCGTAGGAGACGAAACCGACGGGCTTGGCGTGCCACTCGGGGTTGTGCCAGTCGATGATGTTCTTCACCGAGGCCGGGTAACTGTGGTTGTACTCGGGGGTGACGACCACGAAGGCGTCGGCCGCGCGCAGGCGCTCGCGCACCGCCGCGGCGGCAGTGGCGACGTCTCCCTCCGGCTGCGCGCCGAACGCGGGAAGGGACGTGGGCAGACCGACCTCCTTCAGGTCAATCAGGTCCGGCTCGGTTCCCGTGTGCTCGTGCACGCGCTCGGTGAACCACTTGGCGACGACGGGGCCGAAGCGGCCGTCCCGGTCGCTTCCCAGGATGACGGCGATACGCAGCGGCTGTTCGGACATGAGTGCTCCCAAGGCCATAGAGAGCCGACCGGTTGATCGACTCGGGTCGAGGCTAAGAGCTGAACCGAAGTTCAGGTCAAGCGCGCTCGGCCCGGGTTGCTATGTTCAGGCCACCCCACGCCATGGACTGCGGCGGCCCGTCATGTCCCGGCCGTCCGGACACCCCTGCGGTCCGCCCAGCCGACGGCTGCGGCCGCCAGCAGCGAGGCGGTACCGCCGAGGAGTAGCCCGGCGCGGGCGCCGAAGCGGCCGGTGAGGAAACCGACGAGCAGCGCCCCGAGCGGGGTGGTGCCCTGGAACACCAGGGTGTAGAGGGCCATCACCCGGCCGCGGTACAGGGCATCGGTGCCCAGCTGGATCCGGTGGTTGGCCGCCTGCGCGAAGAACACCGACGCGAAGCCGGTGCAGCACAGCAGCACCGCGGCGGTGGTCGGGGTCGGCGCAATTCCCACCAGGGTCTGCAGGATTCCGAACACGGCCGCTGCCGAGGTGACCAGGGTGAAGGCGGGCCGGCCGCGGCGCAGCGTCGTGGCGAGGGCCGCGGCCAGCGAGCCGACCGCGAGCGACGCCGTCAGCAGGCCGAAGGCCGCGGCGTCGGCGTGGAAGACCGTCTTGGCGAGCAGTGGCAGGGTGAGCTGGAAGGTGAACCCCAGCATGCCGACCACGCCGACGAGCACCATCGGCAGCACCAGGTCCCGCCGCGCCGCCAGATGGCTGATACCGTCCCGCACCGGTGCGCGCTCCGGCCGGCGCTCGGCGCGGTGCAACTCACCGGGGCGCATCATCCGCAGCGCGAGAACGGTCGCCGGATAGCTCGCCGCGTTGAGCAGCATCACCCAGCCGGTACCGAAGCACTGGACGAGCAGTCCGGCCGCCGCCGGTCCCACGACCCGTGCCGAGTTGAAGTACGCGGCGCTCAGCGCGGACGCGTTCGGCAGCAGTGGGGCGCCGACCAGCTCGCTGACGAACGCCATCCTGGCGGGTACCTCGAACGCGTTGACCACACCGAGGCCGAGCGCGAACAGACAGACGTGCCACAACCGTACCCGGCCGGTCAGGACCAGGACCGCGAGCAGCACGGCGAGGGTGGCCGAGGCGAGATTCGCCACCGTCAGCAGCAAGCGCTTGTCGTACCGGTCGGCGACCGCTCCGGCGTAGAGCGTGAGCAGGAGCAGCGGGGCGAACTGAAGAGCCGTCACCACGCCCAGGGCCGCGCCCGAGTCACCGGTGAGGGAGAGCACCAGCCAGTCCTGGGCGACGACCATCATCCAGGTGCCGGCCACGGAGACGACCTGGCCGGTGGCGAAGAGGCGGAAGTTGCGGACCGTCAAGGACCGGAAGACGCTGGCGAAGGCACGCTTCGCCGCCGCTCTCCCGCCGCCGGGCGGCCCCGTCCGCTCCCCGCCGCCGCGCGGCCCGGTCCGCCGCGGTTCAGTCGATGCCACGGAAGATGTGCTGGTCAGGGGTCTCCCCTTCTTCCCCGGCGAGCAGCGCGGGCCGTCGGGTGTCGGGCTCCTCGGAGGCCCGCTGCTCCTCCACGAGAACGTCGTGAGTCACGTCTGCCTTCCTTTCGCGAGCGATCGGGTCCGAACGGTCACTGCGGGCCCGCGGGAGAGGGGCGCCGGGCCGGGAGGCTGCGTTCCGCGGCCGGGCGGCGCGGCGTCCCGGGCGAGGAGGCACTCCTCCAGGAAGCCCAGGGCACGCAGGTGGTAGGTGCGGGCCGCCCAGCCGAGGCTGATGTTGTGCCCGGCATCCGGCTGGATGTCGACGGTCACCCTCGGTGCGGCCAGCGGCTCCTTCAGGGCAGCGACGGCCTCCTCGTCGAACCGCCACCACCGCTCGTGCTCGGCGAACGTGAAGCGGACCGGTACCGGGACCCGCGCGGCGATGTCGGGGTACAGCTCCGGCCACAGCGGTCCCTCGCGCGCCTCCTCGAGCGGAACGGGCCGTACGAGGGCGCCGCTGAGCCGGAAGGCGTCCGGCGGGTAGAGCCGCAGGGCGCCCCAGTGCCGGCGCCAGTCTCCGCGCCCGTCCGGGCCGGGCAGCTGGTGCCGCTCCACGGCGAGGCGGCTGCCCAGTCCGGAGATGTCGAGGCCGAGCAGTGCGCTGTCGCCCCGGGCGGCGGCGGCCAGTGCCAGCTTGCCTCCGTTGGAGTGGGCGAGGAGGAAGAGGCCCGCGCCGGTGTCATGACGGGCGGCGAAGTGGGCCAGCGCGGCGTGCAGGGTGGCCGCCTGGTCGTGCACGGCCTGCCCGTCGGGCAGATGGAGGGCCGAGTGTCCGTAGCCGGGGCGGTCCACCGCGAGCACGGTGTACCCGAGCTGGGCTCCGAGTGCCAGGAGCGAGTACCCGGGCCGGGCTCGGCTGTCGAAGTAGCCCGCGCTCATTCCGCCGCCGTGGACGGCGACCACGGTCGCGCGGGGCGGTGTCTGCCGCGGCTCGGCGAGCAGCGCGGAGATCGGGATGCCCGCCGCGTCGAGGACGATGTCGTGAACTGGCGAGCCCTCAGGCGATACAGGCAGCGTCATGGTGTTCTTCCTGTTTCGGAAAGAGGGTGGGACGATGAAATACAATAAGTTCAGATTAGATATGCTGTAATTTTTATATATGTTGGTTAATCCGCTTCTAATGGCTGATGTCCGTCGATAGCGTCACCGGCATGACCATGACCATCACCCCGCTGCCCGCGCAGGTCGGGCGACGCTGCCAGGACACCCTCAACTCGCTGCACTCGACCGTCTACTTCTCCCCCGACCTCGAAATCGGGCTGGCCGACCACGGCATCGACGACTCGATGGCCGTCTATCTGGCGGGCCGTTCCGCTGCCCTGGGACCGGTGGGTCCCGGCGTGGTCACGGCCGCGTTCTACGGCTTCCATCACGAGCTGATCGCCCGGCACATCCCGGGCGTGTGGGCCCAGGCCTCCCCCACCACCGTCCTGGAACTGAGGCTGCGCGCGGCCGACGCCACACTCCGCCGCCATCTGGGCGAATCCCTCGTCAACGGTCCGGAGATGGCCGAGGCCGCAGAGCTGGCCCTGCGGGCCGCCCGCGCGGGCGTCCGGGCAGGGCGCCCGATGTACTCCGCCCACGCCGACCAGCCGGTGCCCGAGGAGCCGCACCTGACGCTGTGGTACGCCGCCACGCTGCTGCGCGAGCACCGCGGCGACTGCCACATCGCGGCGCTGCAGACCGCCGAACTCGGCGGCATCGACGCCCTGGTCTCCCACTCGGCGAGCAGCAGCGGCATGCCGAAGGAGATCGTCATGAGCAAGCGGGGCTGGACGGAGGAGGACTGGGCCGGCGCCGAGGACCGGCTGCGGGTCCGCGGCCTGATGGACGCCGAGGGGCGCCTGACGGCGGCGGGAGTGCGGCTGCGCGAGGACATCGAGGACGAGACGGACCGGCTGGACCGGGCTCCGTACGAGGCCCTGGGGCTCACCGGCGTGACCCAGCTGACCGAGCTGGTGGGCGTCTTCGCCGGCACCGCCGCTGCGACGGGTGCCTTCCCCGCGGAGCTGCTGCAGATCTTCGCCGGGCGCTGACGGCCCGCCGGGCGCCGGCCGGGGGCACCGGGCTCCCGCCGCCGGCGCCCGTGCCGGGTCGGGCGGCGAAACGGCCGCCGGAGGCGATTCACATGACGGGCTTGCCGTCCGGACCGGGACCCGACGCCCAGGTGAGGTGGAAGCCCCACTCCCGGAATCGCCAGCCGGCCGTCGTGCGCACGGCCTCGCCCGTGTAGTGGCCGCCGATGTCGAAGAGCGGCGCCCCACCGTCGTGATGCACATGGGTCGCGATCAGATGGAACCTGACCTGCGCCCGGTCTCCGTCGAGGCGGACGGCATGGTTCGCGCTCAGGTGCAGGGTCCTGTCGAACTTCTGCTTGGCCGCGAGGTGGAACTCCGCCGCGCCCGCGATCCCCTCGTGGGTACCGATGGGGAAGTGCAGCCGCACGTCCTGGGTGAAGACGGTGCCGGGCCAGGACTCGTCGAAACCGTTCTCGTCCTGGGTGTCCAGCAGAATCACATAGCGGTCGATCAGCTCACTGATCGCGGCCCGGTCCGTGAGCTCGCGAACCTGTCTGCGAAGCACCGCCACCTCGGTCGCGAGTTCCTCCGTCGGTCCTTCCAAGCTCGTGGTCACGCAGTGCACCTCTCGGTGTCGATGACGCTTCGTGTCGTTCCGGCTGTCCACCCGGGGGCTCTCAGCTCCACAGGGCACGGGCCGCCCGCCAGCTGCGGGGGGTGCGGTGGTCGGCAGCCTGCTCGGGCCGACGCCAGCGGGGCGGCGCCGGGGACACGTCCTCCTCGGCCGCCGCCCCGGCCGAGCAGGACAGCAGAACCGCGATGAGCGCGGCCAGTTCCTCCTCCGTGGGTGTCCCCTTCTCGACGCGGACGGCGCCGGCCGCGTCGAGAAGGGAGCCGGTTCCGGTCGCCGCGCCTGCCTGCGTTTCCGCCACTCCGGTCACTCCTGTCACTCCTTTTGGCACTTCTGACACTCCTGTCGTCACTGTCGCTGCTGTCCCTGCTGTCGCTTCCGTCACTGCGGGGGATTGCCGTGCTTGCGGGAGGGCAGGTCGGCGTGCTTGGCGCGCAGCATCTCCAGCGAGCGGATCAGCACCGAGCGGGTCTCGCGCGGGTCGATGACGTCGTCGATCAGACCGCGTTCGGCCGCGTAGTAGGGGTGCATCAGCTCGTCCTGGTACTCCTTGATCTTCTGTGCGCGGACGGCGTCGGGGTCGGCCGCCGCGTTGATCTCCCGGCGGAAGATGACGTTGGCAGCGCCCTCGGCACCCATCACGGCGATCTCGTTGGTGGGCCAGGCCAGCGCGAGGTCGGCGCCGATGGAACGGGAGTCCATGACGATGTACGCGCCGCCGTACGCCTTGCGGAGCACCAGGGAGATCCGCGGCACGGTGGCGTTGCAGTACGCGTACAGCAGCTTCGCGCCGCGCCGGATGATCCCGTTGTGCTCCTGGTCCACGCCCGGCAGGAAGCCGGGTACGTCCACCAGCGTCACCAGCGGAATGTTGAAGGCGTCGCAGAACTGCACGAAACGCGCCGCCTTCTCGGACGCCTCGATGTCCAGCACGCCTGCCATGGAGGCGGGCTGGTTGGCGATGAAGCCGACCACATGGCCGTCGAGGCGGGTCAGGGCGCAGACGATGTTGGGTGCCCAGGCAGGGTGGACCTCGAAGTACTCGCCGTCGTCGACGATTTCCTCGATGACGCGCCGGATGTCGTACGCCCGCCCCGCTTCGGCCGGGACCAGGTCCAGGAGGGCTTCGGTGAGCCGGTCGGCAGGGTCATCGGAGCGCACCACGGGCGCCAGCTCACGGTTGTTGGCCGGCAGCAGCGACAGCAGGTAGCGCACGTCCTCGATGCACTGTTCCTCGCCGTCGTAGGCGAAATGGGCCACGCCCGAGGTGCCCGCGTGGACATCGGCGCCACCCAGGCCGTTCTGTGTGATCTCCTCGCCGGTGACCGCCTTGACGACGTCGGGGCCGGTGATGAACATCTGCGAGGTGTCGCGGACCATGAACACGAAGTCGGTGAGCGCGGGGGAGTAGGCCGCGCCGCCCGCGCACGGACCGAGCATGACGCTGATCTGCGGGATGACGCCCGAGGCCCGGGTGTTGCGCTGGAAGATGCCGCCGTAGCCGGCCAACGCCGAGACGCCTTCCTGGATGCGGGCACCGGCCCCGTCGTTGAGCGAGACCAGCGGGGCGCCGGCGGCCTCCGCCAGGTCCATCACCTTGTGGATCTTCTCGGCGTGCGCCTCGCCCAGCGCGCCGCCGAAGATCCGGAAGTCGTGGGCGTAGACGAAGACGGTACGGCCGTGAACCGTGCCCCAGCCGGTGACGACGCCGTCGCTGTAGGGCTTCCTGCGCTCCAGGCCGAAGCCGGATGCCCGATGCCGGCGCAGGGGTTCGACCTCGTTGAAGGACCCCTTGTCCAGCAGGAGCGCGACGCGCTCGTGGGCCGTCAGCTTGCCCCTCGCGTGCTGGCGTTCGGTGGCGGCGGGGTCCGGACCGCACCGCGCGGACTCCTTGATCTCGGCCAGCTCGTCGATGCGGGACTGGATCGTCTCGTGCGTTGCAGGCATGGTGTGGTCACACCCTTTCTGGGTCGGTGGTCGGGCGGCGGCCCTGCGGGGGTGGGCACGGGGCGGGGCGTTCGACGGGGCCACCGGGCAGGGCGCGGTGCCCCGCCCGGTGGGCTCGCCGCATCAGGCCTGGTACGGGTTCCGGGTACGCGCCTCGCGCAGGGCGGTGCCCCACCACACGAGCTGGTCGAGGAGGACCTTGGCGGCGCCCGCCGGACCCGTCTCGTCCTTCGGGCTGCCGTCCGGCCCGAACTGCTCCCAGGCGTTGTGGAAGCTGACGACGTCGCGCACCGTGACCGCGTGCAACTCGGCGAAGACCGGCCGCAGCTGCTCCACCGCGCGCAGACCGCCCGAGAGACCGCCGTAGGAGACGAAGCCGACCGGCTTCGCGCGCCACTGGACGGAGTGCCAGTCGATCAACTGCTTGACCGAGGCCGGGAAGCTGTGGTTGTACTCGGGCGTCACGACGACGAACGCGTCGGCTTCCGCGAGGCGCGGCGACACCTGGGCCAGCGCCTCGGCGGCCGCCGGGGCCGGGTTGAACGACAGCGCGTGCGGCAGCTCGTGGTCCGCCAGGTCGATCACGTCGACCGTCAGGTCGGGGCGTCCGGCTGCCTCGGCGGCGAACCAGTTGCCGACCACGGGGCCGAAGCGGCCCTCGCGGACACTGCTGTTGATCAACGCGAGGCGCAGGGGTCCGTTGGTCATCGGGCTTCCTTTCAGGTGGTGCTGGAGGAGGGGGCAGAGGGTCGGTGGGTGCGGCGCAGGCCCGGCAGGGCGACGAGGAGACCGGCCAGGCCGATGGCGATGACCAGCCACAGCGCCGGGCGGTGGCCCGCGCAGGCGTACACCGCGGCGGTCAGGGCGACGGCCAGTGCGGCCCCCAGCTGGACGGCGGTCTGGTACAGCCCGCTCGCCTCCGCCTGACGGTGTGCCGGAACGGCTGCGGTGGCCTGAATGTGGAAGGCGGCGAAGGCGAGGACGAACGCGGCGCCGAGCAGCAGCATGGTGGGCAGCACATCCGTCGCGTACCGAAGCTGGGTGGAGGCGTCACCGGGGTAGAGCAGATAGCCCAGCGGCGCGGCGGCGGCACCGGCGGCGATCAGCCGGGCGGTGCCGAACCGGGCGGCCATCCGGCCGGAGAACAGGGCGCTGAGCACGAGCGGCGCACTCGCCGGCAGGAAGGCGAGGCCGGTCTGCAGGGGGCTGAGCCCGGCACGCTGCTGCAGTTGGAGGGTGCTCAGCAGGAGCAGGCTCAGATACGAGCCGTTGAGCGTCGCGGCGCCGAGCGCCGACCGCACCAGGGGGCCGTGCCGGAGGAGGTCCAGGCCGAGCAGGGGTTCCGGGGACGTCCGCTCCACCCGTACGTGCGCGAGGGCGAAGACCGCGGCCAGGGCGAACCCGCCGAGGGTGCGCGGGTCGTCCCAGCCCGCCCGCGGTCCGCAGCTGATCGCCAGGACCAGGAACAGGCACGCGGCCGCGAGGGTGAGGGCGCCTGCCACGTCGTAGCGGCGCGGCCTGGCGCGGCCCGCGGCGTCGGCGGGGACCAGACGCAGGGCGGCGAGGAACAGCAGCAGCGCGACGGGGGCCGGGAAGGCGAACGTCCAGCGCCAGCCGATCTCGGTGAGGAACCCTGAGACCAGCAGGCCGGTGGCGAATCCGCCCGCGCCGAACAGGGAGTAGACCGAGATCGCGCGGCTGCGGGCGGGGCCCTCCGGGAACGCCGACACGATGATCGCGAGCCCGGTGGGCGCGGTGAGCGCGGCGCAGAATCCCTTGACGAACCGGGTGGCGATGAGCAGTTCCGGACCCTCGGCGAGGGCGCCGGCCAGGGAGGCCGCGGCGAAGACCAGGAGAGCGGTCAGGTAGACGGGCCTGCGGCCGAGGATCGCAACGACGCGGCCACCGAACAGCAGCAGTGAACCGAAACCTGCGGCGAATCCGCTGATCACCCACTGGAGCTGGGTGGGGGCGAGCCCCAGGTCAGTGCCGATGTCGGGCAGGGCCACGAGGGCGACGGACACCTCCAGGGCGTCGATCAGCATGTTGCCCGCGAGCACGAAGAGCAGGCCCCACAGGGCCGGTGAGAGGCGGCCGTCGGACGGGGTGGTGGTGCGCGTGTGCGTCGAAAAGGTCATGGTCCCGCTCCGCCGGAAGGGTGGTCGAGGGGCGCCCGGCCGCTTCGGCGGCGGCCTCGGCGGCCGGGTGGGGAAGGTTGGCCGGCCACGTCGGGGGATGTCCGTGGCCGGTCGGTCGGGGTGCCGGGCGGGTCAGCCCAGCAGGGTGCCGCCGGTGGCGTCGATGAAGGCGCCGGTGATCCAGCGGGCCTCGTCGGTGGCGAGGAAGGCCACCACATCGGCGATGTCCTCCGGCTCGCCGACCCGGCCGAAGGCGGACAGCTGCGCCATCTGCTCGACCGCCTCGGGGATGTCGAAGACCGGGTTGCCGTTGCGGGTGATGCCCGGCGCGACGCTGTTGACGGTGATGCGGCGCGGTCCGAGGTGCTTGGCGAAGTGCAGCGTCAGCTGTTCGACGGCGCCCTTGGTCATGGCGTAGGCGATCTCGTCCGGGTTCGCGACGCGCGTCAGGCCGGAGGAGATGTTGATGACGCGTCCGCCGTCCCGCAGGTTCTTCAGGGCCCGCTGGACGAGGAAGAACGGCGCCTTGGCGTTGACCGCGAAGATCCGGTCGAACGTCTCCGGCGTGGTGTCCTCCGGCTTGACGCCGCCCATCACGCCCGCGTTGTTGACCAGGATGTCGAGATCGGTGGAGCCGGTCCGCTCGCGCAGCCCCTCCTCCAGACCGAGGAAGAGCTCGTGGACGTCGCCGGGGACGCCCAGTTCGGCGCGGACGGTGAAGGCACGGCCGCCGTCCTTCTCGATCGTCTCGACCACGTCGGCCGCGGCGTCCTCGCTGCTGGTGTAGTGCACGGCGACCAGTGCGCCCTCGGCCGCCAGCCGCAGGGCGGTGGCGCGCCCCATGCCGCGGCTCGCGCCGGTGACCAGCGCGGTCCTGCCCGTGAGCTTTGCCATGTCGGTTCTCCAGTTCTTCGGGGTTACGGGGGCGGACGTCCGGGCCACGCGCGCCGGACCCACGACGGCGGTGACGGACCCGGCGGTGACAGGTCCGGCGGTGTCGGGTCCCGCGGCGGAGGGCTCGCCGAACCAGCGCCGCAGCGCCGCCGTGCTCTGCGCGGCGCCGGTGCCCGCCCAGGCCACGTAGCCGTCGGGCCGCACGAGCAGGGCCTCGGTGTCCCCGGGGCCGCCGTCCACGGTGCGCACCAGCTCCGCCCAGGGCGCTGCCGCGGTGTACAGCTCGGTGGCACCGGGCGGCACGATGAACAGGCCCTGCCCGGTGCGCAGCAGCTCGGCGGTGCGCACGGGGGTGCCCCGGAGGGCCGCCTCGCGGGGCGGCAGCCGCCGTCCGGTCGGCGGCCGGCCGGCGCCGTCGCCCATGTCGTACGCGACGTCGAGTCCGGAGATCATCCCGGCCAGCCGGATGCGGACGTCCTGCAGCGGCATCAGCTCGGCCAGCACCTCGCGCAGGGCGTTGACCTCGGGTCCGCCGAGCAGCAGTCGCGCCTGGGCGGCGATGTTGCCGAGCACCCAGGCACCGACCGGATGCCGTTCGGCGTGATAGGTGTCCAGCAGGCCGTCGGGGACGCGCCCGGTGACCCGGGCGGCCAGTTTCCAGCCGAGGTTGACCGCGTCCTGGAGGCCGAGGTTGAGGGCCTGGCCACCGATCGGCATCTGCCGGTGGGCGGCGTCGCCGGCCAGCAGCAGGGGGCCGCGCCGGTAGGCGGTGACCTGACGGTTCGCGTCGCCGAAGGAGTTCACCCACAGCGGTGTGCCGCCGCCGAGGTCCTCACCGGTGACCCGCTTCCAGGCGTCCACGACGTCGGCGAACTCCGGCCGGCCGGGCCGCGGCCGGGCACCGAACTCGTGCACCATCACCCGGGTCACGCCGTCGGGACGGCGGGCCGCGATGGCCAGTCCCGCAGGCAGCCGTTCGAACCGCCGGTTGGGAATCCGGACGCCCGCCACGTCCGCGCGCAGCAGTTCACGGACGGCGTCGGTACCGGGGAAGCCGAACCCGCCGAGCCGGCGCACGGCGCTGTCCTCGCCGTCGCAGCCGACCAGGTACGGGGCCCGGAGCAGCTGGATCCGCCCGGCCGGGCCGCGCACCTCCGCCTCAACCCCGGCATCGGTGATCCGCAGCCCGGTCACCTCGTGACCGCGCCGCACGTCCGCGCCGAGCTCTGCGGCCCGGGCCCCCAGCAGTTCCTCCAGCCGGGTCTGCAGGACCTTCCACTGGCCCGGGTGGGAGCTGGGAAGGGTCAGGTCCAGCGGGAGGCCGCCGAAGTGGCCGCGCGGCTCGTCGGGGATCTTCCCCAGCGGGTCCAGCAGGCCCCGCCCGTCGAGGATCTCCATGGTGCGCGCGTGCAGGGTGGAAGCCCGCGATTCCGTGGTCGGTTCGGTCAGCTGCTCCAGGACCACGACGTCCGCGCCTCCGAGCCGCAGCTCGCAGGCGAGCATCAGTCCGACCGGACCCGCGCCGACCACGATCACCTGAGTGGTGATCCAGCCCTGGGCCATGGTCAGGCCCGGGCTTCCGCGTAGTCCTTGGCGTGGCCGAGGGTGGCGCGGCTGTTGGTGCTCAGGGCGTCCCGGACAAAGGTCTTGGCGTCCTCGACCGTGGCGTCTTCGCCCAGAATCCGCGCGATGTTCGCGGTGTTGATCGTGACGGTGTGCTGCGAAGAGGCGGCGACGCCGGTCTCCGTGTCGGCGAACGTCCAGTAGCCGGTGTGCAGGGTCATCAGCGCCGGCAGGGTGACCTGCTTGTACGCGATCCTCCGGTGCGGGAAGGTCACCCGGTACGACTTGGTGGTGTGCGTCGAACCGTCCTTGGCGCGGGTGTCCATCTCCAGTGTCTGCAGGCCGGGAGTGTCCTCCGTGAGCCGGACGGTCGCCACGTGCGGCAGCCGCTCGGACCACAGGTCGGCCTCGTTGACGAAGTCGTAGACGTCCTTGGCGGAACCCGCGATGTGCACGGTGTCCTCGAAGGAGAAAGTCAGGTCCTCGGCGGCGTGGGCGAGTTCCACGTTCTTCTTCAGCGCTGCCAGCTCGGAGCGGGAGTTGCGGTCGACGGCCTCGTCGATCCACTCCAGACCCTCGGGATCGTCGTCGACGGCCCGGTAGTCGTGCAGCAGCCGCACCCGGGACTCCGTCGCGGAGACGGGCTCGATGATCCAGGTGCCTCCCATGGCGGCGACCGGCGGGGTGCTGACCTCCTGGCGGAACTCGATCCGCAGGTTCTCCCGATCGAGGATCCGGCGCGACGTCCAGTTCTTGGCCTCGCCGTTGGCGGTGGCCCAGATGCGTATGCGCTCGGTGTCACCGTCCTGTTCGACGTGGTCGACGTAGATGGTGGGCGGGAAGATGCGCGGCCAGTTCCGCACCTCGGCGATGAGCCGGTAGACGGCCTCGGCCGGTGCGGCGACGGTGATCTCGTGCTCGACCTCACGGGTCGTCATCGTGAACTACTCCTTGAGCGCGGGACGTTGGACGGGACCGTCAGAAGTTGCCGAGGCCGCCGCAGACGTTGAGGGCCTGCGCGGTGATGGAGGCGGCGGTGTCGGAGGCCAGGTAGCCGACCAGGCCGGCGACCTCGTCCGGCGTGGAGTAGCGGCCGAGCGGGATCTTCGCCTGGAACTTCGCCAGGATCTGCTCCTCGGTGGCGTCGTAGGCGGCGGCGTAGCCCTGCCTGACCCGCTGCGCCATCGGCGTCTCGACGTAGCCCGGGCAGACCGCGTTGACGGTGATGCCGGTCGGGGCCAGCTCGTTGCCGAGGGCCTTGGTGAAGCCGACGACACCGTGCTTGGAGGCCGAGTACGGAGCGCCCAGGACGACGCCCTGCTTGCCGGCGGTCGACGCGATGTTGATGATGCGGCCCCGGTCCTTGGTGCGCATGCCGCCGGTGTTCAGCACCGCCTTCGTGACCCGGAAGACGCTGTTGAGGTTGGTGTCGATCACGTCGTGCCACAGCTCGCTGTCGATGTCGGCGGTGACCCCGCCCCCGCTGCGGCCGGCGTTGTTCACCAGCACGTCGACGGTTCCGAAACGGTCCACGGCAGCCTGCACGAAGGCGTCGACGTCGTCGCCCGAGCGGACGTCGACCGTGGTGCCGTCCACGTCCAGGCCCTCGGCCTGGAGTTCCTTGACGGTCCGGGCCACGTTCTCGGAGTTGCGCGCGCCGATGAACACACGGTGGTTCCCGGCGGCCAGCAGACGGGCGACGGCGAGCCCGATTCCGCTGGTGGCACCGGTGACGAGGGCGACCCGCTGATCCTGCTGCGGCATGTTCTCTTCTCTCCAAAGGGGGAGGGGCAAGGTGACGGAAGCGGCCGCCGGGTGGGGCCGGCGGCCGCGGTGGGGCTGGGACGTCCCGCGTGGGGATGGGGCGGCCGATATGTGGGGGTGAGGCCGATGTGGGGGTGGGGGCCCAGGTGGGGCTACGACGCGACGAGTTTCTGGAGGTAGCCGTTGATGCCCGCGACGAGGCTGCGCGGGGTGCGGTGGTCGGTGAAGACGTCGTCGTCCAGCGAGATGCCGTACTCGCGCTCGATCCGGCCGCCGGTCTCCAGCAGGGCCAGCGACTCGTAGCCCAGCTCCTCGAAGTCGGTGTCGAGGATGTCGCCGTCGAGGTCGACGCCCTCGTCGGTGCCGGCGCCCTCACGCAGGATGCGCTTGAGGTCCTCAAGGGTGAACTTCTGCTCGGACATGGGGTCCTTTCATGAGGTGTGCCGCATCCGGGCGGATGCGGGGAAGAGGCGGTCAGTCGGTCGCGCGGACCACGAGCGCCGAGTTGAAGCCGCCGTAGCCGCGGGCCAGCACGAGTGCGGTGCGTGCCGAGGCGGTACGCGGCTGCCCGGTCACCAGGTCGATGTCGTAGGAGGTCGACCGTTCGACGTTGGTGGTGGGCGGGATCAGCCCCTCGCGGATGGCGAGCAGTGCGGAGACCACGTCCACCGGGGCGGCGCCCGAGTACAGGCGGCCGATCATCGTCTTGGGCGCGGTGACCGGAACCCCGAACGGACCGAAGACGGCGGCGATGGCCTCGGCCTCCTGGCGGTCCAGCGACGGGGTGGCGGCGGCGTCCGCGAAGACCACGTCGACGTCGCCGGCCTCGACTCCGGCGTCGGCGAGCGCGATCTCGATCGCACGGCGCAGGCCGGGCTCGCGGCCGCTGCCGGGCCTGGGGTCGAAGGTGGCTCCGTAGCCGGCGATCTCGCCGTAGATGTTCTCCGCGCCGCGTTCGCGGGCCGTGCGCTCCTCCTCCAGGATCAGCAGCGCCCCACCCTCGCCGGGCACATAGCCCTGGGCGTGGTCGTCGAAGGGCAGATAGGCCCGGTCGGGCTCATCGCTGGTGGAGAGCCGGCCGCCGGCGAGCTGCGCGGCCCAGCCCCAGGGGCAGACCGAGGCGTCGAAGCCACCCGAGACGATCAGCTTGCTGCCCTTGCGGATCTGCCGGCGCGCCTGGGCGATGGCGTCGAGTCCGCCGGCGTGATCGCTGACGACCACGCCGCTGGGCCCGCGCATGCCGTTGCGGATGGAGATCTGGCCGCTGTTGACCGCGTAGAACCAGGCGAAGGACTGGTAGGCACTGACGTACCGGCTGCCTTGGCTCCACAGCTTCTTGAGTTCGTTCTGGCCGAACTCGAACCCGCCCGAGGTGGAGGCCGTCACGACGCCCATGTCGTACTCGGGGATGTCGCCGGGCGACACGTCCGCGTCCGCGAAGGCGCAGTCGGCGGCAACCAGGGCGAGCTGGGTCATCCGGTCGGTCTGCGGGATCAGCCTGCTCGGCAGGTGGTCCCCGACCTCGAAGCCGCGGATCTCACCGGCGAGCCGGGCCGGGTACTGCGCGGCGTCGAACCGTGCGATGGGGCCGATGGCGTTCTTGCCGACCCGGGTGGCGGACCAGAATTCCTCCACGCCGAGCCCGTTGGCGGTGGCGACACCGATACCGGTGACGACTGTCCTGGCACTCACGAGACGCTCCTCTCGGGGCGGGCCAGCACCATCGCGCTCTGGAACCCGCCGAATCCGCTGCCGACCGTGAGCACCGCGTCGGTCAGCTGGTCCCGCGCGACGAGCGGGACGTAGTCGAGATCGCACTCGGGGTCGGGGGTGTGCAGGTTCGCCGTGGGGGGCACCACGTTGTTCTCCATGGCCAGCACGGACGCGGCGATCTCGATCGATCCGATCGCGCCCAGCGAGTGGCCCACCATCGACTTGATGGAGCTCACCGGGGTGCGGTAGGCGTGCTCGCCGAGGCTCAGCTTGAACGCCGCGGTCTCGTGGCGGTCGTTCTGCTTGGTCCCGGAGCCGTGCGCGTTGATGTAGTCGAGTTCTTCGGGGTTCATCCGCGCCTCGGCCAGCGCCACCTTGATCGCCTCGGCCATCTCGCGGCCGTCGGGGCGCAGGCCCGTCATGTGGAAGGCGTTGCAGCGGGAGGCGTAGCCCGCGATCTCCGCGTAGATGTGCGCTCCCCGCCGCCTGGCGCTGTCGAGTTCCTCCAGGACGAAGACGGCGGCGCCCTCGCCGAGGACGAAGCCGTTGCGGGTGCCATCGAAGGGGCGTGAGGCGTGCTCGGGATCGTCGTTGCGCGGCGTGGTCGCCTTGATCGCGTCGAAGCAGGCCATGGTGATCGGCGAGATCGGGGCATCGGTGGCGCCGGCGACCATCACGTCGGTGGTGCCTTCGCGGATCAGCTCGACGGCGTGACCGACCGAGTCGAGCCCGGAGGTGCAGCCGGTGGACACCACGGTGGCCGGGCCCTCGGCACCGACCGCCCAGGCGACCTCGGCCGAGAACGAGCTCGGCACGAAGTAGTTGTAGAGGTGCGGCGCGGCGTACCGGTCGTCGACCAGGTCGAGCCGGCCGTCGTCGCTGACGACCCGGTACTCGTCGTCGAGTCCGGTGGTCGCGCCGACCGCGCTGCCGATGGTGACCCCGGTGCGGTGCGGGTCGAACCCGGCCAGGTCGAGCCCGCTGTCGGCGAGCGCCTCACGTGCAGCCACCACGCCGAACTGGGCGGCGCGGTCCATGCGGCGGATCTCCTGCGGAGTCAGCCCGTGCAGCTCGGGGTCGAAGTCGGCCTCCGCCGCGACCCTGGAGCGGAACTGAGTGGGGTCGAAGAAGGTGATGCCCCTGGTCGCCGTGCGTCCATCGCTCAGCAGATTCCAGAAATTCTTGACGCCTATACCGCCCGGCGCCAGCACCCCGACTCCCGTTATCACTACACGGCGGCCCACGAGTGAGCACCTCCCCTCATGTCGGCGTACGACGGCTTCACCGAGAAGCCGTCCAGTCATAGAAACGCGTGGCCATGGCATCGGCCGGGGAACGCCACGTCTCCGGGTCGTAGGCCTCGATGAACGGCTTGAGATCCTGGCTGATCTGAACGAACCGCGGGTCGGTCTTGGCTTCCTCGATGAGTTCACCGCCGTTGTCCGCGTCGAAGTCCTGCAGATGGAAATACAGGCCCTGGTACGCGAAGAGCTGGCGTCGTCGGGTGCCCATGCGGTGCGGCATTTCGGTCCGGTCGAACTCCGTGAAGAGCCGGGCGACGTCCGCGCTCGAGGCGAGGTCCATCCGGGCCACGATCAGGGTGCTGTGCATCTCGTCTCTCTTTCGTGGGTCAACGGGGAGCTGCGGGACTGAACAGACGGATGAAGTCGGCCACTCCGCGGCCGACGAGCATGTCGGTCTCGAACTCCGGGAGCGGGCACGCTCCGTGGAAGGAGCGCTGGACGACGCCGCCCGTGACCAGCTGGATGAACCGCTCGGCGGCGTGGTCGGCGTCGGTGATGTCCAGCAGCCCCAGCTCCGCGAGGCGTTCGAGCCGGCGTCCCAGCTCCCGCCGGGCCTGCCGGGGTCCGGCGCTCTGCCACATCTCCAGCAGCCCGGCGGGCAGCCGGCCGATCTCGGCACCGATGTGCCGGATGATGGCGAAGTGCTCGGGGAAGTCCGTCAGCGGCGCGAGCCAGGCGCGACCGAGCGCAGCGAGGTCCCGCTCCAGGTCGGTGACCTCGACCAGGTGTTCCTCGGCTGCGACGGTCAGCGCGGCGGCGACCTGGGCGGCGCTCTCCAGCAGGACGGACAGCAGCAGCCGCTCCTTGTCCCGGAAGTAGTGCTCGACCGTCTCCGGTGCGACGCCCGCCCGGGCCGCGATGTCCTCGGCGGTGGTGTGCGTCCAGCCCTCGCGGGCGAAGACGTCACGGGCCGCCTGTACGACGTCCCGCCGCTCCTCCGCCGAACCCGCCTGGACGCGGGTGATCGTTGCTGTCGGCGTGGCCATGAGTGCTCCTTGGGTCGATGTACGGTCCGATTGCCGTGCACGGCCGGTCACGCCGACCGGGGCCGGCCGAACCAGCGCTCCAGCGCCATGGGCAGGTCGTGGTGGGTGCCGGGCGCGGCCCAGGCGACGTATCCGTCGGGGCGGATCAGCACGGCCGTGGTGCCGCGCAGCCCGGCTGCCTCGGAGACGGCCGCCGGCAGGCCGGTGACGACGTCCACCCGGTCGGACCAGGCGGCGGCCCGGGCGCGCAGCTTCGGGTTGTCCGCGAGGTCCAGGAGCACGCCGCGGGCGGAGTGCAGCAGCTCGGTGCTGCTGGTCCGGCGGTCGCCGACGGTCAGGTCGAGGTGCGGCATGCGCCTGCCGAGCAGCGGGTGGGTGCCGCTGCCCACGTCGTACGAGATCTCCAGGCCGCTGACCATGGCGGCGAGGTGCCGGCTGACGTCCTCGAACCGGATGAGTTCGCTGAACACGTCGCGCAGCGGCTGGATCTCGGGGCCGCTGAGGAAGAGCAGGCCCTGGGCACGGGTGTTCATCAGCAGCCGCCGGCCCACTGCGTGCCGCTCGCTGTGGTAGGTGTCCAGCAGGTCCCGCGGGGCCCGGTCCTTGACGGTTGCGGCGAGCTTCCAGCCGAGGTTCACGGCGTCCTGGATGCTGGTGTTCATGCCCTGTCCGCCGGCCGGCAGGTGGGTGTGCGCGGAGTCACCCGCGAGGATGACCCGTCCGCGGCGGTACTCGGTGACCTGGCGGGTCGCGTCGCCGAACGAGCTGACCCACACCGGTTCGGCGTGCGAGATGTCCTCGCCGGTCAGCCGCTTCCAGGCGTCGGCGACCTCCGTGAAGGGCGGCGGGGTGTCGCGCCGCCGGGGCGGGGTGCCGCGCTCGCAGACGATGATCCGGGTGATGCCGCCGGGCAGCGGGCCGACCATGACCATGCCGCCGGGCAGGGTCTCGCCGATCATGCGCGGCTGGAGCTCGACGCCCTTCAGGTCCGCGAGGAACATCTCCATCGTCGCGGGGGTGCCGGGGAAGTCGAAACCCGCGGACTTGCGTACCGTGCTGCGCCCGCCGTCGCAGCCGACGAGGTAGGCGGCGCGCAGGGTGTGGGTGCCCTCGGGGCCGCGGACCTCGACCGTGACGCCGTCCTCGTCCTCGTCGAGGGAGAGCAGCTCGTGGCTGCGGCGGAGGTCCGCGCCGAGGCTGGTGGCCCACTCCTCCAGGTGGGTCTCGGTGACGGACTGCGGCACGGTCTTGGCGGCCTGCCAGGCCCCCTCGAGCACACCGAAGTCGACGGGCAGGCCGCCGAAGTGACCCTGCGTGCTGGTCTCGACCTCACCGAACCGGGACAGGATTCCCCGCTGGTCGAAGACCTCCATGGTCCGCGCGGTGAAACCCAGGCCCCGGGATTCGCCGGTGCGCTCGTCGAGGCGTTCGAGGACGATGACGTCGACCCCCGCGAGCCGCAGTTCCGCGGCGAGCGTGAGCCCGGCCGGTCCCGCGCCCACGACGATCACTTCGGCGTCCAGGTTCCTCTCCTCGGCCATCTAAGGGATTCCTTCCGAGTCAGCGCATCCGTGTGTGGACGAACCTGCGGGCACGCCAGCGGACGAGATGCGAGAGCTGTTGATGGGAATTGCGAAGTCAGAAAGAGAATTCGTTCCGGCGCACAGCGGACGAGGCGCCGCGGAACAGGCCGACGGACGGTGCCCGGGCAACATGGCGGGCGAGAAACCACGCGTCGATCGCGCCAGGGATTGCGAGGCTAGACATCAGCTTCTTCGGAATCGGACGCCGTTTCAATGCGCGCACCTTCAGGTCTGCGCAATGTTTTGTCAGGCATTCGCAGGGCCGACAGAGACGGGTGAGACGAACATCAGGTGAATGCAAAACACCCCCCGCCCGGGAACGGGCGCGGGGGTGTGAGCCTGGGTGTCAGGTATGCCGTGCGGCCGGTCCGGGCCGGGCTATCCGAGGGCCGCACCGGAGCGCAGGGCCCCGTAGAGGGTGGCCTCGGACTGCGCGCCGGACATCGGCGGCACCCCGTCGACGACGAACACGGGAACGCCCCGCACGCCCTGGCCGCGGACGTACTCCAGGCGCTGCTTCAGCTCCTCGGCGCTGCCGGTGGACGCCTCGTCGTCGGTGCGGACGCCCACCTCGGCGGCCAGGCGGGCCAGCACCTCGGGGTCACCGATGTGCAGGCCGTCGGTGAAGTGGGCACGGAACAGCCGCTCCGTCATCTCCTCGGCGCGACCCTGGCGGCCGGCCAGCAGGATCAGCCGGTGCGCCTCGAAGGTGCCGGTGGCCACGGCCCGTTCGTAGTCGAGACGCAGGCCCTCGTCGGCGGCCCGCTCGGCGAGCGCCAGGGCATCGGTCACCGCGTGCTCGCCGAAGACGCGGCGCAGCACCTCCAGCAGCGGGCCGCCGGTGGTCGGCGCGCCGGGTGCCAGCTCGAAGGGCAGGATGTCCAGCCGGACGTCCACGCCCTCCTCGCGCAGGCGGGCGGCGGCCCGGGCGTACCGGGTCCAGCCGATGTACGAGTGGGCGCAGATCACGTCCACCACGATCTCCGCCCGCACCGCGGTCTGCTGCTCCATGTCCGGTTCTCCTCAGGGTGTGTGTCTCGCGTTCGGCGTGGGTCACGCCGAGGTGCGGACCGCGTCCAGCAACGCGGCCTGCGCGATCATGTCCTCGTCGGGTGCGGCGGCCTCCCGCACGGCTGCGGCGAAGGCCGAGACCGCCGCCGCGACCTGGTCGAACGGGTCTAGCCGGATCCGCTCGGTACGGCCGTCCCGTGTGAGGACGACGTCGGGCACGTGGTCGGCGGGCGGAGTGAAGGCCCGCTGCACCCGGACACTCCCTTCACTACCCCACAGCTGGTACTCCGAACGGTAGGCATGCGCCATCCCGAACTGCAGCTGGGCGGCGACGCCGTGCGGGGTGCGCAGCAGCGTGGCACCGGAGGTCTCCACGCGTCGGCCGGGGCCTGCGGAGAGATGCGCACCGACGACCCGCAGCCCGCCGCCGAGGAGGTGCAGGGCAGCGCGGACCGGGTACAGGCCGATGTCGGCCAGGGCGCCGCCGCCCAGCTCCGGGTCGTAGCGGATGTCGCCCTCACCCGGCGCGGGGACGGCGAACGCCGCTTCCAGCGAGCGGAGTTCGCCGATCGCTCCGTCGGCGACCAGCCGCCGCACCGCCGCGTGCTGCGGGTGGTGGACGAACAGGACGTTCTCGACGAGGGCCAGTCGGGCCGCGCGCGCCCGGGCGCACAGATCGGAGGCCGTGGCCGCGTCCTGGGCGAGGGGCTTCTCCACCAGGACGTGCTTGCCCGCGTCCAGGGCGGCGCGGGTCCAGTCGGCGTGCAGGGCGGCGGGCAGCGGGACGTAGACGGCGTCGACGTCGTCCCGGGCGAGGAGTTCGGCGTAGCCGTGCACGGGACGGCCGCCGAAGCGGGCGGCCGTCCGGCGGCCCTTGGCCGGATCGCGGCTGGCCACAGCCGCGATCCGGATATCCGGATGCGCGGCGAACCCGGGCAGCATCCGGCGTACCGCGATGTCGGCACAGCCCAGCACGCCGATCCGTACGACGTCGGTCATCTACCGTGCCTCCGGCAGGGCGTTGAGGCAGGCGAGCAGGGTGCGCGCCTGGACATTGAGGTAGTGGCCGTGCCGTGCCAGGGCGGACAGCTGGCCCGGCGTGACCCAGGCGTAGCCGGGCGGCGGGTCGGCGGGCGCCGTGTCCTCGTCGGCGTCGACGATCAAGTAGCGGGCCTCGGCGTGGTAGAAGCGACCGCCCTCCTCCGCGTGGACGGCCTCGTACCGCACGGCCTCCGCGGGGGCGTCGAGCACGGCGTCGAGGAAACGGGGGCGCTGCTCCGGGGCCAGGTGGGCGTGGTTGCCGGGGGTGCACTGGACCGTCGGTCCGAGTTCGACGGTGTCGAGGAAGCCGCCCTCGACCCGGGCGTGCACCAGCAGATGGGGCACGCCCCCGAACTTCCGCCGCAGAAAGGCTGCGACACTGAGGCCCACGGGGGCGATCAACGGCTGGGTCCAACCAGAGACCTCGCGGTTGCCCGCCCGGACGGCGACCGCGATGACCTGGAAGTAGCGCTGCGCGTCGTGGCTGATGGCGTGCTCGTCCGTGGTCCAGCCGGGCAGTCCGGCGAGCGGAACACGCCGGGCGCGCACGTGGTGCCGGGACCGTTCACCGGTGATCCAGGAGAGCAGTTCGGTGTCGCCGAGCACGGCGTGAGGGAGCGGGCCGCCGGCCGGCGGCAGGCAGGACAACACGGTGCGGGAGTCCATGTTGACCGCGTTGTCGTGGTGGAGCAGCGCGTTGATCTGGCCGAGCGTCATCCAGCGGAAGTCCTCGTGCGGCGGGATGTCGCCCGTCGCCTCGACCACCATGTTGCGGTTGGACTTCCGGTAGAACCACGAGCCGTGCTCGGACTGCAGCGAGTCGGCGAGCACCCGTCCGCGCAGGGGCCCCCGGAAGTGCTCCAGATACCGGACGGCGGCGCCGCGGTGGGCACCGGTGTAGTTGCTGCGGGTCGCCTGCACGGTCGGGGACAGCTGCAGGAGGTTGGGGTTGCCCGGCTCCATCTTCGCCTGCATCAGGAAGTGCAGTACCCCGTCGAACTCCTTGGCGAGGATCCCCAGGATGCCGACTTCGGGCTGGACGATGATGGGCTGGTGCCAGGCGGCGGCGGGGCCGTCACCGAGCGGCTCGCCCTCCTGCTTGACGTGCAGCCCCTCCACGGTGAAGAACCGGCCGGTGCGGTGCCTCAGGTTGCCGGTGTCGGGCTCGAACGACCAGCCGTCCAGCGCGGCGAAGGGAATGCGGTCGACCTGGAAGGTGTGGGCGCGGCCCCGTTCGGCCAGCCAGTCGACGATGTCCGCGGTGGTCAGGTGGACGCCGTCGACGGCTGCGGCGGAGGTGGCGAGGCGGGCGCCGAGGTCCGCGTTCTGGCGTGGCCTGAGCACGGCGGGGGCGGGGTGAAGCGACGTGAGCGACATCGCGTTTGTCTCCTTGGTCTCGGGGCGGCGAGGGCGGATCAGACGGGGGCGGGCCACGACTCCGCCTCGGCGAGGTAGCCGTCCAGGAGCCGGCGTGGGTAGTCGGGGTCCAGGCCCCGGGGGGCGGTCCCGGGGACGAGGGCGCGTAACTTCTCGATGGACACGGTGTGCGGGTGGACCGGACCGGCGTCCACGTACTCGGTGACTGCCGGGACGCCCATTCGGCGGCGCAGGTGCCCGGCGATCTCCTCGACGGGGACCGCCGTGCCGGAGGCGACGTTGACCGTGCCGGACCGCAGCGGAAGCGCCAGCAGGCGGTCGATGACGTCGACCACGTCGGCGACCGCGATGAGGTCCCTGGTGGCGCCTCGGTGGATCCGTACGGTGCCCTCGCGCAGACTCCGCACCAGGGTCGGCAGGAGCTGGTGCTCGGGCTGCCCCGGGCCGACGAGGTGGCTCAGGCGCAGGATCAGGTGGTCCGCTCCGCTGGCCCGCAGCAGGTCTTCCTGGGCGAGCTTGTGTGCGCCGTAGGGGGTGGCGGGCATGACGGGACCGTCCTCACGGGCCGGGCCGTCGAGGGGGCCGTACAGACCCGCGGAGGCCGTCGAGAAGAACAGCAGCCGCCGGCCGGTGCCGACGCAGCGCCGGGCGGTGTCGGCGAGGAGCTCCCGCTCGCGGCCGAAGTCCTTCTCGAGGGTGCCGCTGGCCCAGGAGACGCCTGCGGCGAGGGCGACGGTGTCGGGGTGGCGGCCGGCGAGGGGCCGCAGATTCCGTGCGAGGAAGCCGTTTCCCACGATGTGCATGCCGTGGTCCTGTTCCGGTCGGTACGGGCAGATGCGAGGGCGGGGGTCAGCGGACGGAACCGTCCACCGGGTGCTTCACCGGTTTCCACCAGTGCGGGTGGTCGGTGTACCAGGCGACGGTGTCGGCGAGGCCCTGCTCGAAGCCGATCCGCGGGGCGTAGCCCAGTTCCCGGCGGATCCTGGTGTCGTCGATGGAATAGCGCAGGTCGTGCGCCTTGCGGTCGGGCACCCGCAGCACCTTCTCCTCCCCCGCGCCGAGCAGCTCCAGCAGACGCCGGGTGAGGTCGAGGTTGGTGTGTTCGTTGCCGCCGCCGATGTTGTAGACCGCACCGGGCCGCCCGCCGTCCAGGACGAGGGCGATGGCCCGGCAGTGGTCGTCGACGTGCAGCCATTCACGGACGTTGCGGCCGTCGCCGTACAGGGGGACCGGCCGTCCCTCCAGCAGATTGGTGACGAACAGCGGTATCAGCTTCTCCGGGTGCTGGTACGGCCCGTAGTTGTTGGAGCACCGCGTGACGGACACGTTCAGCCCGTGGCTGCGCCAGTACGCCCGGGCCACCAGGTCGGAGGAGGCCTTGGACGCGGCGTAGGGCGAGTTCGGCAGCAGCGGGCTCTCCTCCGTCCATGAGCCCTCGGCCAGCGAGCCGTACACCTCGTCGGTGGACACATGGACGACACGGGGCGTCCCGGCGGCCACGACCGCGTCGAACAGGGTCTGCGTCCCGCACACGTTCGTCCGGAAGAAGTCGCCCGCGCCGTCCAGGGAGCGGTCCACGTGCGACTCGGCGGCGAAGTGGACCACGGCATCGTGGCCGGGCAGGAGCTCGTCCAGCAGGGCCCGGTCGTTGATGTCCCCGTGGACGAACTCCAGCCGGGGATGGGCGGCCGGCAGGTTGTCGCGGTTCCCGGCATAGGTGAGCCTGTCCAGGGCGGTGACCCGGACGTCCGTCCACTGCGGATAGTGGTTGTCCAGCAGGCTCCGCGCGAAATGGGAACCGATGAAGCCCGCGGCGCCCGTGACCAGGACCCTCACGCCGCCACCTCCACCTGGGTGTGGTCGCCGACGACGAGCCGGACGTGGTCGCCGTCCTCGCGGACGGCACCCACGGAGGCGGACCGCCCGATGAGGGAGTGGCGCAGCCCGTCGATGCCGGTGACCGAGGAGCCGTCGAGGGCGATGGAGTCCTCCAGGCGGCTGGCGGTCACCACGCAGTCACGGCCCACCGAGGTGTACGGGCCGAGACGGCTGTCCCGGACGACCGAGCCGGCGCCCACGATCACGGGGCCGGTGATGCGGGAGCGGACGATCCGCGCCCCCTGCTCCACCACCACCTCTCCCACCAGCTCGCTGTCCTCGTCCACCGTGCCGGACACGGAACGGACCGCCCGGTCGAGGAGATGCCGGTTGCACTCCAGGACGTCCTCCACCCGGCCGGTGTCCCTCCAGTAGCCGTCGTACTCGTGGGCCCGGACGTCCGCGCCGTGGGACAGCAGCCACTGCACCGCGTCGGTGATCTCGAGTTCGCCGCGCGGGCTCGGGGCGATCGTGGCCACCGCCTCGTGCACGGCGGAGGTGAAGAAGTACACCCCGCACAGGGCGAGGTCGCTGCGGGGGTGCTCGGGCTTCTCCACCAGCCGTTGCACCTGGCCGTCCGGGCCGAGCTCCACCACCCCGAAGGCGCGCGGGTCGGCGACCTTGTGGACCAGCACCTGCGCGGCGGGCCGGCGGGCGGTGAACTCGGCGGCCGCCTCGGCGATGCCGTCGGGCAGCATGATGTCGCCCAGGTACATCACGAAGTCGTCGTCACCGAGGAAGTCGCGGGCCACGGCGACGGTGTCGGCCAGGCCCCTGGGGGCGTCCTGCCGCAGGTACGTCACCCGGGCCCCGAACCGGGAGCCGTCACCTATCGCCGCCTCGATCTCGGCACCGCGGTCGCCGACGATCACGGCGATCTCCTTGACGCCCAACTGCTGGATGTTGCGCAGGACGTGGACGAGGACGGGAGTGTTGGCGACGGGGATGAGCTGCTTGGGCATCGAGTAGCTGAAGGGGCGCAGACGTGTGCCCGACCCTCCTGACAGCACCAGTGCCTTCATGGGGGAGGTCCTTTCGCGTGGCTGAGGGGTCAGTTGCGTGCGAGCTGTTCGAGTACGGGGACCAGCTGTGCCGGCACCGGCATCCGGGTGATCTCGGCGGCCAGCTCACCCGCCCGCTGCCGGAAGCCGGGCTTCTCCAGCAGCTCGCGGCAGGCCGTGGCGACGGCGTCGGGGGTGTCCTCGCCGGGCAGCAGGGTGATGCCCGCCCCCTGGTCGGCGACGCGGAGCGCCGGCGTGCGCAGCACCGCGCCCTTGGGGATCAGCAGCTGTGGAACACCGGCGGCCAGACCGGACAGGGTGGTGACGCCGCCGCCGTGGTGCACCATCAGGTCGCAGGTCGGGGCCACCACGTCCAGAGGCATCCAGCCCACGCGTGCCCCGGGCAGTTCGGGACGCAGGGTCTCGGCGACCGCCTCGGGGGCCGCGACGACCAGTTCGGCGTCCCACGCGGCCAGATCGCGGGCAAGGGTGCGCAGGAAGGCGAAGTTCTCGTCATAACTGTTCTTCGCGACACGGCTGCCTGAGGTGACGCAGATGCGGGGGCGCTCGCCCCGGGTGTACATCCACGACTCCAGCGGACCGTCGTGCCGGACCGCCGATATGTGCCGCATCGGCAGGGCCGGCGCGGCCTGGGCGGGCCGCAGACTCGGCGGGCAGATGTCGATGAGCAGGTCGGGCTCGGGCATCCGGTCCAGGCCCAGTGTGGGCAGGTCCGGGGCGAGCTCGGTCCGGGCGCCGTCGTGGATGTCGTCCGCGTCGATGGCGTCCCAGGTCTGGCGGACGTGGGGGATGCCCAACCGGGCCGCGAGCAGCGGCGCCACATAGCTGAGGGTGCCGCCGACGATCACGTCCGGCCCCCAGCGCTCGGCCAGTTCCTCGAGCGGTGGCAGTCCGGCCAGGGCCATGCGGGCGAACCAGCTGCCGGTGAAGTGCGCCTCCTCGTCCGGGCCGGAGGGGATCGCCACGGGCTTCCCGTCCCGGCCCTTGGTGATGAACTCCTTGATGGGCAGATCGGTCGTCGCGGTGGCGGGCAGGCCCATGGACGCGACGACCGGCATCATGTCCCCGTTGGCGGCTATCACCACCTGGTGTCCGGCGTTGCGCGCGGCGGTGGCCAGGGGTGCCAGGGCGAACACGGTCGCCGGGCTGCCGGCGGCCACGAACAGCATCTTCACGCGGTCTGTCTCCTCACGAGGGGAATGCGGGTGTGCGGCGGTTGCGAACGCCGGCCGGGGCGCTGCTCAGCGCCGGGGCACGGCGCGGAACGGCACGTCCAGCACCGGCTTGTCATGGCTGAAGGCGGCCAGCGAGTGCAGACCCCGGTAGGCACCGGTGCCGCTCAGGCCGACCCCGCCGAACGGCAGCTCCGGGGCCATCACCTGCACCGCGGGCATGCCGAACACCACGGCTCCGGAGGTGGTCTCCGCCGCCAGGCGCCGACGGGTGACGTCGTTGCCGGTGAAGGCGTAGACGGCCAGCGGACGCTCCCGCCCGTTGATGAAGGCGATGGCCTCGTCCAGGCCGGCCACTTCCGTGACGGGGAGCACCGGCCCGAACACCTCCTCCTGCATCACCGGGGCGTCGGCCGGCACCTCCGCCAGCACGGTCGGGGCCAGGTACCGGGAGGCCCGGTCACCGGTGCCGCCGACGACGGTCCGCCCCGCGCCCAACAGCCCCGTGAGCCGGTCGAAGTGACGAGTGCTGACGATGCGCCCGTAGCCGGGCGCCGTCGACGGGTCCGGCCCGTAGAGCCGTTGCAGCGCCCGGACCAGCTCCGGTTCGAGCGCCCGGGCCGTTTCGGGATCGGTGAGGACGTAGTCCGGGGCGACGCACGCCTGCCCCGCGTTGGTGAACTTCGCGCGCACCAGCCGCTTGGCGGTGTGCCCGAGCGGCGCGTCCCGGTCGACGAAGACGGGGGACTTACCGCCGAGTTCCAGCGTCACCGGGGTGAGGTGCTCGGCTGCGGCCCGCATCACGATGCGGCCCACGGCCGTGCTGCCCGTGTAGAAGACGTGGTCGAACCGCTCGGCGAGCAGTTCCTGGGCCGCCTTCGGCCCGCCCTCCGCCACGGCGACGGCCTGCGGGTCCAGATGGCGCGGCAGCAGCCGGGCCAGCAGCGCGGACGACGCCGGGGCCAGCTCGCTCGGTTTGACCACCGCCGCGTTGCCCGCGGCCAGCGCCCCGGCCAGCGGCAGCAGGGCGAGCTGAACCGGATAGTTCCACGGCGCGATGACGAGGACCACACCCAGCGGTTCGCGGTGCAGCTCCGCCGCCGAACCGGTCGGGCAGCCGCTCACCGCGACCGGTCGCGGCCGCATCCAGGTGTCGAGATGACCGAGCAGGAGGTCGATCTCTCGGATGACGAAGTCGACCTCGACGGCGAGGGCTTCCGTACGGGGCTTGCCCAGGTCCTGGTGGAGCGCGTCGGCGAGTTCCGGGCGGTTGCCGTCCAGCAGGGCGCGCAGGGCGGTGAGCTGCCGGACGCGCCAGTCGGCGGGCCTGGTGCGGCCCGCGGTGAAGGCGGCCCGCGCGGCGGAGACGACGGCGGCGGGGGCGTCGGTCGGATCGGACAACGCGGCTCCTGCGGTCGGTTCGGTTCGGGCGGTCCGGTCAGGCCTCGTCGGGGATCCAGCTGCCGTGGAAGCCGAGCGGCACCCGGGCGGGCAGGTGGACGGTCGCGACGGGCGCGCCGATGAAGTCCTCGGCGGAGAGCACCACTAGGTCGGAGGCGCCTCGCTCGGGGTCGTACACATAGGTGAGCAGCCAGCCGTCGTCCTCGCCGCGCGCGGACGCCGCCGGTACGAAGACCGGCTCGGCCGTGTAGTGGCCCCGGCGGAAGGACCGCACCTCGGTGCTGCCGGTGGTGAAGTCGTGCTTGAGCAGGGTGTCGTCGGCGACCGGTCCGGCGGTCTGCGCGTCACTCCCGTACGCGTGCGGGCCGAAGTAGTCGTGCAGATCGGGGACGGTGGCGGCGTAGCCGTAGCGGTGCGGCCGCGAGACCCGGTCCGGGGAGACGCCCGGGAACTCCTGCGGACGGTCGTCCAGCCGGGTCTCGGTGACCTTCCCGGAGACCGTGTCGACCACCCAACGGTCCAGCGTCGGCAGTGAGTTGCCGTCCAGCCGGAGGCCGTCGAACATCCGCGGATAGCGGATCACATCGATCACGACGCGGTCGCGGTCGTCGTAGGCGTTGAGCGTGTGGAAGACCCAGCACGGCTCGATCTCGAACCACCGCACCTCGGTGCCGCCCCGCGGCAGCAGTCCGATCCGCGCCGGCCGGGTGTCGTCCCAGTCGTAGACCATCGGCTCCCCGGCCGCTGCGGCCGCCAGGCTGTTGACCACCGGCAGGTCGTACAGGACCACGTAGCGCCGGGTCAGGCCGAAATCGTGCATCACCGGGCGGTGCGGCGCCGGGACGTTCACCACGCTGGTGACGAGCCCGGACGGCGAGACGACGAGGTGCTGCACGAAGGGGAACCGGGTGGCGTGCGCCACGGCGTGCAGCTCACCGGTCTCCGGATCCAGCTTGGGATGCGCGGTGAAGCCGGCGGGCAGCGACCCGTCGAAGTCGCAGGCGCCGTAGGTCTCCAGCTCCTGGCTCAGCTCGTACGGGCGGAACCCCGACTCGATGAGGGCGAGGATCCGACCGGCGTGCCCGACGACATGCGTGTTGGGCGAGATGTCGGCGCGGGCGACGGCAGCACCGCGCCGCCGGCGTTCGCCGAGGGCGCGCGAGACCGCGGCGGAGCGCACCCAGCGGTTGCGGTACCACTCGGCCCTGCCGTCGCGCAGGCGCACACCGTGCACCATGCCCTCGCCCCGGAACAGGTGGTTGCGGGGCTCGTCCGGGACCAGCGGGTTGGGCCCGTTGCGCAGGAAACAGCCGGTGAGCTCGGGGGGCAGGGTGCCGGTGACGGGCAGGTCGAAGGCGGTGACCTCTTCGGTCACCGGTCTCAGCGCGCCGCGGAAGGGCTCCTTGGCAGGGGTGGTCATCCAATGGCTCCTGTCAGGGTGGTCCGGACGGCGCCGGCGGGTTCGGCGGGCCCCGCGCCGAGGGGGGCCGGTTCCAGCGCCTCGTTGATCGCGGCCAGCACGGTGCGTCCGCTGGTGGGCAGGAACGGGAAGAAATGGGCGCCCTTCACGGTCGCGTGGCGGAACGGCCCGGTGGTGTACCGCCGCCAGCCCGGAACCACGGCAGCCGGCGCCAGCCGGTCGTCACGGCCGCCGATCGCCGTGACCGGGCAGTCGAGCCGCAGCCCGCCGACGGCGAGCAGGGCCTCCCGGGCCAGGACCAGGTCGTGCGCGAGGCGGTGCTCCTCGGGGGTATGGGCCAGGTCCGTGTCGAGCGCCCGCATCGGCACCCGGTGCCGGGCGAACATCAGCTCCAGCCCTTCCGGACTGTCCAGCGCCACGGGGAGGTCCAGGGCCTCGGCCCCCGGCACCCCCGCGGTGAGCACCAGGGCACGGCAGCGGGCGGGGTCGACACGAGCGGTCGCGGCGGCCAGCAGCGCGCCCATGCTGTGCCCGTAGTAGACGGTGGGCAGCGGCTCGCGGCGCCCGAGCTCACCGAGGACCCCGGACACGGTCGCGGCCAGGGTGGTGCCGGGTGGCTCGGCGGTGCGGTGCTCGCGGCCGGGGAGGGTGACCCCCAGCAGTTCCACGTCGGGCGGCAGGACGTCGAGCAGACGTGCGTACGTGCCCGGCCCCGCCCCGGCGTGGGGAAGGACGAGCAGTCGGCGAGTGGCCGGGCGGTCCGCCCGGCGCAGCGGCACTGTCCAGCCCGGCGCGGCCGCGTCCGTACGGCCGGTGCCGCGGCTCACGACCCGTCCTTGATCTCGCAGATCGCCGCGCCGGAGGTGACGGAGGCGCCGACCTCCGCGGTCAGGCCCTTGATGGTGCCCGCCTTGTGGGCGTTGAGGG
>NZ_JBITGJ010000073.1:0-21291 GCF_044456925.1 Streptomyces sp. NPDC050743
GGTTGGAACCCGGACGGTGCCGAGGGCGTAAGACCACCCGAGCCGCCGGCTCCGGTGGCGGCCTGAGCCGTAAATCCCCGCTCAGCCCCGGAGGGTGAGGAATCGCCTCCCTTCAGGGAGGGGAGCCTTCAAGGTCCTTCCGCCGCGGGCAGTTCTTCCCCCTGAACGTCCGGCGGACTGACGGTCGTCATCCGCGACCGGCGGCTCACGGGGTGACGGTAACAAACCCTTCACTGTCGCGTAACCGCCGAGCGCCGCCCATCTCTTCTACTGGTAGTGAACAACGTTTCCCCTGGTTGTTAAGGAGCGTGTCCGTGGAACCCAGCGCGCAGACCCCCTTCCGAGTCATCGCGGAAGCGTGGAAGGACCTCCCGAAGATGCCGGTGTCGGAGTACCCGGGCACGGAGGGGTACATCGGCGACGTCTACGAGAACCCCGACGGCAGCGTGATGTGCAGTGGCTTCTTCGAGCTCCGACACACCGACGCGCCGCTCTGCTACGAGTACGAGTACGACGAGATGAAGGTCGTGCTCGAAGGTGAGTTCCTGATGGTCAACAAGGAGACCGGCCAGGAACTCGTCGCGAGGGCGAAGGACGCGATCTTCTTCCCCAAGGGCTCGAAGATCTACTTCAGCACGCCGGACTACGCGCTCGCGTTCTACACCGGCCACCGCGACGCCACCCTGCTCTGATGACGAACCTCGCAGACACCAGCGTCCCGGCCTGGGCGGTCAGCAGCGGAGCCAGTGCCCCGGCCGATGCCGCGGGCACCAGCTTTCTGCTCGTCGGCATCGGCCGGGAGGCGGGCGCGCGGCTGGCCACGTGGGAGGCGGCCCTCGCCGCCTCCCACCCGGTCGCCGCGGTCCGCCGCCTGCAGTACGACGACGCTGGGGCCGCCCGGTCGGCGCTCGTCGCCGCGCTGGCCGACGCCCGCGTCGGGGTACGGGTGCGGCTGGCCGGACCGGTTGGGGCGTGCCTCGCGCTACGGGGCGCGGCAGCCATGGTCGGCCTTGAGGAGGAGGAGCTGTTCCTGGCGCCGACCGGTCCGGGGCCGATCGACCTGTTCTGCGCGCACTGCGGTGTGGCAACGGCGGTCGTCGCCGCGATCGGCGACGTGGCCGCCTGCGGCGGATGCGCCCGCAACCTGGTCATATACCACCACGTCTCGCGGCGCAACGGGCAGTTTCTCGGCTACAAGATAGATGCGGAGGAGAACCCCGAATGAGCCTTGAGCTCACTGCCACGGCGGTCGACGACTCCGTGCCGTCGATCCGCAGCATCACCTTCGCCGCTGCTGACGGGGGGCCGCTGCCGGCCTTTGTGCCGGGCAGCCACCTGGTGATCGAGTGCGGCGAGAAGTCCAACGCCTACAGTCTCACCTCCGACGGTACCGACCCGTCGTCGTACTCCATCTCGGTGCTGCATGTCGCCGACGGGGCCGGGGGGTCGAGGTGGGTGCATGAGGCCCTGCGGGTGGGGGATACGGTGGCGGCGCACATGCCGCGCAGCGCGTTCGCTCCGGTGGCGCGGGCCACCAAGCACTTGCTGATCGCGGGTGGGATCGGCGTCACGCCGATCGTGTCCCACCTGCGTGCCGCGCGCTTGTGGGGCCGCACGGTGCAGGTGCTGTACACGTACCGCGACGGCTTCGCCGCCCATGTCGACGACGTGCTGAAGCTCGCCGACGGCGCCGCCGAACTCTTCGCCGAGCCGCAGGAGTTCCTAGACCGGCTCGAGAAGGTGCTCGGTGACCAGCCGGTCGGCACACACCTTTACGTCTGTGGTCCGCCTGGGATGATCGACCATGTCCTCGCGAGGGCCTCCGCGCTCGGCTGGCCGGAGTCGCGGCTGCACTTTGAGCGCTTCGGCGCCGACGCGCTGGACCCGGGTGACCCTTTCACGGTCACCCTCACCAACACCGGCGTCACCCTCGACGTACCGAGCGGCACGAGCCTGCTCGAAGCGCTCGAGTCGGCCGGGGTCCCCGTACCCAACCTCTGCCGGCAGGGTGTCTGCGGCGAGTGCCGGATCCCGCTCAGCGGCGGGACACCGCTGCATCGCGACCTCTACCTGAGTGACGACGAGAAAGCCGCCGGCAACGCCCTCATGGCCTGTGTCTCCCGCGCCGACGGCACAACGCTGGAGGTACCCCTCTGATGATCACCGTGACCGCGGACCTGGTGAGCAACTTCCCCTTCCCCTTCCCCGAGGACCGCTACCGGTACAGCACCAACGTCCAGCCCGCCCGCCGGCCGGTCGACACCCCTGTCGGCCAGTGGGGCGCGAGTGTCGTCGACATCGACACCGAGTACGACCGGGAACTCGACGAGCGGGCCGCGATCCTCGCCGCCGACCCGACCAGGCACGCCGTCCTGCCGCACATGGTCCCGGCGGCCTGGGACGCCATGCTCACCCTGATGCGCGAGCTCGCGCTGGCCTACCCGGACACGATGCGACTGACCCGCACGGGCACGGGCTGGCACTGGGAGAACGACCTGCGCGGCGCCGACCTCGACTTCGTGTACGGCGACGCCGACACCCTGCCGGCCGAGCCGCTCGCCTACATCGCCGGCCAGGTCCAGGAGGACATCGTCCTGCTGGATCAGCGCGAGCAGTTGTACGGCGACGCCGGCGTGGTCACCTTCGCCGCGGACTGGAGCTTCGGCTTCGACGTCGGCATGAGCTTCCTGGAGATCCACGGACCGGTGCCGCGGATCCGGCAGGAGGGCGTGATCACACGGGCCCACGAGTTCCTCAAGCGGCTCCAGCCGCACCAGCCCTACCGCCGTACCAACTGGACGATGACCATCGGCCGACGGCTCGACGTCTCCACCGAGCGCTACCCCGAATGGGGCCCCGACAGGGAGACCGCGCTGCTCGTCGACGACGCGACCTTCGGTGACCTGGTCCACCTGCGGGTCGAGGTGCAGCACCTGGTCCGGTTGCCCGACTCCGGAGCGATCATGTTCCTGATCCGCACCTACATGATGCCGCTGTCCGTGCTCGCGACGATCGAGCCGTGGCGGGCCCGGGCCGCCGAGGTGATCGGCGAACTGCCCGAGGACATGGCCGACTACAAGGGGATCGTCAAGTACCAGCGGCGCGCGGCGGACTGGCTGCGCGCCCACGGGGCCGTCGGTGATGCCGCATGACCGCGATGGACACGGCCGAGATCGTGCCGCCTCCCGCTCCCTCGCTGCCGCATTGGCTGGCCGAACCCGAGCCCGTCGACCCGGCGGGAACGTCGTACCTGATCGTCGCCCTCGGGCCGCACGCCCGCACGCGTCAGGTCGCCCAGGAATGGGTCGCCGCCGCCGAGGCGCTGGCGTCGACCGCGTTTGTGGTGGTCGACTCCATCGACGCGCCCGACGCCCGGGCCGCCCTCGACGCGAGCCTCGATAAGGCGCTCAGCGGGGTGCGGATCATGGTCGTCGGAGGCCAGTACGAGGTGCTGCGCACCCTCACGATCGCGCGCGACGCGGGTGCGATCCCGGCCGAACTGAGCGCCTTCGTCGTCGACACCACCGAACTGCCGCTCTACTGCGCGCACTGCCGTGACACCTTCCGAGCCGCAGGTTCGCCCGGCGACACGGTCACCTGCGCCGGTTGTGCCCGGAGGCTGGAGATCCACCGGCATTACGCCGCCGCGCTCGGCAGCTTTCTCGCCTCGGAGGCCTGAATGACGCTCGACTTCGCCGACCACCGCTTTCACCTGCACGGGGCGTACGAGACCGGGGGGCGAACGCTGCGGGTCACCGAGGTGCGCCCGCTGACCGAGCAGATCACGCACTTCCGGTTCGCGCCGATCGACGGCGGACCGCTCACGGCGTTCCAACCTGGCAGCCACCTGATCATCGCCGCCGGCGAGCACCGCAACGCGTACTCGCTTGTCGACGACGGTGTGAACCCGCGCTCGTACGGCATCTCGGTGCTCCGTCGCGGCCAGGGCGGCGGCTCCGACTGGCTGCACGACAACCTCGCGGTGGGGGACCTGGTCGAGGTCGAGGGGCCGCGCTCGATGTTCGCGCCGGTACTCAACCAGCGGCGGGCACTGCTGGTCGCCGGCGGGATCGGGGTCACCCCGGTGCTCTCCCACGCGCGGGCACTCGCCCGGCTCGGCCGGCCGGCGGAGATCGTCTACTCCTACCGCCCCGGCTCCGCCGCCCACCTCGGCGACCTCCGCGCACTCGCGGACGAGGCGGGCTTCGGGTTCTACGAGGCGACCACCGTCGAGGACACCGTGACCGTGCTCCGCGAGCGGTTCGCCGCCCAACCGCTCGGCACCCACGCATACGCGTGTGGCCCGGCCCCGATGCTCGAGACCTACCTGGAGACGGCCGCCGCCGCCGGCTGGCCGCAGGCGCGGGTCCACCTGGAGCGCTTCACAGCCCCGGAGCAGGATCCCGGCAACCCCTTCACCGCGATCGTCGCCTCCACCGGTCAGCGGATCCCCGTCGAGCCCGGCGTCTCCCTGCTGGAGGCGCTGCTCAAGGCCGGCCTGGAGGTCTCGAGCCTGTGCCGTCAAGGGGTCTGCGGCGAGTGCCGCATCCCCGTCCGCGCGGCGACGGACGACATCGAGCACCGCGACCTGGTGCTCTCCGACCGTGACAAGGCCGCCGGGGACAGCATGCTCTGCTGTGTCTCCCGCGGCACCGAAGACGCAGAGATCGAGGTGCTGCTGTGACCGTCGCGCCCCAGTCGACCGTCGCCTCCCCGGCCTACGCCGCCGAGGAGATGACTGCCGTCGGCGTCACGCCTCGGCGGACTCCCGCGGTGGAGGCGTTTCTCGCGGAGCCGGCCGATCACGCCGGCACACTGCCGTGGCCCTTCCCTGACGACCTGGAAGCGTTCCGGTACACCGTCAACGTGGACCCGGCCCGCGTCGCGCGGCAGACCCGTGCCGGTGAGTGGGGACGTCACCTGGTCGACCTCGGCGGTTCCGACTACCCCACGATCATGACCGAGAAGCGGCTCAGTCACGATTCCGACCCACACCGGGTGAAGATCCGACCGGGCATGGAGCTGGCCTGCTGGGACCTGCTCCTCTACTACCTGCGCGATCTGGCCCTCGCCTACCCCGCGCTGATGCGGCTCACCGAAGAAGGCGACGCGTTCCGGTGGGAGAACGACCTCCTCGGCACCGACCAGCGATTCGTACTCGGCGACTGGGAGTCCATCCCGTACGGGCCGCTGGAGTTCCTCAGCCGTGAGATCCCGGACGACCTGCTGCTCGTCACCGAGCGCGACGGCCGGCTCTACTTCGACGCCGGCGCGGTCTGCTTCGCGGCCGCCTGGTCGGTCTCCTTCGACGTCGGCATGGACATGTACGAGATCCATGGCCCGGTTCCGCGGCTGCACGGCGACGGCATCGTGGCCCGCGCTGAGCAGTTCCTGATGCGACTGCCCGCCGACAAGGTCTACCGCCGGCTCAACTGGAATATCGCCGCCTCGCCGAGCCGCAAGTTCGACATCGCGCTCGAGTCGATGCCCGACTGGGGCGGTGACATGGCGGCTCACCTGGCCGCCGGCGGCATCGGTGACGTCCAGTTCCGGATCGAGCTCGAACACTTCATCCGGCTACCCATGACCGGCACCGTGACCTTCAACATCCGCACGTTCATGGCCTCGCTCGACGAGGTCCGTACGGTCCCGGAGTGGGCGAGCCAGCTCGCCGCCGTCATCGAGGAACTGCCGGAGGACATCGGCGGCTACAAGGGGTTCGCGGCCCACAGCGACGCCATCGTCGCCTACCTGCGGTCCTGAGCGCACCCCTCGTCAGCAGCACCAGGATCCAGCGGAACGAGCGAAGAGGACTCATTCGGATGCAGCAAGTCAAGGCGGTCGTGGCCCGCGCCAAGGGAGCGCCTGTCGAGGTCCTGTCGATCAACGTGCCCGACCCGGGACCGGGTGAGGCGGTGGTACGGGTCCAGGCCTGCGGGGTCTGTCACACCGACCTCCACTACCGGGAGGGCGGGATCAACGACGAGTTCCCGTTCCTGCTCGGCCACGAGGCTGCGGGAGTCGTGGAGGCGGTCGGGCCGGATGTCACCGCGGTGGCGCCGGGCGACTTCGTGATCCTCAACTGGCGGGCCGTGTGCGGGGAGTGCCGGGCGTGCCGGCGCGGCGAGCCCAAGTACTGCTTCAACACCCACAACGCGACCCAGAAGATGACGCTGGCCGACGGGCCGGACGCCGGCACCGAGCTGTCACCGGCACTCGGCATCGGGGCGTTCGCGGAGAAGACCCTGGTGGCGGCCGGCCAGTGCACCAAGGTCGACCCGGCGGCACGTCCCGCCGCAGTGGGGCTGCTCGGCTGCGGCGTGATGGCCGGCCTCGGCGCCGCGATCAACACCGGCGGTGCGACCCGCGGCAGGAGCGTCGCGGTGATCGGCTGCGGCGGTGTCGGTGTCGCCGCGATCGCGGGCGCCGTACTGGCCGGGGCGAGCCCGGTCATTGCGGTGGACATCGACGCCAAGAAGCTCCAGACCGCGAAGGCGATGGGCGCCACCCACACGGTCGACTCCTCGACCACCGACCCGGTGGCCGCGATCAAGGAGATCTGCGCGCAGACCTACGAAGGCGCCGAGGGCGCCGACCTCGTGGTGGAGGCGGTGGGCCGACCGGAGACCTGGAAGCAGGGCTTCTACGCACGCGACCTAGCCGGCGTCCTGGTGCTGGTCGGGGTGCCGACTCCGAGTATGAAGGTCCCCGACCTGCCGCTGATCGACGTGTTCGGACGCGGCGGCGCCCTGAAGTCGTCCTGGTACGGCGACTGCCTGCCTTCCCGGGACTTCCCGATGCTGGTGGACCTCTACCAGCAGGGCCGCCTGCCCCTGGACGCGTTCGTGACCGAGGAGATCGCCATCGGCGACGTTGAGGCCGCCTTCGAGCGCATGCACCACGGCGACGTCCTGCTGCGCTCGGTGGTGGTGCTCTGATGACCGCCCGCGTCGACCACGGCATCACCTCGGGCACCTTCTCCCTGGACGGGGAGACCTTCGAGGTGGACAACAACGTCTGGGTCGTCGGCGACGACGAGGAGTGCGTCGTCATCGACGCACCCCACGACGTGGACGCCATCATGAAGGTGGTGGGAGAGCGCCAGGTCAGGGCGATCGTGTGCACGCACGCCCACGACGACCACGTACGCGTCGCGCCGGCGCTGCGCGAGCGGACCAAGGCCCCCGTCCTGCTGCACCCCGGCGACCGGCCGCTGTGGAAGCTCACGCACGGCACCGGTGAGCGGGGCGAGCCCTGGGACGGGGACCTGGCGGACGGGCAGCTCATCGAGGTGGCCGGGACGACGCTGCGGATCCTGCACACACCCGGGCACGCCCCCGGCGCGGTCTGCCTCTACGCCCCCGAACTGGGCTGCGTGTTCACCGGCGACACCCTGTTCAACGGTGGCCCCGGCGCGACAGGCCGGTCCTACTCCGACCGGCCCGTCCTCGAGGACTCCATCCGCACAGCGCTCTTCACCCTTCCCGACGAGACCGTCGTCCACACCGGCCATGGGAAGGACACCACCATCGGCGCCGAACGCGACTCGTTCCAACGCTGATGGGACGGCGTCAGTGGGGTGGCCCGGAAGTGCCGCGGAGCACGCGGCGTCCAAGGACGGGTTCGCCGGGTTGACGGGGGCCGAAGACCGCGTCGATGACCGCGCGGGTGCCGCAGGCGACCAGTCGACCGGCAGGACCTGCGGATAGCCGGATGCGGCGGTGTACTGCGAAGCCCAGGCCCATGCCGGTGAAGGCGCCCATGGTGAAGCTCACGACGGCCCCCTTGTGAGTCGTGCTCGGCGGCGAGCAGGCCCATACCCGCCGCGGTGACCACCCCGCTCAGTCACCCGACCGGACTCCACCTCTGGGAGAGGATCCTCTCCGGCGTCGGCAGCAGCGAAGTAGGGTGCCAGTGATCTCAGGTGGCGCCGTCGGGGAAGGCGATCACCGACAGGAAGCGGATCGGCACGTCCACGAGTTCGACGGGGCCATGGGCTCCCTCGCCGTCGAGGGTCAGGGTGTCGCCCGGCTCCAGGCGGTAGACCTTGCGGCCGTGGCCGTAGTCCATCGTGCCCTCCAGCACGTAGATGAACTCCGTGCCGGGGTGTTGGAAGAGCGGATAGGTCTTGCTCTTTGCCGTGAGGGTCACGAGCAGGCACTCGAGGCGCTTGTGCTCGCCGCGGAGGGATCCAAGGAGTTGGTACTCATGTCCCACCTGGCTGCCGTTGCGAACGATTGCCGTGCCTCGTCCGGACTTCACGTACGAGGCCGGGCGCTCGGCGTCGGCCCCGCGGACGAGCGAGGTTACCGGGACGTCGAGGCCTTTGGCCAGCAGGGAGAGCATGCTGAGGCTGCACGAGGTCTGTGCGTTCTCGATTTTGGAGATCATCGCCTTGGAGATACCGATGGCGGCTGCCATTTCGCTGATCGAGAGGCCGCGCTGATGACGCAGTTCACGCACGTTGCGGGCGATCGCCGCCTCGAGCTGGAGAGCTTCGATCGGCTCGTCGGCATGGCGGTCCCTGGCCATGCCGACGTTGCGCAGCAGCACGTTCTTGTCTTCTCGCATAAGACCACACTAATGGCACAGCGTTTACTGCCAGTGGCCGCGGTCATGCCTTGACGAGTCGAACGACGACTGGGCTCGACGCCGTTCTGCTGTGTATGGGGGTGGACTGGAGCGATCGTGTCCCTGTCGTGCACGCGGCGGGACGCCATCCGACGCATGCCCGTCGGGTCTCAGCGCGCACACGGACAACCCAGCAGGGACGGTAGCGGGAAGCGCCGTCCGCGCTCGGCACAGGGATCGGGAGCGTCGACGGCATCCCGAAAGCGGTCGGCGACCGGAAGGCGACCGCGATTCCCGCGGCGAACGCAGTTACACGGTTGAGTCAGGGAAAGCGATGACGGACAGGAATCGGATAGGGACCTCGACGAGGTTTGTGGGGCCGTGAGCGCCCTCGCCGTCGAGTTGGAGCGAATCACCGGGGTGCAGGCGATAGACCGACCGGCTGTGGCCGTAGTCCATGATCCCTTCGAGCATGTAGATGAATTCCGTGCCCGGGTGCTGAAAGAGCGGGTAGACCTCGCTGACGTGGTTGAGTGTGACCATCAAGCACTCAAGCCGCTTGTGCTCGCCGCGAAGCGTACCGAGCAGTTCGTATTCATGCCCCGCCTGGGTACCGTTGCGCACGATCGGGGTACTCTGGCCGGCTTTGACGAAGGAGGCCGGTCGCTCGGTGTCCGCCCCTCGGAAGAGGCTGGTCACCGGCACATCGAACCCCTCGGCAAGGCGTGCGAGTGTGCCGAGGCTGCAGGACGTCTGAGCATTCTCGATCTTCGACAGCATCGCCTTGGAGATCCCGATCCGGACGGCCATCTCACCGACCGACAAGCCATGTTGCCGGCGCAGGCGGCGAACGTTCCTGGCGATCGCCGCCTCCAGCTCAAGCGCTTCTGCGTCTTCGTGGGGGTGACGGCTGCGCGCCGTGCCGACGTTGCGTAGAAGCCCGTTCTCATCGACCATGACGGTGACTGTAAATCGGCGGGTGTTTCATCACAGTAAGCCCCTGTAATTGTTTCGTGCAGCGAGCGGGCGCCGCAGGTCGGGCGAGCCGACGTCAGCCGCGTTGAACTCTGGCCGACGGCGAAGCGCTGCGCACCTCAAGGCCGCCGCCTCACCGGCGGAGCAACGTCTCCAGGCTGTCGGCGAGTGCTGCGGCACCGGTCTCGGCGTCGGCGTCCTCCACCTCCTCGGCGGGGGCGTGCGAGACGCCGGTGGGGTTGCGTACAAAGAGCATCGCGGTCCGCACGTGGTCCTTGAGGACGCCGGCGTCATGGCCGGCACCGGTGCCCAGCTGCGGCGCCGCGTCGAGCACGTCGGCGAGCCGGTCGCGCAGCCGTGGGTCGAAGTCGACGGTGGGGGTGAAGGACTCCTCGCTCATCTCCGCATTGCAGCCCTCCTCCGCGGCGAGCTTGCGCGCGGCCTGCCCGACCTCCTCGACGAGGTGGCGGGTGACGGCGTCGTCGGGATGGCGCACGTCGAGCGAGAGGTCGACCCGCGAGGCGATGACGTTGGTGCCGCCGGGCACGGCCACGAGCCGGCCGACGGTGGCCCGGGCGTCGGGGACGGCGCGGGCGAGACGCCGCACCTCGGCCACCAGCAGTGCGGCGGCCACCATGGGGTCACGGCGGTCGGCCATGAGAGTGGTGCCGGCGTGGTTGCCCTCGCCGGACAGGGTGATGCGCCAGCGTCCGTGTCCGAGGATCGAGGAGGCGACCGCCACCGGCCGGTCGAGGCCGACGAGTCCGCGCCCCTGCTCTACGTGCAGTTCGACGAAGGTGCCGATCCGCGCCAGTGTCTCGGGGTCGGGGCCGAGGTGTGCGGGGTCGAGGCCGGTGCGCCGGGTCGCCTCGGCGAAAGTGACGCCGTCGGTGTCGGTCAGCGAACGGGCCCGGTCGGGGTCGATCGCGCCCGTCAGGAGCCGTGACCCGAGGCAGGCCACGCCGAAGCGGGACCCCTCCTCCTCGGGGAAGACGGCGATCGCGCGCCGCCCTGCGGCGCCGCGGGCGTCGAGTTGGTCGAAGGCGACCAGCGCCGAGGCCACGCCGAGGGGGCCGTCGTACGCGCCGCCGCCCGGAACGGAGTCGAGGTGGCTGCCGGTCACGACGGCGCCGTCGCCGACGCCGCCGTGCCAGGCCCAGATGATGCCGTTGCGGTCGGTTTCGACGTCGAGCCCGCGCTTCTGCGCATGGGCCACGAACCACGAGCGCAGGTCGAGTTCGGCACCGGAGTAGACGGGCCGGGTGTAGCCACCGCGCTGGGGGTCCGTGCCGACGTCGGCGATCTCGGCGAGCAGGGAGGAGACGGTGTCAGTCATCGGGTTCCTTGGGTGTCAGTCATCGGGTTCCTCGAGGAGCCGTACGTCGGCGGCCAGCTCGTCCAGCAGGACGGTGGCGTCGGCCCGCAGGCAGGGGGCGGCCGCCGACCGGAGCGTCACCTCCGCCCGGAACACGCCCCGCCGCGTCATCACGTTGAGTGCCCGGGTGGGCGTGCCGAGGACCACCGCGACCGATGCCTCGCCGGCGAACCGCGCCTGGTCGTCGGCCGCGAGCCGTTGCTGCCGCCCGTCGACCGTCAGCCGCAGGGGGCCGAGCGCGACGAAGAGGCGATCGAGGGCCGGGAACGTCGAGAACGGCGCGTCGCGGTCGAGATCGGCCACGCTGATGCGCCACAGGACCCGGCCGGAGGCGTCTGTCCCGGTCGCGAGCTGCCGGGTGGCTCCGGCACCGTTGCGCCAGGGGGTCGGGGCCACCCGGGAGGGGTCGAGCATCCCGGTCACGTCACCGCATCTCGCCAGCACCGACGTAGGGGTGCAGGCTGTTGAGCGGTTTGCCCTCGGCGAACCGCTCCAGGCGGAAGTCAGAGGCGGGGATGTCGGGGTCGGTGCTGTCGCCTTCGAACACCAGGTCGGCGACGAGGTCGCCCACGGCCGGGCTGATCTTGAAGCCGTGGCCGGCGAAGCCGGCGGAGAGGATCAGGCCGTCGACGCCTGCGACCGGGGCGATCACGGGGTTCCAGTCCGGCGGGACGTCGTACACGCCGGCGTAGGTGTGGGTGACCGACGGGTCGGGGAAGCCCGGGAAGCGGTGCATCACCTTCTCCGCGTACTTCTCGATGCTGGCCTCGCCGGCGATGTTGGAGTAGTGGTCGGGGTCGACGAACTTGTTCTGGAAGTCGGCGTGGTCGCTGTTGCCGACGAGGAACTGGCCCGCACCCTCCAGCCGGCAGTACTGCAGGCTCACCAGGTCGGAGACGACCGGGAGGTTCGGCAGTGGCTCGCCGGCGTCGACGATGAGGAGCTCCGAGCGGTATGCCTGGACCGGGAAGTCGATCCCGAGGTCGGCGAGCAGCTTCGCCGACCACCAGCCCGAGGCGACGACGACCAGATCGGCATCGACCACCTCACCGCCGTCGAGCAGGACACCCGTCACCTTGTCGCCCGCGGTGAGGATGCGGGCGACGGGGGTGTTCTGCCGGATGCGCGCGCCTTGGTCACGGGCCACCTGCCCGTAGTGCAGGGCGAGTTGGGTGGCGTCCGCGAACCCGCCGCGCGGTTCGTGAGACGCCAGCGCGACGTCGCCGACCTCCATCATCGGCCACAGCTCGGCCAGCCGGTCGTTGTCGATCAGGTCGACGTCGATGCCGAGGCCCTGATGCATGGCGGTGTTGGCCCTGAGCGGCTCGGCGTTCTCCTCGCCGACGATGACGGTGTAGCCGACCTGGCGGAAGCCGACCCGGTCGCCGAGCTCCTCGAAGACCGGCAGGCTCCGCCACGCCATCGCGGCGATCGAGGGGACTCCGTAGTGGGCGCGGACGATCCCGCTGGACTTGCCGGTGCCGCCGCCGGCGAGCTGGTGCCGCTCCAGGACGAGCACGTCGGTGAGCCCCCGATGCGTCAGCGCCCGGGCGATCGAGAGCCCGATCAGGCCGCCTCCGACGACCACTGCCTTCGTCGCCATCAGAACCCCTGTCCCGGGATCCAGGAGGTGCCGGCGAGCGGGACGCGGGCCATGGCGGCCGCCTCGATGGAGGTGGCGACCATGTCCTCGGGCTCGAGGTGGGTGACGTGGGCCTTGCCGCAGGCGCGGGCGATCGTCTGGGCCTCCATGGTGAGCACCCGCAGGTAGTTGGCGACCCGACGGCCGCCCTCGACCGGGTCGAGCCGCTGTTGCAGCCCGGGGTCCTGAGTGGTGATGCCCGCGGGGTCCTGGCCTGCCTGGAACTGGTCGTAGAACCCGGCCGCCGAGCCGAGCTCCTCGTACTCCGCGGCGTACTTCGGGTCATTGTCGCCCAGCGCGATGAGGGCGGCGGTGCCGACGGCGACCGCGTCGGCTCCGAGGGCGAGCGCCTTGGCGACGTCGGCGCCGGAGCGGATGCCGCCGGAGACGATGAGCTGGACGCCGTCCGGCTTCTTGTGGACGCCGAGTTCCCGCAGCGCCTGCACCGCCTGCGGGACGGCGGCGAGGGTCGGGATGCCGACGTGCTCGATGAAGACGTCCTGGGTGGCGGCGGTGCCGCCCTGCATGCCGTCCACCACCACGACGTCCGCGCCGGCGTGCACGGCGAGCTTGACGTCGTAGTAGGTGCGCGAGGCACCGACCTTGACGTAGACCGGCTTCTCCCAGTCGGTGATCTCCCGGAGCTCGTTGATCTTGATGGTGAGGTCGTCCGGGCCGGTCCAGTCGGGGTGACGCGAGGCCGAGCGCTGGTCGATGCCGGCAGGCAGGTCCCGCATGCCGGCGACCCGCTCGGAGACCTTCTGGCCGAGCAGCATGCCGCCGCCGCCCGGCTTGGCGCCCTGGCCGAGGACGATCTCGATGGCGTCGGCACGGCGCAGGTCGTCCGGGTTCATGCCGTAACGGTTCGGCAGATATTGGTAGACCAGCGTCTTGGAGTGGCCGCGCTCCTCCGGGGTCATGCCGCCGTCGCCGGTGGTGGTGGAGGTGCCGGTGGCCGAGGCCGCGCGGCCGAGGGCCTCCTTGGCGTTGGCGCCGAGGGCCCCGAAGCTCATGCCGGCGATCGTCACCGGGATGTCGAGGCGGACGGGGTACTTGGCGTTGCGCGCGCCCAGCACCACGTCGGTGCCGCACCTCTCGCGGTAGCCCTCCAGCGGGTAGCGCGACACCGACGCGCCCAGGAAGAGCAGGTCGTCGAAGTGGGGCAGGGCGCGTTTGGCGCCCCCGCCGCGAATGTCGTAGATGCCGGTCGCGGCGGCACGCTGGATCGCGGCGATGGTGGCCCGGTCGAAGGTCGCGGACTCGCGCAGGCCCAGCCGGGCCCGGTCATCGGCGGTGAGAGTCATCGGATCCTGCCTCAGTACTCGTTCTCGTGAGTGAAGTGGTAGAGAGTCCGGGCCGAGCCGTAGCGCTTGTACGACGCCGGGTCGTCGTCCTCGTAGCCTGCCGCCTTGAGCAGGCCGGCCAGTTCCTCGAGGTGCTCGGGCCGCATCTCCTTCTCGACGCAGTCGGCGCCGAGCGACCTGGCGGTGCCCTGCAGGTAGATGCGAGCCTCGTAGAGCGAGTCGCCGAGCGCGTCCCCCGCGTCCCCGCGGACGACCAGGCGGCCCCGCTGCGCCATGAAGGCGCTCATGTGCCCGACGTCGCCGCCGACGACGATGTCGATGCCCTTCATCGAGATGCCGCAGCGGGCGCCGGCGTCGCCGTCGATGACCAGCAGACCGCCACGGCCGGTGGCACCGGCCGATTGCGAGGCCGAGCCCGTGACGTGGACGGTGCCGCTCATCATGTTCTCGGCCAGGCCCTGGCCGGCATTCCCGTTGATGACGACCTCGGCCTGCTGGTTCATGCCGGCGGCGTAGTAGCCGAGGTGGCCGTTGACGGTGACCTTGACCGGCGCATCGAGGCCGACGGCGACGTTGTGGGCGCCGCGGGGGTTCTCGAGCACGTACTCACCTTCGAGGCCCGCGGCGTGGAGTGCCTGGTTGACCTCGCGCAGGGGCGTGGTGCTCAGGTCGAACTTGGACACTGCCTCGTCGGAGGAGCTCATGCCGACACCTCCTGGCGGGTCCAGTGGTAGATGACCTCGGGCTCGGGCTCCCAGATCCGGGCGTTCTCGACGCCAGGCAGGTGGGCGAGCGCCCGGTACTCCGACGCCATCGCCACCCAGTCGTCGGTCTCGGCGATGACGGCCGGCTTGCAGGCGATGGCGTCGCGGACGACCGCGAAGCTGTCGCGGTTGGAGACCAGCAGGGTGTAGAAGCCGTCGAAGGTCCGGGTCAGGTCGGTGAGCGCCTCGTCGACGCCCTTGCCGTCCGCGAGCCGGTGCGCGACGAAGCGGGCGCCGACCTCGGTGTCGTTCTCGGAGTCGAACTCGACGCCGGCGGCCCGCAGGTCGCGGCGGATCGTGGCGTGGTTGGAGAAGGAGCCGTTGTGCACCAGGCACTCGCCCGGGCCCACGGCGTAGGGGTGCGCGCCCGACGACGTGACCGCCGACTCGGTCGCCATCCGGGTGTGGCCCACGCCCTGCCAGCCCTGCGCCTTCGCGAGGCCCCAGCTCTCGGCCAGCGCCCGGGGGGCGCCGACGCCCTTGAGGACGGCGAGGTCCTCGCCGAAGCCGCCGATGAGGACGTGCGGGTAGGCCTTCTTCACGGCGGCCAGCAGCACCCTCGAGTCGACGTCGGCGCTGACGAGCACCACGTTGTCGACGGTGGTGGCCGTCACCTCAGTGCCGGTCTCGGCACCGAGTGCCGCCGCGACCGTCTCGGCGGGCACGTCGATGTCGATCAGTGAGACCGAGCCCCTGCCGCGCGGCGACCAGTCCTCGTCGCCGTAGACGGCGATGCCTGCCGAGTCCGCGCCGCGGTCCTCCATCTCGCACAGCATCCCGGTGAGCAGCTCACCGAGCTGGGAGTAGAGCTCGGGGCTGCGCAGGTGCAACCCCACGATTCCACACATGTTGAGTCCCTTTCTGGGGGGTGACGGGTCTCAGAAGGCTGTGAGGTAGCGGTCGTGCTCCCAGCCGGAGACGGCCGCGTGGTAGGCGAAGAACTCGTCCTTCTTCAGGCTCGCGAAGTAGTCGGCGACCCCGGGGCCCGCGACGTCGAGGGTCCCCTTGACGATGTCGTCGGCCTCGAAGGCCTCGACGGCGTGCAGCAGCGTCAGCGGGAAGGGGGTCTCTGGACCGGTGCCGACCTCGCCGAGGGAGAGGCCGCTGGCGATGCCGTCGAGGCCGGCGTCCACGGCCGCGGCGATGGCGAGATACGGGTTGGCCGCGCCGTCGCCGCCGCGGAGCTCGATGCGCTGGTTGTCCGGGATGCGCACGTAGTGGGTCCGGTCGTTGCCGCCGTACGTCGGCAGTTTGGGCGCCCAGGTCGCACCGCTCGCACTGGAGGCGACCTGGCCGGTCCGCTTGTAGGAGTTGACCGTCGGCGCGATGACCGCCTGCAGCGCGGTCGCGTGCTTAAGGATGCCGGCGACGAAGGAGTACGCCGTCTTCGACAGCCCCAGGCCGACCGAGTCCTCGTCACCCCCGCTGCTCGCCGGGAAGATGGGGGCGTCGGTCGTGGTGTCGCGCAGAGAGAGGTGGAGGTGGAGGCCGGATCCGGTGCGGTTGGCGAACGGCTTCGGCATGAAGGTCGCGATCATGCCCCGCTCCTGGGCGAGCACGTTCAGCAGGTAGCGGAGGGTGACGACTCGGTCGGCGGTCGTCAGGGCGTCGGCGTACTGGAAGTTCTGCTCGAACTGGCCGTTGCCGTCCTCGTGGTCGTTGGCGTAGTTGCCCCAGCCGAGCTGGTTCATCGCGGTGCTGATCGAGGTCAGGTGGTCATACATCCGGGTGACGCCACGCGCGTCATAGCACGGCTGTGCCGCGACGTCGTCGCTGTCCGCCGGGACCAGGGCGCCCGCCGCGTCGTACTTGAGGAGGAAGTACTCCACCTCGGCGCCGGCGTAGGGCGCGAAGCCGGCGGCGGCCGCCTTGGCGATGACCTGCTTGAGGATCACGCGGGGAGCGAAGGGCCACGGCTTGCCCTCCACGTGGGGGTCGCAGTGGACGATCGCCAGGCCTTTCTTGACGAACGGGACGGGCGTGAAGGAGGCGACGTCCGGGATCGCCATCAAGTCGGGGTCCTTGGGCTCCTGCCCGATCGCGCCGACGGCGTAGCCGGCGAAGCCGACGCCCTCCGTGGCCAGCTCGTCGACGGCCTCGACGGGCACGAGCTTGGCGCACGGCTTGCCGTTGAGATCGACGAAGAGCGCCAGGAGGAACTTGGTGCCGCTGGCCTCACAGAGAGCGGCCAGGTCGAGGGTGTCGGTCATGATGACTCCTGAGCTCGTTCACTCTAATGAATCAATGTCTACGCTGAGTAGACGCAATGGATGTTTCGATCCCGTTTAGAAGGAGTTAGGTCTGGATCTCGTGAGCGGCTACGCGGTAGGTCGCCGCCGCCGACCGCGGCTCGCGCCGGGCGAAGGCCGTGAGGTTCAGACCGGGGCGGTGTCCCCCTCCATGCGGCTCGCCGCGGGCGAGGACGCCGTCATGGCGGCGAGCACTCCGGTACCGGCGGCAGCGCCCACCGGATGGATGTCGTACGCCGTCTCGGCGTGCAGCGCCAGGTCGAGCCCGGCCAGTTCGATCTCCTCGTCGACCCTCAGACCGATCGTCAGGTCAAGCACCTTCGCGATCACGAAGGTCACCACGAAGGAGAACGTGCACGTGGCCACGATGCCGATGAACTCGTCGAGGACGATCTTGGTGTCGCCGCCGAACAGGATGCCCTTGATGCCGGCCGGCGCCGCCGAGGAGGCGAAGAGCATAATGCAGACCGTGCCCGCGATGCCGCCGAGGCCGTGGACCGCGAAGGCGTCGAGGGTGTCGTCGATCTTCAGCTTGTTCTTGATGCCGAGGCAGACCGCGACCACGGCGCCGGCGACCACACCGACACCGAGGGCACCGAGAGGGCTCATCGTGTCGGCCGACGGGGTGATGCCGACGAGGCCGGCGATGACACCGGTGATCATGCCGAGAGTCGTGTAGTGCCCGTCCTTGATCCGCTCGACCACGCAGAAGCCGAGCATGCCGGCGCAGCCGGCGAGCAAGGTGTTCTGCACGACGTACTGGGTGAGGAAGGTGGCGCCGTACGCACAGCCGCCGTTGAAGCCGAACCAGCCGAACCACAGGATGCCACCGCCGAGCACGACCAGCGGAATGCTGTGCGGCCTCTCCGGCTTGCTCTTGCGCTTGCCGAGCACCAGGGCCAGGGCGAGCGAAGCCACACCCGAGTTCATGTGAACCGCCGTGCCGCCTGCGTAGTCGTGGATGCCGACCTTGCCGTAGAGCCAGCCGTCGGGATTGAAGACCCAGTGGGCGACGGGGAAGTAGTCGAGGATCAGCCAGAGAGTGGCGAAGACGAGCCAGGCGGAGAACTTCATCCGGCCGGCCGCGCCGGAGGCGACGATGGCGACGGTGATGGCCGCGAAGAGGATGAAGAACGCGTTGAACCAGGCGCCTTGATAACCGCCGCTCCCGTCGTCGTGCTGGAAGTCGCCCAGTCCGATGAAGTGGGCCGGATTGCCGAGGATGCCGTGCATCGTCGGGCCGGAGACGAGGCCATAGCCGAAGGCGACGTACAGCACCGCGGTGATGGGGAGGGTCGAGAACACCATCATCATCATGTTCAGAGGGTTCTTCACCCCCATCATCCCGCCGTAATAGAGGGCCAGGCCGGGGAACATCAGCGCCACCAGCGCGAAGGCGGCAATCAGCCATGCCAGGTCGGCGTGGGCGCCGAGCTGGTCGAGGACCGTCGTTTTCATGAGTGCTCCGGTCGGTCGAGGAAAGCAGCGCAGCGGAAAGCAGCGCATCGGAAGGAGTCGGAGATCCAGCCGCTCCCGGCTGATGGGCCGGGCGACGGCGGGACCAGGGCGACCCAGGGGCCGGGCCGCCCTGGTGCGGCGGGTGAGCGGCTCACACCGCCCGGGATTCGGTCAGGGGGATGCTGGTGCGCGTGCTTGCCAACGCCTGTTCGCGTCGCTTCCTGTACGTCGGCCGGGACGCCAGGAGCACACCTCCCACCAAGGTGGGAACCCCGAGGATCCAGGCCGGGTGGATCGCCACGAGAACCGCGGCCACCGTGAGCGCGCCCACCGCCAGGCCGAGAACCAGACGGCGCAGCCTGGCGAGGTCTCTCGCCCCCTCGGCCACGGCGTGCACCGACGCCGCGTCCGGCACCCAGGTACGAGCGCACGCCGGGCAGATCCATGACTGGCCCGGCATGACCAGCCAGGCGCCGTCGTGACCGCAGGTGCAACGCAGTTTGACCGGAACGGCCGCCATGGTCATGCCGCCGCGGTCTCGGGTGTCGCCGTCGGCACCAATGTGCTGGGGTGCTTGTCCCGCAGCCGGAAGGGCTCCTTGTCCTCGACCACCTTGCGGTAGACGTACAGCAGGCAGCCGACGGCCAGGAGAACCAGACCGACGAGCACCTCCGGCCAGCCGCCGTACCCGGTGATCGAGAATGCGGTGGCACCGACCAGCAGCAGCGCGATGTTGACAGCGGCGAGGGCGCCGGCGATCCACAGCCACGGCGTGGAGAGCTTGAGCGGCCGTGCCATGCCCGGTCGGTCCTTGCGCAGGAGCAGGACCGCCGAAAGCGCGAAGACGTGACACAAGACGTAGCCCATGTTGCTCGCCGCGAGCATCGCCACCGTGGTGGGCAGGAAGAGGATGGCCAGGATGTTGACCGTCACGTCGACGTACATGCCCCGGTTGGGGACGTTGTGCTTGTTGATGTGGCCGAACCACTTGATCGTCATGCCGGACTTCGACATACCGTAGAGGGTGCGCGCGCCGCCGGCACTCGCGGCGTTCATCCCGAGGATGAAGCTGCCCACCATGAACACGACGACGACGTTGGACCCGACGCTGCCGATCTCGTGTTGCAGCAGGGTCGCGTAGAAGCCGAGCGGCGCCTTGGCCTGCTCGCTCTGCGACACCGCGCCGCCGAGTGCCAGCGGCAGCAGGGTGTAGACCGCGAGACAGAACATCGCCGCGCGGATGAGGGCCTTGCGGGTGTCCTTCTCCGTGTCGTGGTACTCGGGGGCGAAGGTGGCGCAGACCTCGATGCCGTAGGCGGACCACGCGTTGAGGTAGAGCCAGGCCAGGACGAGCTGGATGGTGCTCCACGCCGAGCTGTCCGCTCCCGTGAGGCCCCAGGTCAGGTTGGAGCCGGAGTAGTCGGAGAGGAAGAACGGCACGATGGCGAACAGGATCAGCGGGATGAACAGCAGCCCGCCGGTGAGGTAGCCCATGAGCTTGACCGGCTTGACGCCGAAGGAGTTGAGCAGCCACAGGCCGAGGATCAGCGCGATCGCGATGACGCGGGGCAGGTCGAGGTGGACGCCTGCTGAGACGCTCCACGTCACGTCGGAGAACCACTGCGCTTGGACGAGTCCGCCGATCGTCAGGCCGAAGATCGCCAGCACGGAGGACCATCCGGCCCAGTAGCCTATCGCCGACATCGGGCCGGCGAGACTGAAGCGCGAGCGCCAGCCTTCGAAGGCGTACATCGCGATGCCGCCGGAGTGGTCGGGGAACATGGTTGCCGGCTCGGTGTAGATCTTGTTCTGCAGGACGGCGATCACCATCGATCCCAACCACATGGCCAGCGCACCGAGCGCCCCGAGGGTGCCCGTGGTGTACCCGAGGGTGGAGATGATGAAGCCCGGGTTGGACAGGGCCATGACGAATCCGTCGTACCACTGCATGGTCTTGAGCAGTGCTGGCTCATCCACGTCCGCGACAGCGAACTCGCGGCCCATTGCCAGGTCTGGCTCATTGGGAATGGTCATCTGTCAATCCCTTCAGCTGCCGACTTCCAGGACGGCGTACACGGTCCCGCCGGCAGGCGAGGCCGGGGCATCTCTACCTGGACTGACCGTCCAGGCGGCAACGCTCATGGAGGCGAGGTCGACCATGTGCTGACTGCTCTCGTCCGGCTGGGGTCACTCAGAGACCGTCCGCGGTGCGGTGGCCGACGTAGAAGGCCAGAGCACAGTCCGGGGTGGAGAAGAGGATGCGCGAGCCCTTCGGGAAGAAGATCGCGTCCTTCGCCTTCGCGACGACCTTCTGGCCGGTGTCAGGATTCTCAAGGAGGAACTCGCCCTCGAGAACTACCTTCATCTCGTCGTACGAGTACTCGTACAGCAGCGGCTCGTCGGTGTGGCTGAGCTGGAAGAAGCCACTGCACATCACGCTGCCTTCAGGATTGACGTAGGTGTCGGCGATGTAGCCGTCGGTGCCCGGGTAGTCCGCCTGCGGCATCTGCGGAAGGTGCTTCCACGCGTCCTGGGTGACGCGGAAGGGGATGATCGTGTCGCTCATGACACGCTCCAAGTCCTGGTGGGAAACGGCGTCTTCCCACAGGAAACATAACGGCTGTTACGTGCGCATCACGAGCTGTTGAATATGCGGAGTCATCGTTTCCCTATGGTGTATCCATGGGTGTAACAAGCGGGCGGAGAGTCTGCGGCCTCGCCCAACCGTTCGGCGCGGTAAGACCGGAAGGGCGAGACAGGAGTTACACCCCGTCAGGGCCTGTTCTGAGTTGCCCCTGCGTCGCGACGCCTGGCACGACACCTCGCCGCGTTGTCGGGGTCGCCCGCGTACGCCCCGGTACGCGGGGGGGCCACCCCCGAGGGGGGGCCCCCCCCACACCCCCCCCCGCCCCCCCCCCCGGGGGAACCCGGGGCCCACCGGCGGCCGGCCCAC
>NZ_JBITGJ010000073.1:21301-40454 GCF_044456925.1 Streptomyces sp. NPDC050743
GGTGTCCCCCCCGGGCGGGGCGTGTGGGGTGGGCCCCCGGCGGCGCGCCGCGGGCCCCCCCCCCGCGCGGGGTTGGGGGGGCCCCCGGCGCCCCCCCGGGGCGGGGGGCGACCCTCCGCCTTGCGAGGCACCGCACCAGACGCCGCGACGCCCGCCCGCCGGGCGAACGACGGGCAACTCAGAGGGCCGGCCTACCGACTCCTTCCTCGAGCCGGTCGATAAGGATCATCGCCACGTCGTCCGCCAAGCGGCCTTCGGTGTGGCCGATCAATGCCTGGTGCAGTTGGTCAAGAAGCTCTTTAGGGGTGGTGCTGAAGCTGATCGACTCCATGGTCTGCGGCAGAGGGAAGAAGTCGTTGCCAGGGTTGCGGGCTTCGATCACGCCGTCGGTGTAGAGGAGCAGACGGTCCCCGGGTACGAACGGATAGCTCTCTGGCTTCTCGGGAGGGCCGGTGATCAGGTCCTCCAGGCCCAGGGGCGGGTGCGGCGAGGTGGGCATCAAAGGCTGAGTTCGGCCCTTGTGGAGCACCAGCGGGGGCGGATGGCCGCGATTGACCAGTTGCACTACGGGCTCGTCGTTCGGCACCTGGGCGATGAGCGCGGTGGTGAATCCCTCCATCAGGGCTTCCTCGGGAAAGGCGCCCGGCACGGCGGCCTCCCGGCGCAGCGCGGCCGCGCAGTGGTTCATGACCCCCACCAGGTCGTCCTCGTAGTGCACAACCACCCGGAACGCACCCAGCGCCACCGCGACCGCGCGCATCGCATTCAGCCCCTTGCCACGGACGTCCCCCACGATCATCCGGACGCCGTACCTGGTCTGCACGGCCTCGTACAGATCACCGCCGACCTGCGCCCCGGTCCCGGCAGCGAGACACAGGCTGGCCGCCCGCACCGGACCCAGGCGCTCGGGAACCGGCCGCAGAATGACCTCCTGCGCGCACACGGCGATCCGGCGGACCTCGTCGAGCTCGCTCCTCCTGTACGTACGCACGACGCTGCTCGTGATGAAACCGGCCACGGAGACCAGAGCCAGAGCCAGGAAGTTCGTATAGACCTGCAGAGTGCCCCATGCCTGGTTGTACGTGGCCGTGGTCACGCTGACCGCCAGCGCAAGAACCACCGCCAGAGCCGTGCGCTTGGGACCCATCGTCACCGCCGCCAGCGCCGGCACCGCGGCGAGAAAGGGACCGGTATAGAGGAAATGAGCAGGAGTGAGCTCGATGATCAGCACGGCCAGCGCGATCACAAACGGCACGCACTGCGCCAGCGCGAGCAAGACCCTGCTGTGACCGCCCGCTCCCGTTCGAGAGGATGAGCAGAAGAGCGACACCACACCTTCAGCCTGCCTCGCCGACGCCCTGACGGCCTCCCAGGAGACCAGACTCCACCACATGAAGCACCAAGAGGTCATTCTCTTTCCGAACTTCGCGTGCGACTTGATGTGCCCCGGCTTACTTGTTCGACTGGCTTCTCACGTAGGCGCCGTGCTCTGCGGCGTGGTGGGCCATCTCGACCTTCCACGGAGCAGGATCGTTGCGGGCGATCTCGGCCCACAGAGCAGCGTTCGCGACGGTGAAAGCCTCCACCGCCTCCGGCGGAGCGGTGCGCCAGGAAGGGAACCGGCCGGCGAAGGCGTCTGCCGCCCGAGGTCCGCATCGCGATCGGCCTGGACAACTTCTCCCCGCACCTGACCAAGAAGAAGGACACCCGGGTCGGCGGCTGGGCCGCGGCCAACAACGTCGAGTTCGCCTACACGCCGACCAACAGCTCGTGGCTGAACCGCATCGAGGCCCAGTTCACCGCCCTGCGCTACTTCGCACTGGACGGCACCGACCACGCCAGCCACAAGGAGCAGGGCAGCATGATCCGCCGCTACATCATCTGGCGGAACAAGCACGCCGCCGACGAACGCCCACGCAAAGTGGTCGACAGGGCGAACGTTGCCTGATGCGGCACTAGACAGCGTGCAACAGCCCGAACAGGCATCGCCGCAGGAGTCCCCGCCCGCAACCACTGCCGCCCAGATCCCGTCACCGCCCGCAGCAACGGACGTGAGCAGCGAGGCCTTCCCGGCGCTGCTCGCCGCCAGCACCGATCCGTCCGCACTCCGTCTCCTCTCCCCCACCGCATCGTCGACCCAGTCCAACGACGACACCGGACCGTGCACCGAAGCAGCGGTATCCCCGGCCGCTGCCAACTCCACCGACGCGGCGAAAGCTGCAGAGGCTGACGCCCCAGGGACCGCCCTCGAAGAGCCCGCGGCGCCGGAGGAGGAAAAGTGTGAGGCACAGGATCTGCACGCCCCGGAGATCCGGGTACTGGGGCCGGTCGAGGTGACGGGCGTGGACAACACCGGCCACGGCCCCAAAATGGCCCAGCTCGCCACCCTGCTGTACTTCCGGCCCGGACGCAGCGCGGATGTGCTGTGTGCCGACATGGACCCCGTCCACCCCGTGGTCGACAACCACCCTCAACGCACGCATGCAGGGCCTGCGCAGCTCACTGGGCAGCGACACAGCCGGCAACCCCTACGTCCCGCGACGCAAGACCGGCGACGACCCCTACCGGCTCGCCCCACCATCCGCTGCGACTGGACCCGCTTCCTCCAACTCGCCGAACACGCCCTGCCGCTGGGACCGGCAGGCCTGACCGACCTGGAACAGGCACTCACCCGGGTGCGGGGCAAGCCGTTCGGCGGCCGACCGCTGCCCTGGGCCGAGCCCTACCAGCAGGAAATGATCACACGGATCATCGACGTCGCGCACACCGTGGCCACCTACCGCACCCCCGCAGGCCCCCACCACGGCCTCACCGCCGCACGGCAGGCCGTCGCCACCGGCCTCGACGTCGACGACACGGCAGAGCTGCTGTACCGGGACTGGATGCGCCTAGAAGCCGCACGCGGCAACCGGCAAGGACTGCACACCGCCATCACCCACGTGCAACAGGTCAACCGGGATTTGGACTGCTCGCTGGAGACGGAGACCACGCAGCTCATCAACGAACTCCTGGGCAGCTCCGGCACGGCGGTGCGCAATGCCCAGTAGGCAGGGACTGCTCGGTTCTTGAAGGCTCCCCTCCCTGAAGGGAGGGGAGCCTTCAACGCCGACGCACCGACTGCGAAGCCACAATACTGTGGTCTGTAAAACCAGAGTGTATATATCCGCAGTGTTGCAAACCATGGTCTGTGATGTCATGCTGCGAAGCATGCCGGCGAAGCAGAACAAGGACGACCAGGACCCCGACGTGCAGAGGGTCCGCAATACCCGCGCCGAGATCACCCGCGCGGAAAAGCAGCTCGCCCAGCTCCGCAGACAACTCGAAGACGACATTCGTGCCGCCGTCACCGCACCCGTCGGCGGAAAGCTGCCCTACGGACGGGTCGCTAGACTTGCCCGCATGCTGGGCTACAAGGACTCCAGCATGATCTACACCCTGCGCGACAACAGCCTCGCCCGGGCCGGACAGCAGTGCACACAAAACGCCACCAAAGACAACAAGACACCATCTGCCGAAGAGCCTGACGGCAGCGCCCCAGGCCGGATGAAGCCAACTGCCGCCTGACCGACCGCCAAGTAGGGGAACTGCCGTTCATGACTACCGCCACCCATGGCTCTGGGGCCGTGCCCTCCATGCCCGACAGGACACCGAAGGCGCTCCGCGCCGCCATCGCCCAGCATGCGCCGCAACTCCTCGTCGACTTCGATCGACACTGGCGCCGCGACATCGCCGACGCTTACGACCTCGCGCCGGTCCCTGCCTTCATGGCCCGCTGGTGGGGCGAATTCGCCCTCGCCCGCGATCCCCAACTAGAAGCAAAGGTGCACGGCCTGGAGGACGAAGCCAGCCGGGAACCCGACTACGCCCGCGCCAAGTCACTCATCGAAGAAGCCGGACGCATCCGCCGTACGGCAGCGAAGGCAGAGCCCGGCCATTGACCGACGACTTCATGGGGCCGCCCTGGCAAGCCGACTGGACCAAGAACGCCGAGGACAACAGAAACGCCCTCCCCGAAGAGGCCCGAGCCTTGGTCGACGAAGCCCGCGCCGAACTCGTCACCGCCGCTGACCCGTACTTCCGGGGCATCGACAGCGACCGCGACCTCCCAGGCGGAATGAGTGTCGAACCCGTCCAGTCCACCCGCCCCGGTGGCGAGCACGTCATCTACTTCGACCACGGCCGAGGGTGGCTCCGGTACCACTTCACCCGCAGAAACACCGATCCTCAGATCGTCATCGATGAGTGTTTCTGGCGGTGAGCCAGCCACCCTGAGCCTGGATCCATCGCTTGAAGGCTCCCCTCCCTGCCTTCGGGCTGCAAACGACCAGTCAGGCTGCCGGGGGCATGACCTCCGGTCACTGCTTGCGACTGGTCAGACGAGCGCCGGTGCGGGTGCGGGCAGGTAGGGAGTGATGTTGCGCCAGGCGCGCTCGATGTATTCCTCCTTCTCGCCGACCGGGGCGACATAGTGCAGTGCGTTTTCGGCGGCGTCGTTGCCCGCGAGGCGGGCGATGATCCAGGCGGCGAGGTAGTGCGAGGCGAGGCAGCCGCCGGCGGTGGCGATGTTGTCCTTGGCGTAGAAGGACTGGTTGAGCACCTCGACGCCGGCGGCGATGACCCATGGCTTGGTGGTGACGTCGGTGCAGGCGGGGATGTCGTTGAGCAGGCCGAGCTTGGCCAGTACGAGCGCGCCGGAGCACTGCGCGGCGATGAGTTGGCGCGCGGGGTCCAGGGCGCGCAGGATGTTCATGATCGCCGGGTCTTCGACGACCTCGCGGGTAGCAATGCCACTGCCGATGATGACGGCGTCAGCGGCGCACGCCTCCTCCAGCGTGGACATCTGCTCGATGACCACCCCGTTCATCGACGTCACTTTGAGGCTGGGGGTGGCGATGGTGACGCGCCAGTCGTCGGTCCTGATGCGGTTGAGCACACCGAGCGCGATCAGGGAGTCGAGCTCGTTGTAGCCCTCGAAGGTGAGGATGGCGATGTGCACGGCGGCTGTCCTTCCCTATGAGTGGGGTGGGTCTTGACGGTAAGGACCCGCGAACAGGACAGTCAAAGAATTGTCATGGATACAATTCGGTACATGGCAGCCTCGCGGTACAAAAAGCTGGTTGACGCGCTCGCAGCCGACATCCGGACCGGGCGGCTCGCCGCAGGCGTGCGGCTGCCGACACACCGCGGGCTCGCCGCCCGCGAGGGCATTGCCGTGGTGACCGCGACTCGGGTGTACGCCGAGCTGGAAGCGATGGGCCTGGTGAGCCGGGAACAGGGCCGCGGCACGTTCGTGCGTGACATCGCGGTTCCCGCCGGTCACGGCATCGATCTGCAGATCGTCGCCACGGATGCGGTCGACCTCAGCTTCAACTATCCGTCGCTGCCCGGGCAAGCTGATCTCCTTCGGCAGGCCCTGCGGGACGTGGCCACCTCCGGTGATCTCGACTCGCTGCTGCACTACCAACCACATCGAGGGCGTCCCCAGGACAGAGCCTCGATCGCACGGCACCTGAGGCGCCGGGGAATCACCACCGACACGGACCGGATCCTCATCGTCAACGGTGCGCAGCACGGCCTCGCCATCACCGTCATGGCCGCGCTCAACGCCGGCGACGTCGTCGCGGTCGATGCCCTCACCTATCCCGGTTTCAAGGTGCTCGCGCATGCCTTTCATCTCGACCTGGAGCCCATACCGACAACCACCAACGGACCGAATCTCGATGCTCTGGAGAAGCTGTGCGCGAGCCGCCCTGTGCGGGCGATCTACACCATGCCAACCTTGCACAACCCTCTGGGGTGGGTCATGCCGGCAACCGACCGAACCCGCCTAATCAAGATCGCTCGACAGCACGGCCCGCTCATCATCGAAGACGCCTCCTACGCCTACCTGGTCGAGGACCCACCGCCCCCTCTGGCCGCGAACGCGCCGGACATCACCGTCTACGTCTCGGGACTGTCCAAGAGTGTCGCCACCGGCCTCCGGGTAGGCTTCGTCCTCGCTCCGCCCTTCGCGGTGCCATCACTCGAACGCGCGATTCGGGCAACCACCTGGAACACCCCGGCCCTCACCACCGCGATCGCCTGCCGCTGGCTCGACGACGGCACGGTGGACCACTTGGAAGCGCAGAAACGAGAGGATGCCAAAGCCCGCCAAGCACTCGCCGGACGAGAGCTGGCAGGTCTGCCGCTCATCAGCCACCCCTCGTCCTACTTCACCTGGCTTCCGCTGCCCGACGATGCACGCGCTGATCGCCTGACCGCCGCCCTCGCACGTCAGCACATCTCGGTAAGCACAGCGGAGCCCTTCACCACCTCGATGCACACGCCACAGGCGCTCCGCCTCGCTCTGGGTTCGACCGATCTGGACCGTCTCCAGTCGACGCTGCGCACGGTGCGACGAGTCGCTATCGAGGACGCCTACGCCTGAACTTCACTCGGCCAGCCGATTCCCGCCCGCACCGGCCTCTGCGGACGAAAAGCCGTCGAACGAGGCCGGGCTCTGGGGGCCGGTGTCGGAAGAGGCCGGTGGCCGATCCAGCGCACCAGGTAGGCGTTGATGCGCATCGCGAAGGTGCGTAACTCCCACGGCCGGAAGCGGCTGTAGTAGTCGAGCCAGCCCGCCACAACAAGGCGTAGCGGGAGGCGCCGTGCAGCCCGTGCCGGGCTCGTTCCCCTTGTTCCGTCAGGCTCCCAGCAGGCCGACCGCGCCGTACCACACCGGGCCCGGGTTGAGTCGATCCGGGTAGAGGGCCGTCATCTGGTCGAAGTACTCGCGGGCGGTGGGATTCTGGCCGAGCAGCCGGATGGCGTCGACGAGATACTGGCGGGTCTCTTCGATGGTGGCCGGGTCGTCGGGCAGGTCCTTGTTCTTGTGACCGGCCACGACGGAGCGCGGCTGGAGCGCGGCGACGCGGTCGAGGGCCAGGAGCCATTCCTGCAGGCCGCCGTCGCCGCCTTCGAGGATGTACTGGTGCACGCCGTTGTAGACGACGTCGCCAGCCACCACGAGGCCGATCGATGGCACGTGCAGGACCGTGGTCTTGTCGGTGTCGGTGTGACCGACCTCGACGGCCTCGATGAGGTTGCCCTCCAGCAAGAAGCCCTCGGCGGGGACGGGCTGGGCCAGGACCGGGGTGTCGGGGATCAGGCCGGGGAAGCGCTTGTCCCACAGTTCCTCGCGTCCCTCGGTGGCCTGCTTGTGCATGACCTCGATGGTTCCGGCGGTCGCGTAAACGGTGACGCCGGGGAACCGCTTCACGAGATCGGCGGTGCCGAACCAGTGGTCGCCATGCCCGTGGGTGGCGTAGATGTATGCCAGGCGCTTGCCGGAGCGCTCGATCCAGTCACCCACCTGCTGGGTCTGCTCGATGGTGAGAGGCGGGTCGACCAGCACGGCGTCCTCGTCCCCAAAGATTAGCGTCGACGTCAGGGGCGAGGAGACAAGCCCTTCACCGTTGGGCAGCCGCTCGCCGCCGGCCCGGGGCGTCCCCTCTTGGACGAGAACCTCGTACGCCAGGGAAGAGGATGCGGATGCAGTCATGATGGTGCCTCCTTCAGGGGCGGAATGTGGCTCACGGGACCGTCTGCTCCGGGGCCGGGTCGCGAGCCGGGCACATGCCTGGGTGCGCAGTTGAGATGGTCTGATCCGCGGGTGCGGCAACGCCCGGCACCGTGGTGGACGGCACGGCCGGCTCGTCAAGGCGTTTCGCCGACCCCGGTTGCGCTCGCCCGAGCGTGGGGTGCCAGGTCATTTTCGTTTGACCCTCGAGAAATAAGCGTAGCACGTTTGGTTACGTCAGCTCCGGTGAGTCACCCTCGCCTCCTCGGCGGCCCAGGGCGCACCGGGGGCCCGGACGGCGTCCGGACGCGACGGCCGTCCGCCGCCGACTGTCCGGCTTCCGCGGAAACCATCGGACGCCTCCTGCGTGCTGTGCGCAGGCATGGATGGAGGCGTTCTTCCGCGGCGGTGGATCTCCGAGGACGCCGCGACGCCTCCGACGGGCGCATGCTCCCTTTCATGCGCCTGGCGCCGGGTTCCGGCCCCGGACGCCGGCCCGGCCAAATGCGTCCCATGTATCAGCGCGCTGGCCGCAAGAGACAAAATCTCCTGACGCCGGTCATGCTCACGGAGGTTCGGCATGGCGGACCTCTCCCGCGTCAGCGCACGCTGCCCAGATCCGACCAGCCGCAGCGTGGCCGGTCCGACGCGGGCGAACGGGGACCCGGACACCGGCGGGAACGCCGAGGCCGCCTGTCGTCCTGTGCGGCCGGGATGCGGGGGTGATCGAGGAGCGGGTTGCCGTTGCCGTCCGTCAGGGGGACATGCTGACGGCGCCGGGGCCGGTGATCGGCTCCACCTCGGAGCTGGAGACCTCCTGCCCGCAGGAACAGCGCAGCTCGACGTGCACCTGGCCGCCGCAGCCCGCATGGTTCAGCACTGCCGGCGGGCCCTCCGGGCCGCCGAGATGGGTGTCTCCGTACCGCAGGAGGGCGGCCAGAATCCACTGCAGGTCCTGGGCGGGCGCCGTGAGGTGGTACTCCTGGCGCGCGCGTCGTCCGGCCTCCTGGTAGCTCCGGCGCTCCAGCAGGCCGGCGCCGACGAGTTGCCCCAGGCGTTCGGTCAGGACGCGGCGGGAGACCCCGAGGTGCTCCGCGATCTCGTCGAAGCGGTGCAGGCCGGCGAAGACCTCACGCAGGATGAGCAGGGTCCACCGATCGCCGATCAGTCGCAGGGTCGCGGCGACGCTGCAATTGCCCAAATCAAGTTCGCGCCACTCCATATCGCCAGGATACCTGCAGGGTTTCCATCTGGAACCCAGTCCTTGACTTCCTGGGTTCCAGATGAAAACTTAGCCGTCATGGGGCCGTCGGCAGGCACTACCGCACCCTCGGCCCGCCCAGCCGCCCGGTGACCTCCCGAGCCCGATCAGGCCTCCGGCCCGCCGCGCGCCTCACGAGCCGATCGGCCCGTCCCGTTGCCTCCGGTCCCTCCGCGTACGACCGGACGAAAACCGAGGTGGGTGGACGCGTTCACCCAGCACTGCACTCAGCCATGAGCATGGAGGAAGCATGTCGAGCAACCAGGCGATTGTTGATGCCTGCCACCGCGCCTACACCGGATTCGAGAAGAACGACTCGTCCGACCTGGTGGCTCTGATGTCACCGGACGTGGTCTTCCACTTCCCCACCTCACTGCCCTACGGCGGGACGTTCCACGGGCGGGAGGGCTTCGTGGCCTTCTACAAGGACCTCTTCGACCACTACTACGAGTACTTCAACTACGACCTGCACACCGTGCTCGACGCCGGGTCGCACGTGGTGGTCCCCGTCCGGGCCCGAGCGAAGGCGAAGAACGGCCGCACGATGGAGAACGAGCACCTCCTGCTGTTCGCCGTGACCGACGGACTGATCACGCAGGCGCGGCTGTACGCCGACACCGCCAAGGGGCGCGACGTGCTCGAGGGCCTTGAGTTCTTTCCCCCCGCAGCCAACTGATCCAGCGACGGCGCGGCGCACCTGCCTCCAGGGAAACCCCCGTCCGCACCCTGACGCTGATCGCGGAGCACACCCTGGGCGGCCCCGAGAAGGGGGGACAGCTCACCGGCGCCGAGCCGTTGCGGAGCGCCAGCGGTGCCGTGCCACACGCCGGGCTGGCCCATGGCGCCGCTGACCCTTCACCAGCCGCACCAGCCCGCACCTTCACCGGCGGGATGCCGCCGTGCACGCCAGAGAGGCCATCAACGTGATCATCAACAGCGACGAACTGAACGCGACGTCCGCGTACAAACTCCTCATCGGAGCGGTCACACCGCGCGCGATCGGCTGGGTGAGCACCTTGTCGTCATCCGGTGTCGCCAATCTGGCGCCGATCTCGTTCTTCACCGTAGTGAGCCGGATCCCCCCGATGGTGTCCCTGACCCTGCAGCCGCGGTCGGACGGGACGCTGAAGGACACGCTCGTCAACATTCGGGACACCGGTGAGTTCGTCACCAACCTGGTCACGCTGCCGCAGGCCCACGAGATGCATCGCAGTGCGATCGAATTCGACAGCGCCCAGGACGAGTTCGAAGAGGTCGGCCTGACCAAAGAGGCCTGTGACGTGGTCAAGGCGCCGCGTGTGAAGGACTCCCCGATCGCCATGGAATGCACGCTCGACCGGATCGTCCAAGTCGGCGACGTCAACGACCACGTCGTCTGGGGCAAGGTCGTGCGTTTCCACATCCGGGACGACGTCTACGCCCAGAACGGACGGATCGACACCGGAGCAATTCCGGCGGTCGGCCGCCTCGCCGCCGAGTACACCCTGGCCGACAACGCATTCGTCACCCCCCTGCCGGCGGACGTCCTGAGCGAGCGTCTGGGCAAGCGCAGCCACCGCCTCGACGAGCGCCCGGACGGATGGTCGCCGGTGGACAGCGCCGAGTGGTCCCCCTCCGGAGCCGTCAAGGCCTGACGGCACCGACGCCCTCTCCGACCGCATCCGCGCCGCGCAGGCTCGCGCCGTGGGCCGCGGATAGCCAGGGCGGCAGCGCCGTACCCGGGGCCTGGATCAGGCCCCCCGAATGATCGGGCAACCCGACACCGCACTCCCCGAAGGAGCCCCCATGCCGGTCTTCAACGCCCACATCCCCGCCAACCGCTTCTCGTCGCAGCAGAAGCGTGCGCTCGCCGACGCGCTCAACCAGTCGCTGGTGCAGGGGCTCGGCATCCCCGAGGGCGACCGCTTCATCATGATCAGCGAACACGGCGAGGACGAACTGTTCCTCGACCCGACGTTCATGGGCATGCAGCGCAGCTCAGACGCCATGATCATCACGGTTCTCCTCGGGGCCCACCGGCCCCTGGAGGACAAGCGGGCGGTGTCCGCGGCCATCAACAGGCTGGTCGTCGAGGCGCTGGGTGTCTCGCCCGACGACATCTTCATCGCCCTGATCCCGGTCCCGAACGAGAGCTTCTCGTTCGGAAGGGGCGAACTGCAGCTGGCCGAAGGGACTCCGCGCTGGTGAACCCGCGCCCCCGGCCGTCGGCCAGGGGCCGCCCGACGCAGACCGGAGCAGGCCGGAGACCGGGGCAGGCCGCGCGCGCTGCCTGACGCGGGGGCACGGCCGTCGCCGTCGGAGCATCGCAACCACCGGTGCTGCCGGGGCGTTCCGGCGCCGCCGCGAAGTGCCTTGCCCTGCGCCGGGAGCCCGCGACGATCCGCCCGACGGACCCCGGAGCGGGCGTGCCGGCGCGAAGTGTGCGTCGGGGGCCACCTCAAGACGGGACCACCCCACAGAAATCCAGCGCCGACCTGCCGGCGCCCGAGACGGCCACCACCGGCCCAGCGGCACGCGCTCCGCACGAGAGCAGGGCACACGGCTTCGTCGTCTTCCGGCCTCCGCATCCTGCGAGCGAACGGGCACGGCGCACCGGCCAAGGGACCAGCAAAGGAATCAATTGTGGAAACACAAAGCGCCACCTCGACGCAGACCCCCACGCCCCGCCGACTCGCCGAGCACGTGTTCGCGCTCCACCACGGGGGAAAGATGGCGATCACCCCGACGGTGCCGCTGCGAGGCCCCGAGGACCTCTCACTTGCGTACACGCCGGGTGTCGCCGAGGTGTGCACCGCCATCGCCCGGCAGCCCGATCTCGTGCACGACTACACCTGGGTCTCCCACACGGTCGCGGTGGTGACGGACGGCACCGCGGTGCTCGGTCTGGGCGACATCGGCCCGCAGGCGTCACTTCCGGTCATGGAGGGCAAAGCGGTCCTGTTCAAGCAGTTCGGCGACGTGGACGCCGTGCCCATCGCGCTCGCGACCACGGACGTGGACGAGATCGTCGAAACCGTCGCCCGCCTCGCACCGTCCTTCGGAGGCATCAACCTCGAGGACATCTCCGCACCCCGGTGTTTCGAGATCGAACGCAAACTTCAGGACCGCCTCGACATCCCGGTCTTCCACGACGACCAGCACGGCACGGCCGTCGTCACCCTCGCGGCCCTGCGCAACGCCGCCCGACTCACCGGGCGGACCCTCAACGACCTGCGCGCGGTCATATCGGGCGCGGGAGCAGCGGGCGTCGCGATCGCCAAGATCCTGGTGGAGGCGGGCATCGGCGATGCCGTGGTCACCGACCGGGCCGGAGTCCTGCACTCCGGCCGTACGGATCTGACCGACGTCAAACGGGACATCGCCGTGAACACCAACCAGGCGGGACGCACCGGCACCCTGGAGGAGGCCCTGGCCGGCGCCGACGTCTTCATCGGCGTCTCCGGCGGCACGGTCCCCGAAACCGCGGTCGCCACCATGGCACCCGGGGCCTTCGTCTTCGCCATGGCCAACCCCACCCCCGAGATCCACCCCGACGTCGCCCACAAGTACGCGTCCGTCGTCGCGACCGGCCGCAGCGACTACCCGAACCAGATCAACAACGTCCTCGCCTTCCCCGGCATCTTCGCCGGCGCCCTCCGCGTCCGCGCCTCCCGCATCACGCCGGGCATGAAGATCGCCGCCGCGGACGCCCTGGCCTCCCTGATCGCCGAGGAACTGCGTCCGGACCACATCATCCCGTCGCCCTTCGACCCTCGAGTGGCCCCCGCGGTCGCCGAAGCCGTCGCAGAGACCGCCCAGCGCGACGGCGTGGCCCGGGTCTAGGCGGCCAACTGCGCTCTGTCCCGTGATCCGAGGACAGCGGCGCGCCCAGCCCATCGAACGCGTCGCGTCCCGAATCCGCAGGCCACGGGAGACGACGCAATCCACCGGATGCAGCACCTGAACGCACGTCCGACCGACTTCCCCCATCGAAAGCCAGGACCGGTCCCCTTCCGGGGCGACGTCCGCTCCCGGACAGTGAGGACATACATGAAGACGGAACGCGTCGCCGACACCGACGTACGGTATCGGCGCACCGGCGACGGAGACCTGGCCGTGGTGTTCGTCCACGGCTTCCTCGACGACCAGTACGCCTGGGACCGCCTGATCCCCCAGCTCACCACACCCGGCATCGAGTGCGTGACACTCGACCTGGCCGGCTGCGGCGACCGCGACACGGTGGGCGGGCCCTACGACTACGACCGGTTCGCCGACGAGGCGGGCGCGGTGGTCGACGCCCTCGGCAAGCCTTTTGTGATCGTCGGCCACAGCATGGGCGCCGCCGTGGCCGAACTGGTCGCGGTGCAGCGACCCGACCGGGCCCGCGGACTCGTGCTGGTGACCCCAGTCCCCCTCGCGGGCGTGCACCTGCCCGACGAGATGATCGAACAGTTCCGCTCGCTGGGCGGCGACGCGGACGGGCAGCGGGGCGTACGCGAACAGTTGTCCGCCGCGTTCCCGGAGGCCGAGCTCGACCGACTGGTGGCGACCGGGCGGCATCTGCGTCCGGAGGTCGTCCGCGCCCTCGCCGACTGCTGGAACACCGGGCACCCCCACGGCGAACGGCCGAGCAGCTACGCCGGCCCGGTGCTCATCCTTCGTGGCGAGGGCGACGGGTTCGTCACCGAGGACATGGTCAACGACGCGATCGCGCCCCGCTTCACCGCCATGACAGCGGTATCGGTGGCCGAGGCCGGCCACTGGGCCCACATCGAGCAGGCGGCCGACGTCGCCACCCACCTCGACCGCCTCCTCGCCGAGGTGGGTGGCACCGACAGGGCCCCCGCCGCGAACACCCCCCGCCCGCAGGGGTGGACGAACGCCTTCGCGCAGAAGTCCGCCACCGCGTTCGGTGAGGCGTTCACCAAGGACGTGGTCCTGGAGGCGAGTGTCATAACCCGCCCGGTGGAAGGCCGCGACCAGGTGAAGAAGGTGATGGGCGCGGCGAGCGCGATCTACGAGTCGCTCCGCTTCACCCGGGAGACCGTCGACGGCCCGCGAACGCACCTGGAGTGGGAGGCCACCGCGTTCGGCGGCCTGCCGATCGAGGGCGTCACCATCCTGACCAAGAATGCGGACGGCCAGACCCTCCGAGCCGCCATCCACCACCGGCCACTGGGCGCCGTGCTCCGCTTCTCCGCGGAACTGCGTACCCGGCTGGCCGGCGAGATCGACGCCGACTACTTCCACCAGGGCTGAAAGCCCTGCCTATTCAGAAGGTTGTTCCATGATTCAGCGCAAAGATATCCAGTTCGAGGCCGACGGCGGAGTCACGCTGCGCGGATGGCTCTTCCTGCCGGACGGCCCGGGTCCGCATCCGGCGATCACCATGGCCCACGGCTACGCCGGGGTCAAGGAGCACGGCCTCGAGCCGTTCGCGCAGGCCTTCGCCGAGAACGGCTTCGTCGTCCTGGTCCATGACCACCGCGGCTTCGGGGCGAGCGACGGACAGCCGCGCCAGGACGTCGACCCATGGCGGCAGATCGCGGACTGGCGGCGGGCCATCTCCTTCCTGGAGAGCCTCCCCGAGGTCGATCCGGAGCGGATCGGCCTGTGGGGCACCAGCTACGCCGGCGGCCACGCGATCGTGCTTGGCGCGACCGACCGCCGACTGCGGGCCGTGGTCTCCCAGGTGCCGACCATCAGCGGCTTCGAGCAGGGCCGGCGCCGTATCGCCCCCGAGGCCGTCGCAGCCCTGGAGGAAAACTTCTCCGAGGACGAGCGCGCCCAGTTGCGTGGCGAGGCCCCCCGCACCCTGGCCATCGTCAACAGCGACCCGGCGGTGCCCGCGTCCTACCGGACGCAGGAGGCCATCGACTTCTACCTCCAGCCCAAGCCCGACGGTGTGTGGGAGAACGAGGTCACGGTCCGCTCCACCCGGGCCGCGCGCATGTACGAGCCCGGAATCTGGGTCGACAGGGTCTCGCCCACACCGCTGCTCATGGTGGTCGCGCTCAACGACACCGTCACCGTGACCGACCTGGCCCTCTCGGCCTACGAGCGCGCGCTGGAGCCCAAGCGACTGCGGACGATCCCGGGCGGCCACTTCGACCCCTACACCACCCAGTTCGACAAGGCGAGCAGCGCCGCCGTCGAGTGGTTCCGCGAGCACCTCGCCTGAGGGGCGCCCCGCACGCCACCGCGACCGGCATGAACTGGCTGCCCCACCCCGCGGGTGCCCTGTGATCTGGCGATGCGGATGGCGTTAAGTCGCCGACGCGGTGCTCGACTGGGTCGGGCAGCGCGACACCTCCCCGGCCCGCTGACGCGAAGCCCCCGATCAGGCGCAAGTGACCGCACAAGACATCCGGTCGCGGGTACCGGCGACAGGGCGTTGGTACCCGCGACAGGGCGCCGTGCCGAGGCGGAAGATCTCAAGTCTGATGACATTCGCGGGCGCGGGACAGGGCGTCGAACCGTTCGGGACAGTCGGCAATGCCGCGTCCTCAGGCCGTTCCGGCGCCCGCCAACAGTTCGACGTGGCCGCCCCATACGGCCCTGACAAGCTGGGCAACACTGTGGAACGCGGGGTACGGGCCGGCAAGGACGGCACCGTACATGCGCGCGACGCGCCGGAGAGTCGGTTGTCAGACCTGGTCGGCGCCGGCCCGCTTGCGCGCACGATAGTTGCGCAGGTTGGCCGCGTTGCCGCAGACGCGGACGTCGTGCCAGACGCCGCTGTTGTTGCGCGAGCGGTCGTAGAAGGCAGTCAGGCAGCGCGTGTTTCGGCAGGACTTCAGGCGCCGCAGCGTGTCGGTGTACTGCGCCTGGTAGGCCTCGATGAGGGCGAGGGACGCCACCTGCCGCCATCCCGTACCGCGAGGCTCGGCGTGAATGGCCCCGTGCTCGTCGAGCCGCAGGGCGGTGGGCAACGTCATGAGTGAAGCCGCCAGGCCGGGCTGCGGCGCCGAGTCACCAGTCCGGGCCTGGAGGATCTGATCCAGGTCATTACGGAAGTCGCGCAGCCCCTGCGCGTCCTCGGCTGTCAGTTCGATGCCGGGTGCGGACCGCTGGGTCGCGCCGCTCCAGCTCTTCAACGCCTGGTCGAGCCAGGCGCGGGCGCCCTCGACGGTCTGCAGAAGGTCGGGCTCGCGCGGCTTGCCGGCGGACCGTGTGTTGAGCAGGTCCTGCACGAAGGCCAGCCCGCCCGGGGCGGGCTCCAGGCCGTATCGGGCTGTCGCGGTCCAGGACATTCGCGGACCTCTTTCGGTGACGGTAGCTAGGGTGACATGCCCATAGCCTATTTACTTATTACGATCGAAAGTGTACCTGGCAGCCGGACCCAGCGGCTCAACCCTTGGCGGACCTGGCCGAGCCCCACAGTGCGCCCTGGTTGACCCGGTCAGGATGCAGTTCCAACATGCCGCGGTAGAGGTCGAGCCCGTGCCAACCGGCACCCTCGACGCTACGGCCGCGAACCGCGCGCCTGGGATCGATTGAACAAGTCAGGAACGGTCGGCACCCGACTCACCCCCACCTGCCGCCATGGCGCCACTGCGCCCGCCTCCTCACATCTTCTCCCTGATTCACACCATTCGGCAGGAATGATCTCGAACCTCAGACCGTTCGATATAGGTGAAGCTCGCATACCTCTTTCATAGAGGGTTCGATGGGAAGCGTTAGGCCGGCTATTCCTTCCGCTCCCGGCGCTGCCTCGCGGGTCGCATCCGCGGCACACGTCGCCGCAACTGACTCCAAGTGCCGTGCCGTAACCGATGGAGGTCTCCAAATGATCATTGACGCTGCAGAACTCGACACCACTCACGCGTACAAACTGCTGATCGGCAGCATCATTCCGCGCGCGGTGGCCTGGGTCAGCACGGTCTCCCCCGAGGGCGTCGCCAACCTGGCGCCCGTCTCATTCTTCACCGCGGTCGGGCGGAAGCCGCCCATGGTCTCGCTGACACTGCAGCCGCATGCCGACGGGCGGACGCTGAAGGACACGTACATCAACATCCGTGAGACCGGTGAGTTCGTCACCAACATGGCGACGCTGCCGCAGGCCGACGCCATGCACAGTTCGGCGTTCGAGTTCGAGCCCGGTGTGGACGAGTTCGAAGCACTCGGACTGAAGAAGGAACCGTCCGTGGTGGTGCGCGCCCCACGGGTCAAGGAGGCGCCGATCTCCTTCGAGTGCGTCGTCGACCGCATCATTCCGGTCGGGGACGAGGGGGTCGATCACGTCGTGTGGGGCAAGGTGCTGCGGTTCCACGTCAGGGACGACCTGTATCTGTCGCGTGGACGCATCGACACCGCCGCGCTGCCGGCCGTCGGCCGACTCGCCGCCGAATACACCCTGGTCGACAACGTCTTCACCACACCCCTCGATGAGGAACTGCTCGCGGCCCGGGGTGGGCGCCGAATGCAGCGTCTGGACGCGAAGCCGACCGACTGGTCCCCGATCGACACCAAGGACTGGTCCCCCTCGGGCTCGACGTCCGCTCCCGGAAAGCCAGCAGGAGGATGAGCGGATCGGCTGCAGTGGGGCGACCGGCTGGCGGCGCCTGCGGGACCGAACCGAAGCCGGAGTCTGGCCCCGCCTCCACACGGTCGTCCTTGCCGAGCTCCGCAGTGCCGGGCTCCTCGACATGGACGACTGCGCCATTGATGGCACGCATGTCCGGGCGCTCAAAGGGGGGATCACACCGGACCTTCGCCAGTCGACCGCGGCCGCCCCGGCTCGAAGCACCATGTGATCGTCGACCCGCACGGCACCCCACTTGCCGTCTCGATGGCCGGAGGCAACCGGCACGACGTCACCCAGCTCGCCCCGCTCCTGGACGCGATCCCGCGAATCCGCAGCCGACGCCGCCGTCCAAGGCACCGGCCCAAGCGGCTGTTCGCCGACCGCGGCTACGACTTCCCCAAGCACCGCCGTGCGCTCTACGTCCGAGGGCATCACCCCGAAGATCGCCCGCCGTGGCGCACCGCACGGCTCCGGTCCGGGCAAGGCCCGCTGGGTCGCAGAGCGAACGCTCGCCCAGCTGCACCAGTTCAAACGCCTGCGCATCCGCTACGAGATACACGCCGACCTCGACCAGGGACCCCTCGAACTCGCCTGCGCTATCGTCTGCTTGAGACGACTACGCACCGCATCCTGAAATGATTCCTAATGTCGTCTGTCAAGCCGTGAGGGGCGTCGGCGGAAGCGGCTCGTAGCGTCGCTGATCGCGGAGAAGAGCCCAGAGAACGTTGACGCGGCGGCGGGCGAGAGCGAGGACAGCTTGGGTGTGGCGCTTGCCCTCGGCCCGTTTGCGTTCGTAGAAGCGGCGGGACGCGTCGCACCGGCGGATGCTGAACAGCGCGGAGGTGTAGAAGACGCGTTGAAGGCGGCGGTTGAAACGCTGGGGCCGATGCAGGTTGCCGCTGATCTTGCCCGAGCCGCGCGGAACTGGCGCGACGCCGCCGAAGCCGGCGAGGCGGTCGGAGGATCCGAAGGCGCTCATGCCGCCGCCCGTGGCGGCCAGGAACTCCGCGCCGAGGATGACGCCCAGCCCGGGCATGCTGGTGATCACATCGAAATGGTGGTGGTTTCGAAACCGGCGACGTACGCCTCGAACTCCTGCCACGACAACGCGTCGACCTCGGACATCGACAACTCCCGCGCCCTGACCTCCTCCTGCGCCCGCCACGCGCGGTCCTGGCCGACTGCGCGTCGGTGCGCCCGCAGCAGCGCCCAGCCGGCCCCGCCTACCATGGCCGCGACGAACACGGCCAGCAGGACGGGCCACACCGCCGCCCATTGCCCGGCCACCCACACCGCGGCAATCACCCCCGCCCCCCAGACCTGCATCTGCCTGCGCGTCCGCTTCTTCAAGCGCCAGCGCCGTCGACGTGATGTCATCACTCCCCCGTTTCCCAGACCTGTGATCCACTGCGGGCGCCGACGAGCACCTTCCGGCCCTTATGTGTGCGGGGGCTCATCGGCCGGCCTGGGTCACGCCGCTCGCCGGCTGCCCCACGATGTTCAAGATCCCCTGGCCCGCCAGGGTGGCTGCGACAAGACGCCCAGCGTCAGGACGATGATGACGGTCAGCTTCTCGTCGAAGCGGCTGCGGACCTCCGTACGCCGCCGCAGTCGCCAGACGACGATGACTGCGAGCAGTTTCGGCGATGACATAGGCGTCGCGGGCATCCGTCTTGGCCTCGCCTCGATAGGCGCCCGGCCATGCGGTTGACGGTGCGGCCGGGCACGTAGGCAGCGTCTCTAATCAGCTAAGTGGACCTATGCGAACCGTAAGGTCTGGCAAGGGTTCTGCCCATCTGGGCGGGGATGCGTGAGCGTGGAGGTGGAA
>NZ_JBITGJ010000074.1:0-39913 GCF_044456925.1 Streptomyces sp. NPDC050743
AATCCGCCCCCACCAACACCCGGACAGAGAACACGATGAAGCAGCCGATCCGCACCCTCAAAACCCTTCCCCGCCGCCGCCCAGTGACGGACCTCGGTGCCGGCCAGCACCGCGGACAGCCCGCCACCGAACGCCCCTCCGCCCTGGACGCCCCCGGAAACGGCCGCCACCGCCGCACCGAGACCCCCGCTCTCCCCGCGACCGCCTGACCGCCCCCGTGCGAGCCCACCCCGCGAGGCCGACCAGGCCCCGCGCCGCGCACGCACAGTGCCGCCCAGCACAGACGCCTCCCCACGCGCCACGGCCGTGGCCAACCGGGTGAACAACACCGCCAACCCCCGCCTGCGCACCGAGCGACACGGGCACACCACCGCCCGACCGGCCCACGCCCCGCCACGGCGCGACGCCCCCGAAGAGCACGCGCCCGCACCTGCCTCTCCACAGCGGGAGCAGCCCCGGACAGCGCCCCACCCCCCCGACCCCACCGCCACCCACACCGCGGCACCGTTCGAAGAGCACGAGGCGACACGCCGGCGACCCGGCCGATCAGCAGCAGCACGGGGACGCGCAGAAACAAGCCCGCGCAGCCGGCGGCGCCACCGAGCGAGGAGTCGACGCGGTCCGACAGCCCGCCCGCCAGCGGCCGCACGATCACACCGAACACGACCAGCGCCAGGGACTCGCCGAAGTGGAATCCACCCGCCAGACGGCCCGGCATACAGGACACCAGCCTGCAGCCCGAGACGCCGAAGATCTGAACGAGGCCCCTGCACAAGCAGCAGCACCCTCCACCGCCCCCTGACCATGCCGCATATCGGCACCTTCGGCCGCTCGCGCCCCTGATCAGCGGCCTCCACAGGCTCCCGGCCGCACAAGCGGGTCTCCTCGGGCTTCGTCCACGGCTAGAGGCCGATGATGCGCATCGGGCCCGCGATCAGGCAACGGCAGGGCGCCAACCCCAGGACACCAGGTCGTCGTACACCGGGCGCAACTCGCCGGCCCGGGCGGTCACGGCCCTCTCGCCCCACTGCGCCCGCTCCCGCGCGTCCCCGAGTGTCCGCCCCAGCCAACCGATACAGGCCCTCACCTCCGCCCCGATCAGTTCCCGCAGCAGCCGCCCGGTATCCCGCGGACCAACTCAAACCCACCGGCCGAACGCAATGACTCACACAGGCCATGCCGGAACAGGACCACCCCGCACCCCGACGATCAGTCGTCGAGGCGCGCCCCCAGTGCCCGCAGGGCGGAGTCAGCGAACCGGGCCGCAACCCGCCCGACCGACCAGCCAACGCCGAGCAGGTCCATGATCGCCCGCTCGCCGAACAGGATGACCCATACAAGGACGGCATAGTCGAGGTCTATGCCCGGACAAACCCCATCCTCGACCAGCTCGGACACGACCGGGGCCAGGACGTCGCAGAGCGCCGACGTGACCGGCTCCCCCGCGTGCACCTGAGTGAGAAACCCGATCGGGCTCCGGATGTGGATGACCGCGCGCCCCCATCCCGCCGCGAGCCTCGTCCAGCGACGGCAGACCTCCTCGAAACGGCCCCTGCCGCGAACCGTCGCCGCAACGGCGGCGGCGAGCAGTGCGGTGGCGCCGAAGGCAGTGAGCGCGACGGTGAACCCGGCCGTGAGCAGGGCCTGGAAGGCGAGGCTGCCCAGGCCAAAGCCGGTGAAGAGGGCGAAGACGTTCAGGCCCATGGCCTGGCTGCGGTGGCCGGGCAGGTCGGTGACAATGCCGCCCAGGGGTGGCTGGGTCATGTCGTAGCCGAGCGACAGCGCGGTGAGGATCACCGCAACGGCGGGGAGGGGCGAGTCGGTGGCCAGCAGCAGCGCGCATGCGGCGGCCAGGGCCACGCCGGTGGGGATGATGCGGGCGCGGCCGTAGCGGTCGGCCAGGTGGCCGATGACTGGGCCGAGCAGAAAGCCGGGGATGCCGTAACCGAGCAGCGCGAGCCCGACGCCGACCGGCCCGAGTGTGAACCGCTGGACCAGATACAGCCCGAGCCAGGTGTAGATGCCGGAGTGCAGCACCGCGTTGAGCAGCACGTAGGCGTAGGTGCGCTGGCCGCGGGCGGTGTGCAGCAGGCGCCGGTAGCCGACGGCGACCGCGGCCAGCGGCGGGAACGTGGCGGGTCGAGGCGTGCTGGGCAGGACGCGGGCGGCCAAGGCCACGGCCAGCAGGAGGGCGCCGCCGGTGGCGGCGGCCTGGAACAGGCCGGGCCAGCCGATGGCGGGCTCGGCCAGGGCACCGGCGCTGGAGCCGACCGCGATGCCGCCGGCCATGCCGCCGAACAGCCAGCCCAGCGCCTTCCCATGCAGTTGGGCGGGTCTGACGGCCTGCCATGCCTCGACGGCCTTGCCCACGAGTGGGTCGACGGGCTTGGTGAACGCGGTGCCGGTCTTGTGGGTGGGGACGTCCAACAGGCAGACCGCATCGCGGGCAAGGACTTCGCCCGAGTCACCGGGGATGGGCAGGCCGTCGTGCTGCCAGCGGATGCAGCCCACCCGCAGCCGGGCGATCTCGTCACTGCGCTGGCCGGCGAAGAGCCAGGTCAAGGTGATGGCCCGGATCAGCTCGACCGGGTAGGTGCGGCTGTCCGAGGTCGGCAGGTCACCTGGTTCGAGGTTCAGGCCGGCCCACAGCAGTTTGGCCCAGATGCCCTCGGCTATCACTCGTGGGTCCGGGCCCATCAACCCGCGGACGCTTCGTGGGGTCCGCAAGGGCGTGGGCGGGGTCGAAGCGCCGTGGGGTCCACTCCCATTCGTGGAGGTCACGGAAGAACGCGCGGGGGACCTTGAGGTAGCCGGACTTCGACTGCGCGGTAAGCGGTTTGCCCAGGCGTCCTTGCGAGTGCATGCCGTGGGTCCACTGGGAGAAGTCGCCGACGGACATCCGGTCGACCGCCGCGACCCAGGACGCGCAGGTCTGGCGGGTCCACTGGCCCGGTTCGGTGACCTCGGGGTGCTCGGCGGCCAGCCAGCGGCCGATCTTGGCGAGCACGCTGCGGTAGCTCCTACGGATCTTCGGGGTCAGCGTCGAGGTCGCGTACCACCGCTCGACCCACCCCGCCCCACCGCTCGGCACTCCCTCCATCGCCGCCGGCCCGGCTGCGGGGCCCGACCTCGGCGGGTCCGCGTGGCCGAGCGCCGCGACCGCCCGGTGGACGCCGTGCAGGTCATTGCCCCACTGCCCGCCCATCGCCGGGCTCTCACGTAGTTCGGCCAGGGCCTCGGTGGACAGGTCCTCCAGCCGCGGGCTGCGGTTCAACAGCAGCACCTGGCAGGCCGCCGCCTCCAGCTTCTGGGCACTGCGGCGATACCCCCAGTCGGCCAGCACCGTGGAGATCTGCTCGACAGCCGCGTCCACGGGCCCGGTCCCGAACACCCGGCGGGCCAGGCTCGGCCGCATGAACCGTCCGAGCCGCTCGAAGGCCGTGAACTCGCCGAGCAGGTAGGCATAGGCGATCAGGAACGGCCGGGCGTTGGGGCCGATCTGCCCGCCCCATTGGCGCCGAAACTCGGCGCCATCGGCGTTGATCAGGTCGGCCCAGTCCTGCACCGACCAGCCCCAGAAGGCCCTGCGGAGCTCGCCGCTGCGGAGGAGCACGAGTCCTGCCGCATCGCGTGCGTACCGGCGCTGATGGCGGTCGTCCGGTGGCCAGTGCAGGGCAGCAAGGACATCAGCGAGTGGCCGGACCAGCCGGGCGGCCGGTCGCAGAGGCAGGAGGTCCGCAGCCAGGTCGTGGCGGCGAATCTCATCGATGCTGCAGTTCCGCAGGGCCTCCGCCTCGGCTTCGGTGAGCAGGCCGCGTCGGTCAAAGCGGAGGAGGTCGACCGGCCATGCCCAGAAGGGTGCGGCCGTTGGGCTCGGCTGGGCGGTCACTGGGCGACCGTCCCTGTGCTTTGGGCGGACCGGGTGAGCATGTCCACGCGCCAGGAGTGAATCTGCTGCATGCCGCGGTTCAGCTTCTCCGTCAGGTCCCGGCCGGACAGGTGTATGTAGGTCAGTGTCGACTCGGTGCTGCGGTGGCCGGCGACGTGGCGATCGCGTGCAGTTCCCAGCCCATCCTCGCCAGGTCGGTCAAGCACAGGTGTCGGGTGGTGTGTGTCGAGAAGCGTGGCAGGTCAGCGGTGAGGGCGACGCGCCGGACCACCTTGGACCAGGTCCACAGGGTCAGCGGCTGGCCGTAGTTGCGGCGCGACTCCGACAGGAACAGCAGGCCGCGGGCCCTGCTGATCGTGGCCCGGTGCGCGAGATAGCTGGACAGCAGGACCCCGGTCGCGGCCGAGTACGGAACGACGCGCTCGCGCCGGGTCTTCGTCGTCTCCGCGCGGACCCGCAGGGTCCGGTGGGCGGGGTCGAGGTCGTCGGTCCGCAGGGAGCACAAGGGCGATGACCCGGAGACCGTACTGCTCGGCGGCGGCAGCTGCATCGTCTCCCCACTGGGCGAGGTCCTGGCCGGGCCACTACGGCATGATGAGGGCATTCTCACGGCCGAACTGGACCTCGGCGAGATCGTCCGCAGCCGCTTCGACTTCGACGTGACGGGCCACTACGCCCGGCCGGACGTCTTCAGTCTCAGCGTCGACGAAACGCCCCGGCCGACCGTGGACGGACACCAGAGGTTGCCTCAAAGGCAAAGCTTTTGCCTCTGAGGCACTTGGCCGCCTATATCTGGTCATGACACGCCGTCCTCCGGATACGGACGGGGTGTCGCCCCCTCATTCTCGTGCAGCACAGCCGGGTCGCGATCCGATGGCGGCCGACAGGTCGGCGGGCGCCGACCAGTTGAAGGATGCCGTCGGGGCAGAGCCGACTGCGCTTCACGTGCCCGCCGTCGATCTCCAGTGGTGTGCTCCGCCTCGATGGCTCCCTTCGCCTGCCCGACACCTACCGCCCGGGAGAACCTGCCGTGAGCCGAACTCGCGTACTCGTCAACGCCGACTGGGTCGAGGCCCACCTCGACGACCCCGGCGTCGTTCTCGTCGAGGTCGACGAGGACACCGCCGCCTACGACAAGAACCACATCCGAGGCGCCTTGCGCATCGACTGGCGACAGGAACTCCAGGACCCGGTTCGCCGCGACTTCGTGGACCAGGCCGGCTTCGAGGCGCTGCTCTCGGCCAAGGGCATCGCACGCGAGGACACCGTCGTCCTGTACGGCGGCAACAACAACTGGTTCGCCGCTTTCGCCTACTGGTACTTCAAGGTTTACGGCCACCAGGACCTACAGCTTCTCGACGGCGGACGCAAGAAGTGGGAGCTCGACGGCCGCGAGCTCGTCTCCGAGACCGTCTCCCGCCCGGCCACCGTCTACACCGCCTCCGCCCCGGATGATTCGGTGCGCGCTCTGCGTGACGAGGTGCTCAAGTCGATCGGTTCGCAGAACCTGGTCGACGTCCGCTCCCCCGAGGAGTTCTCCGGCAAGCTCAGCGCCCCGGCCCACCTGATCCAGGAGGCGGCCCTCCAGCGCGGCCACATCCCCACGGCGGTCAACGTTCCGTGGTCCAAGGCGGCCAACGACGACGGCACGTTCAAGTCCGACGAGGAACTCGCCGCCCTGTACGCAGCGGTGGACACCGAGCGCGACACCATCGTGTACTGCCGCATCGGCGAGCGCAGCGCGCACACCTGGTTCGTCCTGAGCGAGATCCTCGGCCGCCCGAACGTCAGGAACTACGACGGATCGTGGGCCGAGTACGGCTCCCTGGTCGGTGTTCCGATCTCCCTGCCCACCGCCGACTAGCGCGCCGATGAGGCGGCCCCTGCCCGAGTCGCCTCATCCGATGCCGAAGGAGTGACACACATGGCCGACCGGCCGACATCCCAGCCGCCCGGACCGCGAGCCACCACCACGGGCGTTTCAGGCGACCTCGGCCTGGTGTCCGTCCGCTCACCCGGGACGGCGCGTTCATCGTGTGGGGACGACGCGTCTGCCGGCACAGCGCGCAGGCGGCGGTCCGAGGGGCAGTGGGCCCTGGGCGAGACGGACCCGCTCAACCCGAATGAGCGCTTCAAGCAGGACGACGACGGCCTCAATGTGCGCTCCCGCATCGAGGACGTGTACGCCTCCGCCGGTTTCGGCAGCATCGACCGGGAGGACCTGCACGGTCGGATGCGATGGTGGGGGCTCTACACCCAGCGCCGGCCCGGCATCGACGGCGGCAGGACCGGCAGCCTGCAACCCCACGAACTCGACGACGAGTACTTCATGATGCGCGTCCGCGTCGACGGCGGACGGCTCACCACCGAGCAGCTCCGCACGATCGGCGAGGTGTCACGCGACTTCGCCCGTGACACCGCCGACCTCACCGACCGGCAGAACGTCCAGTTGCACTGGGTGCGCGTCGAGGACGTCCCGGAGATCTGGCGGCGCCTGGAAGCGGTGGATCTGACCACCGCCCAGGCCTGCGGGGACACCACCCGGGTGTTCCTGGGCAGCCCGGTCGCCGGTGTGGCGGCCGACGAGATCATCGACGGCAGCCCGGCCATCCAGGAGATCCACGAGCGCTGGGTCGGCGATCCCGCCTTCTCCAACCTGCCGCGCAAGTTCAAGACCGCGATCAGCGGCTCGCCTCTGCAGGACGTCGCCCACGAGATCAACGACATGTCCTTCGTCGGAGTGCGCCACCCGGAGCTCGGACCCGGATTCGACGTCTGGGTCGGCGGCGGACTGTCGACCAACCCGATGCTGGCACAGCGCCTCGGAGTCTTCGCGACGCTGGAGGAGGTGCCGGAGATCTGGGCCGGCGTCGTCTCCGTGTTCCGCGACTACGGATACCGGCGTCTGCGCAACCGGGCGCGGCTGAAGTTTCTCGTCGCGGACTGGGGCATCGAGCGGTTCCGCCAGGTTCTTGAACAGGAGTACCTGAAGCGCAGGTTGACCGATGGGCCCGCGCCCCCCGCACCGACGGGGCCGCGCGACCATGTCGGCGTCCACCGCCAGCGCGACGGCCGCTACTACGTCGGCGCCTCACCTGTGGTCGGCCGGACCCCGGGAACGATGCTCATCGCCCTGGCCGACCTCGCCGAGGCACACGGGGCCCGGCGCGTACGCACCACACCCCACCAGAAGATCCTGCTCCTCGACGTGGCCGAAGACGCGGTGGAAAGCCTGGTCGAGGGCCTTGAGGCGATCGGCCTGGACGCACGGCCGAGCACGTTCCGCCGCAACACCATGGCCTGCACCGGCATCGAGTTCTGCAAGCTGGCGATCGTGGAGACCAAAGCCAGGGCGGCAACCGTCATCGAGGAACTCGAACGACGCCTGCCCTCCTTCGACCAGCCCCTCACCATCAACGTGAACGGCTGCCCCAACAGCTGCGCACGGACGCAGCTCGCCGACATCGGCCTCAAGGGGCAGCTCGTCCTCGACTCAGAGGGGCGCCAAGTCGAGGGATTCCAGGTCCACCTGGGCGGCGCCGTCGGAATGAATGCCCGCTTCGGCCGCAAACTCCGCGGCCACAAGGTCACCGCCGAGGAACTGCCCGACTACATCGAACGTCTCGTGCGGCGTTTCGACCTCGCCCGCGGCGACGGGGAGACCTTCGCCACATGGGTCGCCCGCGCGGCGGAAGAAGACCTCACGTAGCACTCCGCCAACGGTCAGGCATCCGGGCGCAGCCGCACCTGTAGTCAGCAGGTGCGGCTGCGCCTTTGTGCACGCCAAGAACTTGATTCCCGCGGGCCGACGGCAAGTCAAGGTGCCCTTTCGAGCGCGGATTTGCCTCTGAGGCAACTCCCCGTACACGGTCACTCACTCGAAGTGAGGAGCATGTAACGCCGCCTTATTCCGGATGCCTCGGTTCGGTAATCGCTCCTGGCTGAAGTTGTCCTCACAAGCAGCGGCGAGGTGTCAAGGCCTCGGCGCCTCGCATGGAGGACTTCATGCCTGAGATCTATTTCCATGTGCGCTGGCCCGATGGCGTGACCCAGCGCTGCTACTCCCCCTCCACGGTGGTCGAGGACTACTTCGTGGCCGGCCGCGAGTACGAGCTCACCGACTTCGTGGAGCGCAGCCGCACGGCGCTCGGTATCGCCGGTGAGCGGGTGAAGGAGAAGTTCGGCTTCTACTGCACCGGCGCCTCCGACCAACTCGCGCAGATCGAGCGGACCGCCGCCGTCTACGCGGTCGCCGACGGGGCCAAGGTCACCGTCGAGTCCCTGGTCAACGCAGACGGGAGCACGCGATGAACCCCACGCCAAGGCTGGCCGGAGCCCTCCCCCACAGCGTGAAGGGCATGGGAGGCACCCCCCTCCCGGTGGCCGTGATCGGCGGCGGACAGGCCGGTCTGTCGGTCAGCTACCACCTGCGTCAACGAGGCATCGACCACATCGTGATCGAGGCGAATCGGGTCGGCCACGAGTGGCGCGAGCGCCGCTGGGACTCCTTCTGCCTGGTGACGCCGAACTGGCAGTGCAAACTGCCGGGCTTCCCCTACCAGGGCGACGATCCGGACGGGTTCATGGTCCGGGACGAGATCAATCAGTATCTCCAGGACTACGTGGCCTTCTTCCGGCCGCCGCTGGTGGAGGGCGTATCCGTGACCGGGCTGCGGCGCGCCGCCGACGGCCTCTTCGAAGTGGCCACCACGGAAGGCGAGTTCACTGCCGAACACGTGGTGGTGGCCACCGGTCCGTACCACGCCCCGTCCATCCCGCGGATGGCCGAGCGGCTGCCCTCCCACGTCGAGCAGATCCACTCCTCCCGTTACCGCAACGCGGACCAACTCCCCGAGGGCGGCGTCCTGGTGGTCGGTACTGGTCAGTCCGGTTGCCAGATCGCCGAAGACCTGCATCTGGCCGGGCGGCAGGTCCACCTGGCCGTCGGCAGCGCGCCCCGCGTCGCCCGCTTCTACCGCGGCCGGGACTGTGTGGCCTGGCTCGACGACATGGGGCACTACGCGAAGAACATCGACGAGTTCGACGACGCCGGTGCCGTCCGGATGCGGGTCAACCACTACGTCACCGGGCGCGACGGCGGCCGCGACATCGACCTGCGGGCGTTCGCCCGGGACGGCATGCGCCTGTACGGGCGGCTGACCGGGATCGACGGTGCGGCGCTGGAGTTCGCGGACGACCTGAAGGTCAACCTGGACCGGGCCGACGCGGTAGCCGAGGGCATCAAGGACGCCATCGACGCCCACATCTCCGCGCACGGGCTCCACGCCCCCGAGGAGGCACGGTACGTACCGGTGTGGGAGCCCTCCGGGCACGTGGCCGAACTCGATCTGGCCGAGGCGGGTATCACCTCCGTCGTCTGGGCCACGGGCTTCACCCGCGATCACCGGTGGATCGAGATACCCGTCTTCGACGGCCGCGGCTACCCCATGCACTGGCGCGGCGCGACGAGCACGCCCGGCCTGTATTTCCTGGGTCTGCCCTGGCAGTACTCGTGGGGCTCCGGCCGCTTCGAAGCGGTGGGCCGGGACGCCGAGTTCCTCGCCGGCCACATCGACACCAGCCGCCGCCTCGCCGACGTGTGCGGCGCCCTCACCGGAGTGCCGGCCTCCGTCGCCTCCGCCGTTCCCCTGGGCTGACAGGAACCACAGTCATGGTCTACGACGCACACCGCCACATCGGCGTCCTGCCCGCCTACCCGTTCTACGGCGGACCGCCCGTCAACCCGGACACCACCGCCCGCGCGACCGTCAAGCAGCTCGTCGCCGACCTCGATGACGAGGGCACCGAACGCGCCCTGGTCATCCCCAACTACGGCGTCCCCGACCCCGCCATCGCCTTCTCCTTCAACGAGCTGGCGATCGAGGCGGCCCAGAGCGACGACCGCATCCGGGCCGGCCTGTGGGTGTCCCCACGCCTCGAGGACACCGAACGCACCGAGCAGGCCCTCGCCCTTGCGGGAGAGGACGGCGTACGAGCCCTGAAGCTCAGCTTCCTGCTCGGCGGCCGCCCCACGGACCCGGCCTGCCGCCCGCAACTGGACCGGATCTTCCGGACGGCACAGGAGCACGGGCTGGTCGTCCATGTCCACACCTCCCCGGGCGCCGCGTCCGACATCGACGAGGTCGGCAACCTCGTCGACTGGTACGCCGACCAAGTCCCCGTCCACCTCGTGCACTTCGGCGGCGGGATGAGCGGTCACATCAAGCTCGTCGGCTCGCGCTTCTTCGACTGGATCGAGTCCGGCAAGCGCGTCTACACCGACCTCTCCTGGGCCATCGGCTTCACACCGCGCTGGCTGGCCCAAGAGATCGAGCGCCGCGGCATCGGCCACGATCGGGTGCTCTTCGCCAGCGACCAGCCGTGGGGCGACTTCACGGGCGAGTATGCCCGCCTCGCCGAAGCGACCGGCGGCGGCGAACTCAGCGAACTCGTCTTCAGGGACACCTTCGCCACGCTCTACGACTGACCGGCCCCACCCCCTTTCCGTACCAAGCAAGTACCGAGCAAGGAGACAGCCATGTCCGAAACCGCCTCCGCCGCAGAACTCACCGACGTCGAGCAGAAGTCCCTGAACGAGATCCCGCACCCCTCCCTGCCCGAGGGCTCCAGCATCTACGGCTCCACCAAGGTCTTCCCCGACTACCAGGCCGAGAACGGCGAGAGCTACTTCACCCTGGTCCACGGCATCGCCCACGAGTCGTCCGTGTCCTTCGTGGCCGTCCTGCAGGCCACCCGCGCGCTGCGCAAGGGCTTCGACGCCGCCATCTACTTCTACGGCCCCGGCTCCCTCAACTGCCTTGCCACCCGAGGCTTCCCGACCGTCGGCAACTCCGCCTTCCCCGGCGAGCACAACATCAACAACCAGCTCAAGACGTTCATCGCCGAGGGCGGCAAGGTCTACTGCTGCCGCTTCGGACTGTCCCTGCACGGCGCCCGCGAGGAGGACCTCATCGAGGGCGTCATCCCCACCCACCCCCTCGACGTCCAGGACGCGCTGATCCACTACGCGCGCAAGGGCGCCATCATCAACTCCACCTACCAGCTGTAAGGGGCACGCCGTGAGCGTTGGCACCGAGCCGACAGTGACAGAGCGTACGGCGGTGGACGTGCGGATCATGACCCGCACCGAACTCGCCCTGCGCGGCATCCGTCAGGACGTTGAGGTCGAACGGCCGGACGGCGCGGGCCCCAGCGACGACGGACACGTCCTCGTCGACGGCGCCAACGCCGCACTTCCCCGCAACCCCGACAGTCCCTACACGGTCCGCGACGGCAAGGTCTGGCTCGGCGACGAGACCGGAGCCCTTACCGACACCGGGCTCTCCGTCACCCCCGTACGACGGCCCAGGTTCTACGACCTGACGACGGCCGACGGCACCCGGTACGAGCAGATCGCCCGGCTGCACGGCTCCGATGTCCTGGCCACCTCCGTCGTCCAGACTTGCATCCGCTACGCCGAGGCCGATCGCTGCCGCTTCTGCACCATCGAGGAGTCCCTGCGCTCGAGCGCCACCGTCGCCGCCAAGACCCCGGCGCAACTCGCCGAAGTCGCCGAGGCGGCGGTCCGGCTGGACGGCGTGCAGCAGATGGTGATGACCACGGGCACGACCACCGGCCCGGACCGGGGTGCCCGCAATCTCGTCCGTTCGGTGCGCGCCGTCCTCGAAGCGGTTCCCGGACTGCCCATTCAGGTCCAGTGCGAGCCGCCCGGGAACCTCGCGTGGATCCGTGAACTGCACGACGCCGGTGCCACCGCCATCGGCATCCATGTCGAGTCCCTCGACGACGAGGTACGGCGGCGCTGGATGCCTGGCAAGTCGACCGTCCCGATGGCCGAGTACGAGGCCGCGTGGGACGAGGCGGTGCGGGTCTTCGGGCCGAACCGGGTCTCCACCTATCTGCTCGTCGGTCTCGGCGAGGATCCGGATGAGCTCATCGCGGGAGCAGGGAAGTTGATCGACAGGGGGGTGTACCCGTTCGTCGTTCCGTTCCGACCGATGCGTGGCACGCTCGCCGCCCGCGACGGGGTCGGGGCCCCGAGCGCGGAACTGCTGCGGTACGTCACCGAAGGCGTCGCCGCGAAACTGCGCGCGGCCGGGATGAGCGGCGCCGACCAGAAGGCCGGCTGCGCGGCCTGCGGGGCGTGCAGCGTGCTCAGGACGGCAGGCGGGTGACGATGTACCTCGACGGATCCACCGCACCGCCGGCGGCCGACCGTCCGGTCGACGTCCTGGCGCTGCTCGGAGACCGCAGCACCCTGGCGCGACAGCCCCTCTTCCACATCGAACAGGCATGTTCCGCAGCCGAATTGTCCGACTATCGGCGCCTGCGCCGAGAGGCCTTCGTCCACGAACAGGGGCTCTTCACCGGCCATGACCTGGACGACCGGGACACCGACCCCCGCACCCTCGTCCTGGTCGCCAAGGACGAGGACGGCACCGTGGTGGGCGGCGTACGCCTCGGGCCGGTGGACGACGGTCCCGACATCGGCTGGTGGCAGGGCGGACGCCTCGTCGTGGCCCGCCGGGCCCGCGGCCCGCACAGCATCGGCGCGGCACTGGTCCGGGCGGCCTGCGCCCGCGCGGAGGCCGAAGGAGTCCTGCGTTTCGACGCGACCGTTCAGGCCCGCAATGAAGTCCTCTTCAAGCGGCTCGGCTGGTGCTCCGTACGCGAGATCGAGGTCGCGGACGCGCCGCACATGCTGATGCGCTGGCCGATCGGCCGGATCGCGGCACAGGCGGCGGCCGCCAAGTCCGCACTCGGGCCGCTCCTCGCGGCCCTCCACGGATCGGCGACCCACGCCCGCGGTCAGGACCCGGCCGGCGGGGCCCTGCGCGAAAACGCGCGGGCCGCCTTCGGCGGGCCCGGATTCGTCGGCGACGACGGCGCCCCCGTCCCGGGCACCGATGTGATCGCCGCGTGCGACGCGATCGTGCCGTCAATGGTCGAACGGGACCCGGGCTGGGCGGGCTGGTGCTCGGTCCTCGTCAACATCAACGACCTTGCCGCGATGGGCGCCTCGCCGATCGGCCTGCTCGACGCCGTGGGCGCCAAGGACGCGGCGCATGCCGCGCGGGTCCTCGACGGGCTCGGCCGGGCGGCACAGGCGTACGGTGTGCCGGTCCTGGGCGGGCACACTCAACTCGGTGTACCCGCGGCGCTGTCCGTTACCGCGCTGGGCCGGACGGACCACCCGGTGCCGGGCGGCGGCGGACGGCCCGGACACTCGGTGCGGCTCACCGCCGACCTCGGCGGCGGCTGGCGCACCGGCTACCGGGGCCGCCAGTGGGACTCGACCACCCATCGCCGTATGGACGAACTGCGCGCCATGACCGGCGCGGTGGCTGCCGCCCGGCCCGCCGCGGCGAAGGACGTGTCCATGGCGGGCATCGCCGGCACTCTCGGCATGCTCGCCGAGGCGAGCGGCTGCCGCGCCGTCCTCGACGTGGCCGCCGTACCGCGCCCGAGGCCCGTGCCCATGGGTGACTGGCTCACCTGCTTCCCCGGCTTCGCGATGCTGACGGCCGACGAGCCGGGCGTCGCACCGCTGCCCGCCGGGCCCGCCACGGGGGCCGTGTGCGGGGAGCTGGCAGAAGGACAAGGCGTCGGGCTGCGCTGGCCCGACGGAGAGATCACAGACGCGGTTACCTCCACGGTGACCGGGATGGGGACCGCATGAGTTTCCTGAGTCAACCTCTATGCCACCAGAGGGGCGTCGGCAGTCGTGTTGATCTTGCTGTTGGCTTGATGGACGGCGGGGTCGTAGCAGGCGCCGTCGCGCCAGCAGGCCCACATCACGCGCAGCCAGGCGCGTGCCAGGATGCGGATGGCATGCGGGTGTCGCTTCTTGCGGGCCCGGGCGTCGTTGTAGATCTTGGCGGCCCAGTCGCTGCCGTGTCGGCTGTTGTCGGCGAAGGTCGTCAGCGCGAGACGCGCTCTGCGGTTGGTCGCGAAGCGGAAGGAGACAGTGCGGGCCTTGCCCGAAGCGCGGGTGACCGGGACGACGCCGGCTTCGGCGATGAGCTGTTCGCAGGTCTGGGCGCGTTCCAGGATCGGGCCGATCTCGCCGATGATCTGCCCGAGGCTGACCTTGCCGATGCGCGGCATGGTGGCGAAGAGCGGCGCGTAGGGGTGCGTCTCGGTGGCTGTGGTGATGGCCTTGTCCAGCGCGCGGATGGTGGCGCGTATGCCCTGCACGAGCTGGACCTGGACGCGGACGAGTTGTTCGACGACAGTGTCGCTGAGGCGGGAGGCGGCCTTCGGGGCGGAGCGCAGGCGTTCGATCAGGACGCTGCCGGGCTTCTTCCCGGAGTACCCGTGGCGCTTGCACCAGGCTTCGAGGCGTCCGGCGGTGAACTTGGCGGCGGAGGTCGGGGTGGGGTAGCGCTCCAGAAAGGCCATGGCGATGTCGCTGTCGAGTTCGTAGAAGACAGCCTTGCCACCGGGCCAGTGCTCGTCCAGCAGGGCGGCGAGCTGGTTGACGGCGGCGACCTTGGCCTCGATGTGGTCGGCGCGCTGCCGGGTGAGGGCCTGGAGGCCGAGGGTCGCCTGTTCGGTGGGTTCCAGCCGGGGCAGCATGTGCCCGTCTGTGCGCAAGTAGTCGGCGAGCTTCATGCTGTCGCCGGCGTTGGTCTTGGCCTTGGAGGCACCCCAGCGCGCCCGCATCGCGTTGAAGGCGTTGGGGTGGACCGGCACGACGGGGTGGCCGGCGGCGAGCAGTCGGTCGACGGCCAGACCGCGGCTGGTCTCGATGGCCACGGGCAGATCCGCCGGGTCTCCGTGCTTGCGCAGCCGGGTCAGGGTCTTGGCGAACCCTTCCTCGGTGTGGGCGAGTTCCCACCGGTCGATGCGCTTGCCGGTGGCGTCCATGACGGTCACGTCATGGGTCTCGGTCGCCCAGTCCCATCCGATGAACACGTGCGTCGTACTCCAAGGCGGTTCGAGGAGCACCTGCCCGGTGGTGAGGTCGTCTGCCGGGAGCTCATTAATCGGCCCTCTGCGGGGCGTGTCCCTGAAGCCGATCAGACGGCCTCGGCCCGGCGGGGCTGGCGGAACTCACGCAGGCCGTCAAGCGGCTCGCACCCATGGCCATGCACCCACCGGGACCGAGAGGCCACAACCCTACTCGTGAGGGCTGCAGAAGGGATGGTCCTCTAATGAGCACCCTTCGCATGGCGGCCGCCGCCGCCGAGTTCGGCCGCGACCTCGAAGAGGACTTCGCCATCGCCGAGCGGCTGATCAAGGAGGCCCGGGCCGACGGCGTACGCCTGCTCGCGCTGCCCGAAGCCTGTCTCGGCGGCTATCTGCTCAGCCTCGACAACGACACCGCGCTGGACGAGGGCCCGCCCGCGCTCGCTCTCGACGGCCCCGAGATCCGCCGGCTGGCCGCGCTGGCGGGCGAGATGACCGTCGTCGCCGGTTACTGCGAGGCCGGCACGGACGGACGGCGCTACAACAGCGTCGTGTGCGTCAACGGTGACGGCGTTCTCGGCAACCACCGAAAGGTTCACCAGCCGCTCGGCGAGGACGCCAGCTACGCCTCCGGCGACCGCTTCCACGCCTTCGACACGCCGGTCGGCCGGATCGGCATGATGATCTGCTATGACAAGGCGTTCCCGGAGTCGGCGCGCGCCGTCGCGCTGGACGGTGCCGAGATCGGCGTGGTTGTCTCGGCCTGGCCGGGCGCGCGGACCAACGCCACCACCGATCTCGCGGGCGACCGCTGGAAGCGGCGCTTCGACCTGTTCGACCGGGCCCGCGCGCTGGAAAACCAGATCGTGTGGGTCTCCGCCAACCAGGCGGGCACGTTCGGGTCGCTACGCTTCGTCGGCAGCGCCAAGGTCGTCGACCCCGGCGGTGAAATACTGGCGGACACCGGTGTCGGCGCGGGCCTGGCGGTTGCCGAACTCGACGTCGCCCAGGCCCTGGAGACCGCCCGCCGCGCCATGGGCCACCTGCGCGACCGGCGCCCGGAAACCTACACATACGCAGGAGCAGTCAGCGCATGAGCACGATCCGGATCGCGGCCGCCGCCGCCCACTTCGGCCGCGACCTGGAGTTCGACCTGGCCCGCATCGCCAAACTCATCGATGACGCCCGCAGGTCGGGCGCCGGGCTGCTCGTGCTCCCCGACGCCGCGCTCGGCGGCTATCTCGCCGATCTGCGCCACCCCGACCCGGAAGCGCTTCCCCCGGCCCTCAAGCCCGACGACCCGCTGATCCTCCAAGTCGCCCGCCTGGCCGCCGAGATGGTGATCTGCGTCGGCTACTGCGAGGACGGCGGCGACGAACACTACAACGCGGCCGTCTGCGTCAGCGGCGACGGAATCCTCGGCCGCCACCGCAAGGTCCACCTCCCCGCCGGGGAAACCGCCGCCTACACACCCGGCGACCGCTTCGACGCCTTCGACACCCCCGTCGGCCGCCTCGGCATGCTTATCGACTACGACAAGACCTTCCCCGAGTCCGCCCGCTCCCTCGCCCTGGACGGCGCCGAGATCCTCGCCTGCCTCTCGGCCTGGCCCACCAGCATCACCAACCGCGCCCCGCGCATGGCCCAGGACCGCCAGGCCAAGCTGTTCGACCTGTACGACCAGGCGCGCGCCGCCGAGAACCAGGTCGTCCTCGCCTCCTCCAACCAGACCGGCGCCATGGGCGGCATGCGCTTCCTCGGCCAGTCCAAGGTCGTCGGCCCCGGCGGCGACATCCTCGCCCGCACCTGGGCCAAGGCCGGCCTCGCCGTCGCGGAAGTGGACGTGTCCGAGGAGATCGACCGCGCGCGCCGCGTCCTGCGCCACCTCGACGAGCGCCGCCCGGCGGCCTACCGGGAGAACCCATCGTGACGTACCGGGAGAACCCATCGTGAAGATCGCCCTGCTGAGCTACTCCACCAAGCCCCGTGGTGGCGTCGTCCACACCCTCGCCCTCGCCGAGGCGCTCGCCGCCGTCGGGCAGGACGTCACGGTCTGGTCGCTGGGGCGGGGCGGCGACGACGGCTTCTTCCGCGCGGTCGACCCGGATGTGCGCGTACGGATCGTGCCTTTCCCCGACGGACCCGCGGCGGAGACCGTCGGGGAACGCATCCTGCGCTCCATCGCCACCCTCCGCGACGCCTTCGACCCCACCCCGTACGACGTCGTCCACGCCCAGGACTGCATCAGCGCCAACGCGGCCGGCCGCTGCGTCCGCACCGTCCACCACCTCGACCACTTCACCACGCCCGAGCTGGCCTCCTGCCACGAGCGGGCCATCGTCGAGCCGTACGCCCACATCTGCGTCTCACGCTCGGTCGCCGACGAACTCGCGCAGGGCTGGGGCCTGAAGGCGGAGGTCATACCCAACGGCGTGGCGTACGACCGCTTCGCCGTCACCGACCCGGCGGCCCGCGTTGCCTGGCGGACCCGCCTCGGCCGCTACGTCCTCACCGTCGGCGGCATCGAACCCCGCAAGGGTTCCCTGGACCTCCTGGAGGCGTACGCGCTATTGCGTGCCGACCACCCGGACGTGCAGCTGGTGATCGCGGGTGGCGAGACCCTCTTCGACTACCGCGACTACCGCGCCCGCTGGGAGGACCGCGCGGCCGAACTCGGCGTCGAACCGGTCGTCCTGGGCCAGGTCCCCGAGGAGGATCTCTCGCCGCTCGTCGCCGCCGCGGACGCCTTCGCGTTCCCCTCCGTCAAGGAAGGCTTCGGCTTGGCCGCGATGGAGGCCCTCGCCGCCGGGGTCCCCCTGGTCGTCCGTGACCTGCCCGTCCTGCGCGAGGTCTTCGGCCCTGCGGCCCGCTTCGCCGCCACGCCCCAGGACCTGGCCGACGAACTCGGCGCGGCGCTCGCGAACGGCGACCCCGTACTCCGCGAAAGGGGCCAGCAGCTCGCCGCCGGCCACACCTGGGACGTTGCAGCCCAGCGCCACCTGGACTTCTACCGCACGCTGCCCCTCTCTGCGGACAGTGGCGCCACGCGCCTGTCCAGTTCCTCGGATGTCGCGGTACCCGTAGACGCCGGTTCGGAGAACATCCTGCCCATCGCGGACACGGACAGCGGCGCCTTCGGCGTCAGCCGCTCCAGGACTCGATAGAAGGGCAAGTTGGGCTCGGGCGCCGAGGAAGCGGCCCATCCCCGGCACCCGCAGCCCGAAGCGCGTCGAGGAGAACGCCCGCGCCACCGACCTCACCCTGACCGACGCCGACCTCTGCGCCATCGATGGGGTCCTGCCCCACGGCGGGTTCGGTGCCCGCCGCGCGGAAGGTCACGTGCCCACCTGGATCTGAGGCCCGGGCCGGCGGACCACCGTCGGGGCGACGCGAGCGTGCGGCTCCCTCCTCGCGAGGGCGGCCTCTTCGTGGACGCGGTCGCGGGACGCCTCGAAGAGGGGAATGAGGTGGTGCATGGCCGGGTCCACGGGCGCGAGGGTCAGCTCGGGGACGATGAAATCGATGACGTGCTTGCCCTTGACCATGGCCGCGCCCATGACCGTGTGCCCGATCACCACCACGTTGTCGATCCACGCCTTGAGGTTGGAGGGCACCGACAGGTTGTACATCGGAGCGCCGACCAGCAGGGCGTCCGCGGCTTCGATCTCCTCGATCAGCTCCTTGCGCTCGGCGAAGGGATGATCCGAAGTGGATCGAGCCGTTCTCTGGGCTGACCGAGTCGCAGTTCGCCAGGCTGGTGGCGTCGGGGCGGTGACGTGCAGCGCGGCCGGCCGTGGCGGCTACCACTGGAGGATCGGGTGTTGCTGATGGCGACGTACTGGCGCACGAACCTCACGTTGCGGCAGGTGGCACCGTTGTTCGGGGTTTCGAAGTCGGCGGCCGACCGCATCCTCGATCACCTCGCACCTCTGCTGGCCCTTTCGCCGGCCCGTCGGCCGCGCAAGGACACCGTCTACATCGTCGACGGCACCCTGGTGCCCACCCGCGACCGTAGCATCGCCACCTCCAGCAAGAATTACCGGTACGCGACAGGTGCTCGCGCTGAGGAGGCAGAGGCCCGGGCCTGCTCCGCCACGAGATCGGCCAGGTTGGTTGAGGAACGTCGCACGTGAGCAGACCACGGCAGTGCCGCCGGGGCTCTGCGGGTTCGGCGTGTCGGCAGCCCGCGACCGGAAAGCTACGCGCAAAGGCGGTCCGTACCCGCGCCGATCATCGACGCCCCGGCTGCCGGTCAGCGTGCCGTCAACATCTCCCGCGCCCGCTCCGGACACTGAGCGAACAGGCCGCGGCGCCACACTCAGCACCTTGTGGCCGCTGCGCAGCATCACCGCCCTCGGTCAAGCGGTCCTTGCTCCGAGCCGGGCAGGGCCAGGCTGCCTGACCTCACCGGGTGGTATCCCCGGGGGAAACGGGAGCCGGGTTGTGAGCCAAGGCGACCGCCTGCTCCGGCAGCGGTGATGCTGCCGCGTGAGCGACCGGCAGCAGGACGCGCGCGGCATCCCTGGCGTGCCGGGCCGGTTCCGGGGACCCGGAGATGGCCGCCGTGGTGATGGCGCCCTCGGCGAGGAGGACGAGCTGGTCGGTCAGCCAAGTGGGCGCGTCTGCGGCGGCCACGAGATCGGCGAGATAGCGCCGGAAGGCGTCCTTGTGAGACTTCGCGATATCTGCCACCTCCTGCGAGGTCGCTCCCAGCTCGCCGAAGGCGTTGATGAAGCCGCAGCCGCGGAAGTCCGGCTCGTTGAACCAGAGGAACAGCCAGTCGAAGACCGCCAGAATCCGCTGTGCGGGTGCGTCGTAGGTGTCCACGTAGTCGGCCAGGTCGCGGAGCCACCTCGCGTCCCGCCGCCTCAGGTACGCCTCGATCAGGGAATTCTTGGAAGGGAAGATCTGGTACAAGCGCTTGAGGGGCACGGCAGAGGCGGTGCGAATCGCATCCATTCCCACCGCCTGTATGCCTTGGCGATAGAACAGATCCTCGGCAGCGTCGAGAATCCGCTGCTCAGTCGCTTCGAGTTCCACTTTGATCACCTCATCTGAGAAAACGCCCGTTCTCCCACGGTACAGCGCGCCAGGCGACAAGGTGTATTCCCCCGTGCGGACCAGGTCGCCCCTCTGACGACCTGCGCGGATCGGAGCCGGGAGTGCTGCCCGCTGCCCGCCGCCTGCTGCCCGCTCAAGCGAGCGCAAGTCCTGCCCGGGGCACATCCGCCGGCAGGGTGGCGACGCGAAGACCGGCGCGGTCCCGCCGGTGACCCCGTTCCTCGCGTGTTTCGGTCCAGTCCGCCAGGTATTCGACGATGCCCACGCCGCGGCCGTGCTCATCATGGGCATCAGGACGGCGAGAGTGGGGCACGGATGCCGAGGCGCCGGAGTCCGCAACCTCGATGCACACGGCTCGGCCTTCGAAGGTGAGGCCCACGATCATGTCGGCCCGGCCGTGCTGGGCCGCATTCCCCGCGAGCTCGCCGACGATCAGCAGGACGGAGTCCCGATCCTCCAGGGCAACGTCCCATCGGGCCAACAGCGACACGGCGAAGCGGCGGGCTGTGCGTACCCAGCGCTCCTCGGCGGGAACGGCGATCACGCCGTGCCGGTGCATGTCCGTGCGAACACAGGACGGCACAGCGGCCTCGACAGCCGTCCGGGACGACTCGCCGGACGCGCACAGAGCCGTCGGCGGCAGTTGCGTTGCGCTTTGAGAGAGGGGCATGGGAACGCACCCTTGAACTTTCCAGGCTCCGCGTCGGGAGGCTTACATTCTGTGGCTTCTTTACTCGTGGCCGCAGGCTGGGCCGGTGGCCGGGCCGAGGAGGCGGTCCCGCGGCGCTCGTGGCGGCCGAACCGCCTCGGAGAGGTCGGGCTTCGCCGTATCCGGCCTCAAGCCGACCGAGTGGATGACGGCGTCGCCGAACCGACCTTGACATACGCGACGGTCTCTGCTGCGGATGCGGCCTCGTGCCCCGGCCCGCCGTGGACCCGGCCTTTGGACCGGATTCACGGCGCGGGGCGGACGGGGCGGCCCGGGCGGTCAGAGGCCGAGGTCGCTCAGGCCGGGGTGGTCGTCGGGGCGGCGGCCGAGCGGCCAGTGGTACTTGCGCTCCGACTCCTTGATGGGGAGGTCGTTGATGCAGGCGTAGCGCAGTCGCATCAGGCCGTTGTCGTCGAACTCCCAGTTCTCGTTGCCGTAGGAGCGGAACCAGTTGTGCGAGTCATCACGGCATTCGTAGGCGAAGCGCACGGCGATGCGGTTGCCGTCGAAGGCCCACAGCTCCTTGATGAGCCGGTACTCCAGCTCCCGGTTCCACTTGCGGGTGAGGAAGGCGATGATCTCGTCGCGGCCGGTGGCGAACTCCGCGCGGTTCCTCCAGCGCGAGTCCACCGTGTACGCCAGGGCGACCTTCTCCGGGTCCCGGGTGTTCCAGCCGTCTTCCGCCAGGCGGACCTTCTCGATGGCGCTCGCCCGGGTGAACGGCGGGAACGGAGGACGTGATTGGTCAGTCATGTTGTTTCCTTGGGTTTGTGCCGTATTGCCGTCGGCGGGCGTGGGTTCCGCCGGGTGCGGGCCGTCCTGGAGAACGACCGTTTTCGCTGAGTCTCGACTGTACGAGAACGACGGTTCTCACGCAAGAGGGGCGCGCCCCGGATCGGGTCGGCGAACGTGGCCCGTCGGGCTGCTGTGCGGCGATGTCTGGCCGGCGAGGCAGTGCCTCAGAGGTAAGCGGCTGCGGTCAGGGCACGAAAAGAGCAGGTCAAACTGGTCGGACACGGGGGTTCGATACCGTCGTGGCTCGGACAGGGGCGCTCCGAAGTCGAGACACATCAGCTGACCCGCCTCGACCGGGATCGGGATGCATTGACGGCTGCGGCGGCGGACGGCCGGGACCAGTTGGCGCAGGATCTGACTGCTGCGTGGGCGGTCCGTCTGCAGGACATCGCGGAGATGGACCAGGGCGCGGGCCGGGAGCTGCTCGAACCGATCGGCCGACCGGCGCGACAGCCTCCGCCGCCGCTCGATCCGGAGCTGGAAGCGGCGCTGGCCGCGAGCGGCGAACGCATGTTGTCGACGGGCATCACGGCCGATTCGCTGGAACGGGCGCGAGCGATGCTGCTCGCGTCGGTACCGAGCCTCGAGCAGCTCGCCGCCAGGGGCGTCTTCGATGTCGAGGGATCTGCGGCACCTCGATGCGAACGGTGAACTGCACTACGCCGGACGGGCGTCGGAGATGATCCGGACCGGCGGGATCAACCTCTCACCGCTCGAGGTCGAGGACTTCCTGCGCACGCACGACGCGGTGGAGGAAGCGGTGGTGGTCGGCGTCGCGGACCCGAAGGCCGACCAGGTGGCGATCGCGTTCGTCAGGACCACCTCACCGCACGACACCGACGAGGCGACGCTGCTCGCCTACTGCCGGGACCACATCGCCGCCTACAAGGTTCCGCGACGCATCGTCCTGCGGACCACCGCACTCCCGCGACCGCGACCGGGAAACCGGCCCGCACCTCGCTCGTGAAGGAGGCGCAGGCCCTGGGGAAGGGCGGGGAGGACCGACGCCGAGCCGGCCGAGGGCTGCATCTCGGTGCGGTAGCCGTGCGGGCGACGGTGAGGGTGTCCGCTCCGCCGGCAGAACCCGACGGTTCCTCGCCGCATTCAGCGCGATCTCGCCGCGATTCAGGCCCCGGTGCCACCGACTACCGCACCGAGATGCAGCACCGCTTCACCACCCGGAACCAGATCACCAGCACCACCGCCACGCCCTCCACGGCTTGACCAGCGCCGGACACCCGCTCCAGGTGGCCTGACCCACCTGACCCACCGCCCGCGGAGAACTTGACGACGCCCAGAGATGCGATCGTCTCGGCGATCTCCTGCGGCGAACCGAGCCGACCGAACGGGTCCGCTCGGCTCGCCGCAGCGAGCATCGCGACCACCTGATCGCCAGCCGCGCCCCGAGGCCTGCGCGTCGGCGTCCCGAAGGCCACCAGCGCCCTGAGGACGACCGCGGGACGCGTCGGTGGGACGGCTCGTCCCTAAGCGACCGTGAGCACGACCTTGCCCCGGATGTGCCCCCGGGCAATGCGCTCGTGCGCCGCCCGGGCATCCGCGAGCGGGAACGTGCTGTCGATCACGACGCGAATCTTCCCCGCGTCGACCAAGCTCTCCAGTTCGGCGAGCTGCGCGCCGCTCGAGCGGACCGACACGGCCGTGACCGTGACACCCAGCTCCGCGTTCTCCTCGTCGTCGAACTGGCCGAAGTACACCGGGTAGAGGGACCCGCCGCGCTTGAGGGTGCGCAAAAAGCGCCTGCTGTCGGGACCCCCGACGGTGTCCAGGACCAGGTCGACGTCACGAACGACCTCCTCGGGCCGCTCCTTGGTGTAGTCGATGAACTCATCGGCGCCGAGCTCGCGCAGGAACGCCTCGTGGGCGCCGGAGGCCACGGCGATGACGCGGGCCCCCTTCCACTTGGCCAGCTGGAGAGCGAGGTGCCCCACGCCACCGGCAGCGCCGTTGATGAGCACCGTGCTCTTGCTGTCGAGTGCCATCGGGCGGTGCTGAGCCTCCTGGAACGGCGAGGGATGATCGTGCCCGAGCTCGATCAGGAACTGCCACGCCGTCAACCCCGACATGACCAGGGCGGCGGCGTGCACGTGGTCGATGCCAGCCAGCTTGCGGGCGAGATCGGACGCCGGCGCGGTGACGTACTCGGCGTACGCGCTGCTCTGGAGAAGGGCGGGGAAGCGCAGAAGGCCGATCACCTCGTCTCCGACCGCGAAGCCGTTGACGTCGGCGGCGACGGCTTCCACAACGCCTGAGACGTCGGTCCCCGGAATCAGCGGGAGTTGGAACTCGGGCCTGATCTCGGGGGGTATGTCGGGCATCCCCTCGCGTGCATACCGGTCAGGAGGATTGATGCCGATCGCGTGCACGCGCACGAGCATCTCACCCGGCCCCGGCGCGGGAACCGGCGCCTCCTCGTGGCGCAGCACCTCAGGGCCGCCGAACTCGTGCAGCCGGATCGCTTTCATGGTCTGTTTTGGCACAGCGCTCTTCCTGCGTCTCTCGCGGGGCAAATGAAGTGAATCAGCGGTCCGTTTTTCCGGATCACTGATCCGAATATATGGACCACTGATCCGGATAGTCAAGAGGGGTAGATGCGGACCAATGTCAGGACGGACCGCTACCACCTGCTCGCCGCAGCGGGCACCGCCATCAGTGAGCAGGGCGTCGACATGTCACCGCGCGGCATCGCACGGCAGGGCCGACGCCGGACTCGCGACACTGCCCCAGCTCGGCACGCGTGGGCGTCACCCCCGAAAGCCTGAGGCCTGGCGCGAGCAGGATTCCGGCAACCGCAAGGAGCGCCGGACCCGACAGGGAACGTCACCCTCGAGCCTGCAGACGAAACCGCCTCGCTCACGGACCGGCGAACCGGGCCGCGCACTCGGCGGGAGCGGTTCGAGGCCACGTTCGCCAAGGCGGTCGAAGGCGCCGGCATCGAGCCGCGCACTCCCCGAGAACGGACCTCGACCGCCGCGAAGCGGCCGCCGGCGGCACGCACGAACAGTTCGAGTCCCAGGGCGCCTTGCTCGGTCCCCGCTTCTCGCCGGCCTCGGGTCGGCTCAGCAGCTACCGCGAGCCGCCGGGACACCGAAGAGGCGGTCGGCGCATGGTGCGAGCGAGCGTTGATCGCCGAGTCGAGCGAAGCGCCGCCGGCGGTGCAAACAAGTCGGCGCCATCAATCCGCGCCGTGACCGCGCCCCAGGCGCGGACAAGGAGTCGCACACCGGCCGCGCGCACCGTGACGCACGAGGCGGGGAGTGCGGATTCGGTGCCCTCGATGGCGCCTCGCGCGTCAGGAAGTGGCGCAGCAGCGTCGCGATCCCCGGCCTCCGCCCTCCGCGCGATCTCGCGCAGTGACACACCGACGCCCCGCTCACGCATCAGCCCACATCTCCCCCTTGACTATCCGGATCGGTGGTCCATATATTCGGATCAGTGATCCGGAAAAACGGACCATTGGTTCAGGTCGGACCGTAGCGGATACCCACCCCCTTTCGGCGTCACGCCGTCCGCCGCAGCAGCCGGAGGCAACGAGGCCCCGGCCGCGACCACCACCCGTTGAACCGGTGACGCATTGGGCGTAATCCACCGACGTCAAGAAACAAGGACACCCCCCATGAAACTGAAGCTCGAAGTGATCGTGCTGCCCGTCTCCGACATCGACCGGGCCAAGGCCTTCTACGAGAAGGCCGGATTCCGCCTGGACGTCGACTACAAGGCCAGCGAGGACGTCCGGGTGGTGCACTTCACGCCGCCCGGTTCCGAGTGCTCGATCCTCTTCGGCGAGGGGATGACCCCCCTCGCACCCGGCTCGTTCCAGGGCCTGTACGTCATCGTCTCCGACATCGAGGAGGCCCGGGCGGAGCTCACCGGCCGCGGCATCGAGGTCAGCGAGATCTTCCACGACGCAGGCGGCCTCTTCCACGGCCACGAGGGCGGGGACGTCACCCACCGCCTCCCCGGCCAGGAGCGACTGGCCGGCCTGCACCCCGAGCGCGCCTCCTACGCCTCCTTCGCCACTTTCAGCGACCCGGACGGCAACGGCTGGGTGCTCCAGGAAATCTCGGAGCGCCTCCCCGGCCGCTGACCTCCCCCACAAGCCGCCAAGCCACCGTCCAAGAGCTGCTACGGGCCGTGCCCGGCCCGGACGACAGCCAGTGCGGACCAGCACCTCTCGCGGTCCAAACCGAAGACCGGCACCGACCGCCGGGCGAGCGCATGGGCGGGTGCTCTCCGCCGCCCGGCGGTCCGGCTGCCACGGGGCCGCGCTGGCCGCCGCGGCCGTCCCAGCCCGTGACTGCCCCTCCCCCGTGCGGTGCGGCGGCCCCGGCGCCGTCCGGCGGCGGGCAACGGCGAACGCGGCCGGCAAGGGGCCGCGGCCGTGGAGAGTCCGGCCCAGGCACACATGCAATGAGGAACGACACAGTGAGGAACACAGCAGTGACGAACGCAGCAGTGACGAGCGAGACGACCCGCGCCTACGACGTGATCGTCATCGGCGCAGGGCCGGTCGGCGAGAACGTGGCCGAACGCGCCCGCGCCGCCGGACTCAGCACCGTGATCATCGAGCGCGACCTCATCGGCGGAGAGTGCTCGTTCTGGGCCTGCGACCCCAGCAAGGCGCTGCTGCGGCCGGTCGTCGCACGTGCCGACGCAAGCCGCGTACCCGGACTCGACCCGGCCGTCGCCGGCCCGCTCGACGTCGACGCGGTCCTCGCACACCGCGACAAGATGTCCTCCTACTGGAAGGACGAGGACCAGGTCGACTGGCTGGGTTCCGTCGACGTCGACCTCATACGCGGCCACGGCCGCCTCACCGGCCCCAAGCAGGTCGCCGTGCAGACCCCCGAGGGCGACACCATCCACCTGACCGCCCGGCACGCCGTCGCCGTCTCCACCGGCACCCGCGCCGCCCTGCCCCCCATCCCCGGATACGACACCGTCCGCCCCTGGACCAGCCGCGATGCCACCACCGCCACCAAGCCGCCCGGCCGCCTCGCCATCGTCGGCGGCGGCGTCGTCGCCGTCGAGATGGCCACCGCCTGGCACGCCCTCGGCTCCCAAGTCACCATGCTCGTCCTCGAGAACGGACTCCTGGAGCGCATGGAACCCTTCGCAGGAGACCTGGTCACCGAGGGGCTGCTCGAAGCAGGCGTCGACATCCGCTTCAACACCACCGCCACCTCCATGACACGCGAGAACGGCGAAGTGCGAATCACCCTGTCCGACGGCGGACAACTGGCCGCGGACGAGATCCTCCTCGCCACCGGCCGCGCACCGCAGACCCGCGACATCGGCCTGGAAAACGTCGGACTCACCCCCGGCGACTGGCTCACCGTCGACGACACCTTCCGCGTCACCGGCATCGACGGCGGCTGGCTCTACGCCGTCGGCGACGTCAACCGCCGCGCCCTGATGACCCACCAGGGCAAGTACCAGGCCCGCATAGCCGGCGCCGTCATCGGCGCCCGCGCCAACGGCGAGCCCGTCGACGACACCCCCTGGGGCGCGCACGCCGCCACCGCCGACACGGCCGCCGTCCCCCAAGTCGTCTTCACCACCCCCGAAGTCGCCTCCGTCGGCCTGACCAGCCGCGAGATCGAACACAGCGGCCGCCACATCAAGGTCGTCGACTACAACCTCGCCCACGTCGCCGGCGCCCACCAGTACGGCGAGGACTACCGCGGCCACGCCCGCATGCTCATCGACACCGACCGGGGCACCGTCGCCGGCGTCACCTTCGCCGGCCCCGGCGTCGGCGAACTCGTCCACTCGGCCACCATCGCCGTCGCCGGCGAAGTCCCCCTCGACCGGCTCTGGCACGCCGTCCCCGCCTTCCCCACCCTCGGCGAAATCTGGCTGCGACTGCTGGAAACCCACCGCGGCTGACCAAGCCCCCCGCTGGCATGCGGGGCGGTCCTTGCCTGCGCCCGGCGACCCGGCCGTCCGCAGGCAAGGAACGGACCTCCGACGCCCCTCCTTCTCGGGGCAATAGCCAGACCCTCCATCACCTTCACAGGGCACAGCCAGACCCTCTGTCAGAGGGCACAAACCAAGGAAAATGATCATGAATCACACGTTGGACGACGGGCCACCACCATGGCCGGCACTCTCGCTGTCGCAGCAGCCACCCTGCTGACAGTAGGCGGCACCGCATCGGCGACGTCCGACCCGTCCGTCGACCGCACTGCACACGCCTCTCACTCCTCCAGCATCACCGTCCCGTACGGCGACAATCGCGGAGGCGACCGTGACAGCGACCGCGACCGCGAGAGCAGCAACCATCGCATCGACCGCGACAGCAGCGACCTGTATGTCTACGACAGCCACCCCAAGTGGGAGCGGAACGACCACAAGTGGCACCACAACGACGGCCGCCAGCGGCACTCCTACGACGGCCAGCAGTTCCACCGCTGGAACGCCGACAAGTGGGGCACCGTGAGTGCCAAGGCACACGGGCTCAACGACCACACCTCCCGCTGACCCTCGGAGCACAGGACAGGTATGTGCATGTGCCCGGGCACGCGCGGGCACCGACGTCGGAGGGTGTGGGTGCACCGCTGCCGGCTGCCGGCTCACGCTCACGCCGGACCAGCCGGTGAAGGTGCCGACCCGTCTCCTGTACGAACCGCACGACCCCTATGCCGTGCACATCGTCTTCTATGCCGATACCGACGAACCGGTCACCTGGGCGTTCGACCGCGATCTGCTGGCGCAGGGCGTACTCCGGCCGAGCGGAGAAGGGGACGTGCGACTTTGGCCCACCCGCACAGGGCCGGATGCCGTGCTGAATCTCGCGCTGTCCCCTCCGCACGGGGCCGCCCACCTCACAGCCTCCCTCTCAGTGGTGACGCAGTGGTTGGAGCGCACCTACCACCTGATGCCGTCCGGGCGGGAGGGTGACGGCATCGACCTGAATGCCGGACTGTCCCGGCTGCTACACGGGACAGCCTGACGAGAAGACGTCCAGACCGCCGTCAGAGACCTCGTGTCACACCTGAAGTTGCCCCGTGATGGCAGGTTGCCGGGTAAGGCCAGCGCTCGTCGTTGGCACTGAAGGCGATGTCGCCGATGAGCTTCATCCCGGGTCTGCGGAAGGCACTCGCCTTGCCGCCCGCCGCCCGCGCCACGAACTGTCCAGAAGGCCATCCTCCGGCGCGCCGCGAGCAAGCACCCTCGCCTGTGCTTGGAGGGGCCGTCCCCATCTCGACAGGGACCTCGGCCGTAGGGCGCACTCCGCGTCGATTGACGCATCAGCACGGACGGTAGTGACGGCCGTAGGGAGCGGCTCGCCCCTGCCCGCGCTGCACGATACTCTTATCCGGATCAGTGATCCATGTAATTGGACCACTGACCCGAATACATGAACCACCGATCCGGATACTCAAGGGGGACAGATGCGGGCCGACGCCAGGAAGAACCGCGACCACCTGCTCGCAGTAGCGGGCGCCGCCATCAGCGAGCAGGGCGTCGACGTGTCCCTGCGCGACATCGCACGCAGGGCCGATGTCGGTCTCGCCACGCTGCTGCGTCACTTTTCGACACGCGAGGCGCTGCTCGATGCCCTGCTCCACACGAGCTTCGGCGAGCTGACCGCCAAGGCGGACGCCCTCGAGACGGACGACTCGCCCGGCGATGCTCTCGTGTCGTGGCTGCGCGACTGCGTCGGCTGGACCACCGAGTACCGGGGCGCGGTCGTGCTGATGGCGGCCGCCATCGCGGACCCCGACTCCGCACTCCACGCTTCGTGCGTCACCCTGCGCGCGGCCGGTGCCCGGCTCCTTGCCCGCGCCCAGGCCGCGGGCCTGGCACGGACCGACATCGACGGCGACGATCTGTTCGCGCTGGTGGAAGCGCTCGCCTGGCTCGGCGACCAGCGCTCGCTCGCGCCCCACGCCGACCACATCTTCGACGTGGTCGCCAGCGCGCTCCTGACCAGCACGGCGAACAGCGACGCCGAAGGGAGCAGCAGCTGAAATCGTCCCGCACACGGACCGGCGAACTCGCCCCGCACGCTCGGCAGGAGCGGAGCGGCGCCCAGTTCGCCATGGCGGCCAAGGTCGCCGGCGTCGAGCCGCGCGACACCCGGGAGCGGATCGCGACCACTGGGAAGCGGCCGACGAAGATGCAGGCACGCCGGCCGATACGACGTCACCCACATGCTCTCCCGGGACGACCCTGTCCAGCATGACTTCCCGTCAACGGTGAATGGGCAGACGGGCAACCATGATGCCTGGTGCCCGATCGTCCAGGTACTTGCCGACAAAGGCCAGGTCGCTCGCCTCGGACCGAGGGTCGACCGAGACGTACATCCACCTTCCGTCGAGGGTGAGCAGGTGTTCCGTGGCCCCGGGTCGTGTCGTCGTACTCAGGTGCGGGTGAAGTCGCCACTGCCACACGAGCATCCACTGTCCTGACATCACCGGTTGACGGGCCGTCCCGGGGCCGTCAAAGGGTGCTCAACGACGACCAACGCTGACAACCGACGACAGCTAAGCCGCAGGTCACAGCGTTGACCGATTACACGGCCGCAGGTCAAAGACCCGGCCCTTCACTTCTTGGGCTACTGACCACGCTGGGGGCCGAGGTCCGCCCGCGAGCTGCTCGGGCCAGCGCCCCTGGGACCGCCGCAGTACAGCAGCGAAGTACAGCCACCCCACCAGCTGGCGCCAACCGTCTTCGCTTCTAGCCAAATGCGCCACCAGCCCCGGAGACCTCAGCGACCACCATGCCCATAGTTCGTGTCGGCGACGGCTGAATTGTGAGCCACTGCCGACGCTTGGGTTCTTAATGCTACGTGGCGGGAGGGCTCAGCAGCGTCGTCAGCGCCTTGTCCACGGCCGTCTTGATCTGCGCCGAGTCGATCATGGTGTTGAGGGAGAAGGTGACCTGGCGGCTGTGGTCGCCGGTGGTGTAGCTGTAAGTGGTGTATCCCAGGGTTCCGCCGGTGTGACCGTAGGCCGTGCCGTACGCCGCGTTGGTGACGCGGTCGATCCCGAGTCCGTAGGGCGACTGGCCCGGCAGCGGCTTGACGCCCTGCATGGCGTGGAGCAGGGCCGGGGGCAGCAGCTTTCCGCCGATGAGAGCGCTGAAGAAGCGGTTCAGGTCATGGGTGGTGGAGATCAGCGACCCGGCCGTCGACGCCGCCGACATGTTCTCCTCGGTGACGTCGGTGAGTGGGGAGCCCGGGCCGTTCATGCGTACGTAGCCGTGGGCGTGCGGGCCGGGAATCCTAACGGAGTTGTCCGGGAAGGACGTGTGGTGCAGTCCGAGGGGTTTGATGAGCCGGTTGGTGATCTCCTGCTCGGCGCTCTTGCCAGTGGCCTTCTCGATCAGCATGCCGAGCACGATGTAGTTGGTGTTGGAGTAGCGGCCGGAGGTGCCCGGAGCGAAGGCCGTCTGGATCCCAGTCGGCCCCCTTACGATCGGCCTGAGCGCCTGGGGCTGGCTGCTAACCACCCGGCTGTTGCTGTGCGCGACAGGCCAGTTGCCCTGGCGGCTCATGGCCTTCCTCGACGATGCCCACCGCAGGGGTGTCCTCCGGCAGGCCGGGGCCGTGTACCAGTTCCGGCACGCCCGACTGCAAGAACAACTCGCCACCACCGCGGCCCGGATCAGCTCGTGACCGTGGCGGGGCCGGTCGAGCGTGCGCGGCGCCGCTCCATGGCGCGCCCCGGGTGGGACGCGTTCATCATGCAGCGTAAGGATGCTGAGGACAGTTCCGCAGAGGTTCGGACGGACGCCGAACGGCTCGCTGCCCGGTTGAACTGGAACCACTGGCCTGAGGTCGTCGCCCCCGTACGAGGAGGATCCGGACGACACGATTGACTTGGACGGTGTGGATCTTTGCAATTTCTCTCGCGGGCAGCGCGACCGCCTCGAGGCGGGGGCTTGCACGTGACCGAAACCAACGTCACCCGGCGGCGCACTCGGCGAGGACCAGACAGCCCGCGGCCGGTTCATCAAGAGCAGGTGAAACTCACCCAGCTCACAAGCCAAGAAGCCGAACGTGAAGTTGGGGAATGGGGCCAACAAGACCGGCTGTGCCGTGACCCGTCGCTGATTCCTGAACGGGATACGAGGAGGGCGCTCCGCGGCTGCTCGGTAGTCGCGGTGGTCTCCTCCACGGAGGAGGCCGCGCGCGGCGGGGCCGCCGGGGCAGCCGCCGTCACATGCGTTCCAAAACCGGCCGCGGACGGCGTCGCGCCGGGGGCAGCCTGGGACCGGACGGCGCCGTGAAGTGGTCGCACACACCGCCGTACTCGGGAAAAGCGACGCCGGTTTCTCGCTCCATGGCGGGGAAGAACTGCCTGGCTTCCGGGAACTGGCCAGTGGTCTGCCAGGCGTAGTCGGGGCCGTCGGCGAGGGCACGGCGGATCAGGCGCCGCCCAAGGCCCTGACGCTGCCTTAGGATGGAGATCCTGTCGATGCTGCCGACGCGGCACACCTCGCACACCCTCCACACCAGAACGCCGATGTCGTACCCATTCCGGTCGAACATCCGGATGCGGCGGTGTCCGGTCGGCTGCCGGGGCGGCCAGTAGATGAACCTCACCTCCTGACGGCGGGTAGCAAACAGGATCCACCTCCACCGCAGAGGTGACAGGTACTCAGGGACGGCTGGTGGCACAGGCTTCTCCTTACGGGTCAGGGTGTGGCCTTCGCCAGGTCGACTGAGTTGTAAATGGGGAACACATTGTGCAGTCCCGTGATCGTGAAGATCCGACGGACGTCCCGATTGGCGATGACCAGTCGCAGCTCGCCACGACAGGCGCGGATGCGCTTGAGGATTCCGACGAGCACGCCCAGCCCCGTCGAGTCGATGAACGTCACGCCGAGCAGATCGACGATGAAGCGGCGATCCCCTTCCTGGATGAGCTCGACTACGTGCTCCCGGAACTGCGGCACGGTGGACACATCCGCCTCACCGTAGACCTCCACGACGGTCCAGCCGCTGTCGCTGCGGTGACTGATCTGGAATTCGTGCTGCATGGTCCAACTCTCCGCCATGCCATGGGCCAAGGCTGCGGCGCATACCTTGCGCACATTCGTTCTGAATATTCACGCAGCGAGGTTGGGCCCACCGTTCCCGACATCGTCCCCATCCGCAAAAACCTGTGAAGCGAACCGGTGATGGCCCGGCTGATCATCACTGATCCCGAGAGAGCCGCGGCTGCGGTCTTCCCCCGCGAGACCGGGAATCGATTCGTGCAGACGATGAGCCCGGCACGACAGTGCCCCTCCCGCCCGTCGAGAACGTGCTTCGGCGGAACGCCAGGCGCGTGAGACACAGAGAGGCTTCAATGTCACACGACAGCTGAGCCTTCCCAGCCGACCTGCGGAAGCCCCGCGGCGGCCGAGGGCGACTCGGCAACATTCTGTGTCACTTCAAGGGGAGAGCTCCCGTGCATCGACGCTCCACCATCAGCCGCTGGATACGCGATCGATGGTTCGGCAAGAGCCGCCGAGCCCAGGCGGAGATCTCGCGTGGCGGGGTCGTCGACCAGCACGCCACCGAGTTGGCGGCACTCCTCACCGTTGGGCTAAAGACACGGGTCGTGCTGCGCCGACGCTCCGACGGCACTGCCCTATTCCTGCTGGACGCTGACGGTCGCCTGCTGCGCAACTTCGGCGGCGATCGACAGGCGAGCAAGGACCGACGGGAACTGAAGGCGGACTCGCCTATCCCAGTTGCGATCATCTTCCGCGACCCCGCCCTCTGGTACGCGCCCGACCTGCCGGTGATAGTCCACCTCGAACCGGTAGCCGGCACATCGGTGGGCTCCGCCGGCCAGTGGGGCCACACCGTCGCCGACGCCACCACGCACATCATTCGCCACTACCGGCCTGCCCTTGATCCCACGGCAGAGCCAGGACTCTCGGACATCCTCGGGAGTGAAGTCCCGGCGCTGGGGGCGTCCGATGGCTGACTCCGGCCAGGGCGCCTCGTCCGCGATGGTGCACCGGATGCCACGCCGTCGCAGGCACTGAGTCATGGCTACCCCAGGGGTGCTGAACACGATCGTGTGTTCTGCTCTGGCAGGTGCCCATCCTCAACGACTTCGCCATGCGCCATCTCGGTGCCAGCCCAGGCCGACGACCTGTACGAACTTGCGTCCGAACCGCAGGGCAGGTCCCACGATCGCACTGGCGGCTAAGCGGATGACCTGAAGTTCTGCGCGGTATCCGGGAGTGTCGCCCGAGCGCTACGGCTTCGATGACACGGGGACCTCGCCGGGTGTTGCATCGATGTTGAGCAAACTGCGACAAAACCGGCGAGGTCGATGCCAGTATGCGCCCGGCAAGCGTGTTCGCCAACTGTCCTGGTCCGGCCTACCAGCAGTGGGACAGCTACCACGGGGAGCCCAAGCCGGTGCCCTGCCCCGAGTGCAACGCCGGGGCGGCTGTGGAGAGCACCTGTACCGCGACCATGCTGCACGCTCTCTGGGGCCGGGTGCCGCGCGGCCGGCTCGCTGGGCACTACGACGAAACGCTCCAGCCGGTCCGGACCGAGGACCCCGACTTGGCTGACCCGGGCGGGTGGCACCAGAGCAAGCCGAACAAGCAGGGCGCCCAATTCGTCTGGTGTGACACGGCGGATGGGGCGGTGCCGCACGGGCCGCGGTGCCCGACCTGCGGGCCCACCTCCCTCGAGGCGCACCCGCGGATCCCGGGCATCCTGCGGTGCTCGAACTGCACGGAACACCTCGGGTAGTACGCGGAGGGTTCGAGCTAATTAGGCCGACGTGAGGCGCCGGCGGACCGCCTCGCCGCTCACATCGAGGAACTCGGCTATGGCGGTGTGGTGCTGGTTGTAACGCCTGGTGTACTCGTCGTCGTCCACGTCGCCTCGTCGCCAGTAGCTTCCCAGATGCTTGCCAGCCTCGTTCAGCTCCTCAAGTGCCGCGTGCAAGGCAGGGTCCCGAGTAAGGATTTGTAGTCGAACGGACGACCGCCTGTGAGCGGCGAGGTCGAAGCCATTGACGCGGTCGTCCATGCCCAAGACCGCCTCTTCCCAGATGCGATTCTCGAAGTCTGCCGCAGAGGCAGCGACCAAGGCGCACTGCTCCAAGAGCAACTCCGATAGGCGCGTCCTGTCTTCAGCGCGCTTCATGAGGTGTTGCCCCAGCATCGCGATGGCAGCACCGACAACCGTCGCGAGCAACGTCACCCAGGCGTCCATAGTCGGCATCATTCCCCTGCTGGCGCTCAATGAATGCCGAACGTGGCTGTAGGCGTCTGTCTTCTTGCACCACGCATGCCGGGGCGCGGCCCCCTTCGGCAGTGGCGCAGAGCCACTCACCGGCCCCTGCGGGCACCCCCGAGCGTGCGGCCGACTCCTACCTGTGGTCAAAGATCACGTTCCAGAAGGTCCTGGCCGGTGCGTCGGATGCTACGGATCTTGAGATACCCCCTCACGAATCTGCGGCACTTCGGCTCGAAATCCGGCCGGTACGTCCGCCTGGCCGACCAGCCCCGCCTGCGCCCGCTGTTCGGCGCTCGCTACAGCCCGCACGACAACCCGGTCGAGCGGATCCGGGCCGCACTGAAGGCCTTCCTCGCCAACACCGCCGTCACCTGGCCAGGCCGCCAGCGCCAGGCCCACGCCTTCTTCCGACAACGCTCACCCACCCAGATGCTGACCACAGCCGCACCCTGGTCCTCGCCCTGGCTGCCGAAGCATTACGCGCAGAACTTCAGGCAGGCCGCTTAGATCAGGTGGGGCACACCGGGCCGGGCTTCTGGCCGGCGAGGTATGCTCCGCGTTCTTCCGGTGTGAGGTCTCGGCCAACGGCCTGACAGATCCTTTTGATCGCTGTGGCCTGGTCAGGCAGCTCCAGGTCCCACAACCGCGTTGACAGTGGCCAGTTGGAACTCCCCATCCGCGGCCATCTGCCGGGGAGTCAGATGGCCGCGCGCACGGATACAGTCCGTAACTACACTTTCAGATCGGCTCGGTGGCCACGGCCAGCAACGCCGCTACCTTCAGCGGCAAGGTCAGCCTCGTCAGCGGCTATGTCCACGCGCCCGTGCGACGAGCCACGCTGTGCCGGCCGATACTGCCGTTGCAGCAGCCATCGCCACCGCCCAGGTCCACGATCCCTGTTCCAGCAGCTGCCCGGGGTCAGCGTGCCAGGGCATCGAGTGGGTGGTCGCAAACCCCATGGTGGTGAAGCCCGCGAGTCCCGCCGAGAAGGCCACGTGGCGTCGATCCTCGAAGGGTGCGGTTCCTTTCGAGGGACAGCTGAGCTGGGAATACGCTGATTGACGTGTGGTCGGTGCCGTCGTACTTCTACCGTGGCGAGGTGGAGGTGGGGCGCCGTGGTGTCGTTACCGGAAGAGCTCCAGGCGCGGGAGGCCGCGGCTCGACAGCGGGTGGAAGAACTCCAGGCTGAGGCTGCGGAGTTGGCTGTCCGGCTGGAGAAGGCCCGGGCGGATCTGTCGCGGTTGGAGATCACGCGGGAGACCGTCGAGCAGGTGCTGGCGGAGTTGTCGGCCGCCCAGGCAGCGCCGGAAGCAGAGGCGCACGATGCGCCGGAACCCAAGGAGGCGCCGACGCCTCACGGTATCGGTGTGATGGCGGTGCCGCCGTGGCGGGAGGGCCTGGTTGCTCAGGTGTTGCCGGATGTGTACCGGGACATCGTGGAGATCGTCGCTGATGCTCGGGGTCCGTTGCAGGCCAAGCAGATCGTGCCGCGGATCGGGCTGGAGGCCACGACGGCGAAGATCGAGGGGACGCGGGGGAAGCTGAAGCGTCTGGTGGAGCGGGGCTGGCTGGACGAGGGCACGCCGGGCCGGTTCACCCTCGCCCGCCATGACGGGAACGCCGACCGGGCCAACTCCCGGTGACCAAGGGGCTCTTCTCCGTAGATTCGAAGGTGCCAACCAAACGAACCGCAGAAGAGCCGAAGAAGAGCCCCAGATGGAACCCTATGACGCCTTATCCGGGCCTGATGCGTATGCCGCCTCACGTGGCGCCTTCGAACGCCTCGTCTCGACGCTGGCCGGCGCCCCAGCGCGGGATATGGCTCATGACGAGCTGGAGGTGCTGCTCGAACAGCAAGGACGCGAGTTGCTACGGCAGTTGATGCAGGATCACCTCGACCTGCGGGCGAGGATGGAAGAAACGACGGCCCGCATCAGCGCAGGGCAGCCGGCGGTGCGCGGGCCGGAAGGCCAGCCGCGGACCTGGCGGGAGACACACCATCCCCGCTGGCTGACCTGCGTGTTCGGGCCGGTGCGGGTGACCCGGATCGCCTATCGCGGCCGGGGCGTGCCCAACGTGCACCCGGCGGATGCGGACCTGTCGCTGCCCATCGGCCGGCACTCCCGCGGGCTTGCCCGGCTCGCGGTCCTGGAGGCGGTCCGCGGTTCGTTCGACCAGGCCCAGGCCGCGATCGAGCGCCGGTGCGGCAAGGTACTGGGCAAGCGCCGTCTCAAAGAGCTGGTGGTCGCTGCCGCCGTCGACATCGCCGCCTACTACACGGCGAAGATCCCCACCCCGTGCACCCGGGAGATGCCGCTGGTCATCCAGGTCGACGGCAAGGGCGTGGTGATGCGCCCCGAAGCACTGCGCGAGGCCACCCGCCGGGCCGCGGCCAAGAGCGCGGCAGCCGGACGGCGCGGACGCCTGGCCCCGGGTGAGAAAGCCAACCGCAAGCGCATGGCGACCGTGGCCTGCGTCTTCGACACCGCGCCCGCCCCACGCCGGCCGCACGACATCGTTCATCCGCCCGGCGGCCGCAGCCAGACCCGGCCGGTCAGGCCGGGCCCGACAGCGCAGCACAAATGGTGCACCGCCTCAGTGATCCGTTCCCCGGAACAGGTCATCGCCGACGCCTTCGACCAGGCCGAGGCCCGTGACCCGCAGCATCTGCGGGACTGGATTGTGCTCGTCGACGGCGCCCGCCACCAACTCGACCTGATCCAGGCCGAAGCCGCCCGCCGCGGCATCCGCCTCAACGTCCTGCTCGACTTCGTGCATGTCGCCGAGTACTGCTGGACGGCTGCACATGCTTTCCATCCGCCCGGCAGCCGCGAGGCCGAGACCTGGGCCGCGGACAAACTCACCGCGATCCTCGCCGGACATGCCGACCGCGCCGCCACCGAGATGACCGCTCAGGCTGCAGCCGAACGGCTTCCTGCCGCCCGCCGCGAGGCAGTCACCACCTGCCACCGCTACCTCACCGGCCACCTCGATCAGCTCCACTACGACACCGCCCTCGCAGCCGGCTGGCCAATCGCCACCGGCGCCGTCGAGGGCGCCTGCCGCCACCTGATCGCCGACCGCCTCGACATCACCGGCGCCCGCTGGGGACTCGACGGCGCCGAAGCCGTCCTCCAACTCCGCGCACTGATCACGAACGGCGACTTCGACAACTACTGGGCCTTCCACGCGGCTCATGAACATCAACGCCTCTATCCCGGCCCCGACCAGCGGAAGTACAGCCTCACGGCTTGATCCTGACCGTCACTTCAGAGGATCCGCACCCATTGCCGAAGGGCCGGTGGACCGCGCTTCGGATGGCCTGGTCGACTCGGCGGTCCTCAACGAGTTCATGGAGATGGCGCTCCGTCCGGTTGGGCGCGCAGCAACGAGGTGGATGGATCTATCCGCCGAATGCTCCCTGGCAGAAGGCCGTGTCTCGGGCCAGGCTCCGGTAGGTCACGCCCCTCCGGGAGCTGGGCATGGAGTGGGCGTGACGGAGCAGGTCGCCATGTGGCCCTTACCTGATGGGATGCTCATCAGTTGATGGTGCGTGTGGCAGCAAGACTCCTCGGCGCACCCGGCGGTCGCTGAACCAGGCTCGTACAGCGCCCGTTTCCTGGATCCGTACGGTGGAGAAGGGCGGATGCCGGGTGAGGGAAAGACCGCTTCACTGGTGGTGCCCGTGTTCCTGGGGCCGGGCAAGGAACCGGACGAGATGCTCGCCTCGAAGGCGTATGAGGATCTGGCGAAGCTGCTGACCGCGCTGCGGGCGCATGATGCCGAGACGGTTGAGCAACTGACTATGCCTCAGGCTGCCGGCCGGTCCGTGGTGGCGTCGGTCTCCGCGGGTGCAGAAGGTGGGGTCGGCGGGGCGGCCCGGGGGTTGTTGCCGTTCTCGACGCGGCGGGATCCGGCTCAGCTGGCGGCGTTCATCAACTCGTTCCTGTCGTTGAATGGTCATGCTGGTTGATGTGGCACCTGAGCACGTGGAGGGGTGGGCGGAGGAACTCGCCTCGCTCACTGCGGGGTTGGGGCACTTGTTCGCGCGGCCGGAGCCGCGGGAGGTGTTCGCGGACCTGGTCGAGGGCCTGCTGTCGGACCCGGGCAGGAAGAACGGCTGGACCATGGCCGGGCGGGCCGGGCACGCGACCCCTCACCGGATCCAGAAGTTCCTCGGCGAGGCGTCCTGGGACGCGGACGCCCTGCTCGCGGAGGTCCAGGACTACATCGCCGCCGAACTGGGCGACGCGCAGGCGACGCTGGTCCTGGACGACACCCAGGTGATCAAGAAGGGGACCCGCTCCGTCGGGGTGTCCCTAAGCGGCCAGAGCGACTGAGGCTGTAGAGGGCAGGTCTTGTTCGACCCATACGCACTTGCCCCCCGTTGAGGAGCGGCAGCCCCACCTGCGGCACAACTGGGCGATCATCAACAGGCCTCGGCCGTTCTCGTCGATGATGCGGGCATGGCGCAGGCGCGGGTAGGAGCCTCCACTGTCGAATACTTCGCAGGTCAGGACTTGGTGCTGGATGAGGCGGAGCCGGATCGGGCCGGCGCCGTGGCGGATGGCGTTGGTGACCAGTTCGCTGACGACCAGTTCTGTGGTGGGCACGAGATCCTCCAGCCCCCATTCACTGAGTTGACGGGTGGTCAGGTGCCGGGCGGTGTGGACGGCGGTCAGCTCGAGCGGCAGGTCCCAGGAGGCGATCTGGGCCGCGTTGAGTGTGCGGATCCGGACCAGGAGCAGAGTGACGTCGTCGGATGCTGCCTGAGTCGGCACGGTTTCCATCACTGAGGAGCACAAGTCTTCCAGGGACTGATCGGGCTGCGCCAGGGCGGCGCCCAGGCGGTGCATGCCGACGTCGATGTCCTCGTCGCGGGACTCGATCAGGCCGTCGGTGTAGAACGCGAGCACGCTGCCTTCGGACAGTTCCAGTTCCACGGCCTCGAAGGGGATGCCCAGTCCGACGCCGAGGGGGGCTCCTGTGGGGACGTCGGGGAAGGTGACCCGGCCCTGGGGATCGATGATCGCGGGCGGGAGGTGCCCGGCCCGTGCCATCGTGCACTGCCGGGTGGCCGGGTCGTAGATGGCGTACAGGCAGGTAGCGCCCAGAACCACGGGGAATTCGTCCGGGCCGTCGGCGTCCTCCTCGGCCAGCCGGCGGACCGTGTCATCGAGGCAGGCCAGCAGTTCGTCGGGGGGCAGGTCCAGGTCCGCGAGCGTGCGGACGGCGGTGCGGAGCCTGCCCATCGTCACTGCGGCGTTGATGCCGTGTCCGACCACGTCCCCGACGACGAGGG
>NZ_JBITGJ010000075.1:0-39870 GCF_044456925.1 Streptomyces sp. NPDC050743
TCGTCCAGGAGCCGGATTTCGGCAGGGCTGAGCGCCAGTCGGGCACGGTGCCCGAACTGCCGTTTCACCAGGCCGAGTTCGCCCATAACGATCACCATACCCTTCACGTCCACTTGGTGTTCGTCACCAAGTACCGGCGTAAGGCGTTCACCGACGAGATGCCGACGCGCTGCGAGGAGATCATGCGAGAGGTGTGCACCGACTTCGAAGCCGAGCTGAAACAGTTCAACGGCGAACAAGACCATGTCCACCTGCTCGTGCACCACCCTCCCAACGTCCAGCTCTCCAAGCTGGTCAACTCCCTCAAGGGCGTCTCTGCCCGGCTGCTGCGCAGGGAGTACGACACGCACGTGCGCCGGTACCTGCGGGGCGGACACTTCTGGTCCCGCTCGTACTTCGCCGCAAGCTGCGCCGGGGCGCCGCTGACCGTCGTACAGCAGTACATCGAGCGGCAGCAACGCCCCGTGGGCTGAGGCATACAGTGCCAACCCGTGCTCACGTACGGGTCAGAGCGGCCTTGAGATGGCCTTCACCACCGCCCCCAAGGGCGGCGCACTGCCAAAGTCAAAGGTAGATGTCGGCGGCGTTGTCCTTGGTGATCTGAGTGGTCTGCAGGGCCTGCTTCTTGTCGACGGTCTTGCCGTGTGCGATGGCCTCGGCGGTGGCCGCCGCCTCCTGGGCGCCGGTCGGGTGGATGAAGGTGGTGTACATCTGGCCGAGCTGGACGGCGCGGATGCCGCCGGTCGGGATGGCGAGGCCGTCGATGCCGATGAACTTGATGTCGTCGGCCTTGTGGGCGGCGAGGACGGCGCCGAGGGCCATGTCGTCGTTCTCGCCGTAGACGAGGTCGATCTTCTTGTTCTGAGCGAGCCAACGCTGCGTGATCGCGGTGGCGTTAGCCTTCAGCCACTTCGCCTCCTGGTGGTACACGATGGTGATGCCGTGTCCGGCGATGGCGTCTCTGAAGCCCTTGTCGCGGTCGATCTGCGGCTGGTCGGACAGAGTGCCCTGCAGTTCGGCCACGTTGCCGCCGTGCGGCAGGGCCTTCACCGCGGCCTCACCGGCCATCTTGCCGATCTTGTGGTTGTCGCCGCCGATGAAGGACGTGTAGCAGGCGGTGTTCACGGTGCGGTCCAGGACGATGACCGGGATGTGCGCGCTGCACGCCTGCTGCACCGCGGCGATCAGCGGGGCCAGCTCGTTGGGCGAGAGGATCAGGACGTCGACCTTCTGCTGGATGAAGGTCTGCACCTGGCTCACCTGGGTGGCGCTGTCCTGGTGCGCGTCGGTGATGGGCAGCAGCTTCAGGTCCGGGTACTTCATGACGAAGTACTGGAGCTGCTCGTTGAGCTGGGCGCGGTACGGCTCGGCGTTGCTGGACTGGCAGTAGACGACCACGAACGTGCAGGGCGGGCGGTGCGCCGCTCGTGCCGGGCCGTCCGCGTTCATCCGCACCATTGCGGACCTCCACGTTGCACAGGTGACCTAGTAGGAAGGGGTTTTCGGGCGTCCCCGGCAGATCAAGTTTCCGAAATCGATTTCAACAGAACGCGCAGCAGACTCCTCTGATACAGGAAGAATGGTTCACAAGTCTGCCTTGCAGCGGCCGTTGGCCCGGCGGCGGCCCTTGAAATCCTTTTCAGAGGGAACGTAGGGTTTGATCTCCGAGGGTGTCAAGAGTCCTGTACGGGTCGGGCAAGAGGTCGGAGGACCTATGACGACGATCAACGACGTGGCCCAGGCCGCCGGGGTCTCCCCCGCGACCGTCTCCCGGGTCCTGAACGGGGGCCGCGTCACGGCCGAGCGCGCGGAACGGGTGCGGCGCGCGGCGGCCGAGCTGGGGTTCGCCCCCAACCGGGTCGCCCGTTCGCTGCGGATGCAGCGCAGCAGCGTCATCGGACTGATCATCCCGGACATCGAGAACCCGTTCTTCACGGCGCTGGCCCGCGGCGTCGAGGACGCCGCCCAGCGGACCAGCTACTCGGTGGTGCTGTGCAACACCGACGGGAACCTCGACAAGGAACGGCGCTATCTGGACATCGCGATCGCCGAGCGGATGGCGGGCGTCATCGTGGCCGCCGCGTCCCGTGGCCGCACCGACGTGTCCCCCCTGCAGAGCCGCGGCATCCCGGTGGTCGCGGTGGACCGCCGCCCCCGCGGGGCCGGAGTGGACGCCGTGCTGGTGGACAACGAGGAGGGCAGCGCCGCCGCCACCGCCCACCTGCTGGCACGCGGCTACCGGCGCATCGCCTGCATCACCGGCCCGCAGGGCGCCTCCACCGCCGAGGAACGGCTCGCCGGCTACCGCAGCGCGCTCCAGGAGTTCCTCGCCGGCGACCGGGGTGATCCGGCCACTCCGGCCGAGGACGTGGACCTGCTGCGCGACTACACCCGGCACGCCGACTTCAAGGTCGAGGGCGGGTATACGGCGATGACCGACCTGCTCGCGTTGCCGCAGCGACCGGACGCGGTCTTCGCGGCCAACAACCTGATGGCCGTCGGGGCGCTGCAGGCGGTGCGCGAGGCGGGTCTGGAACCGCCGGAGATCGGGGTCCTGTCGTTCGGCGAAGTGCCCTGGGCGCCGCTGACACGGCCCGGTCTGACCACGGTCCAGGTGCCCTCCTACGACCTGGGGTGGACCGCGGCCGGCCTGCTGCTGGACCGGATCGCCGGGAAGGACCAGCCGCTGCGCACCGTGGTACTGCGCAGCTCCCTGCACGTCAGGCAGACCACGGCCGGGCCGGTGCGAGCCGAGGGGGCCGCCTGAGCGAACCACCCCGCAATGCGAGAGACCCCTGGCGACCAGGGGTCTCAGCGGGTGTCCGAGGGGGTCGCCACCACGACGACGCGGTCGTGGTGGCGTGGGGGCGGTCGTCAGTCGCCCGAGGAGAAGGCCGAGTCGAAGGACTGGGCCGACGGCTCGATCGCCACGAGCCCGCGGATGAACCGCAGGGCGTCCGGGGCGCCGACCAGGCGGTCCATGCCGGCGTCCTCCCACTCCACCGAGATCGGCCCGTCGTACCCGATCGAGTTGAGCATCCGGAAGCACGCCTCCCAGGGCACGTCGCCGTGCCCGGTGGAGACGAAGTCCCAGCCGCGGCGCGGGTCTCCCCACGGCAGATGGGAGCCGAGGCGGCCGTTGCGGCCGTTGAACCGCTTGACCGACTCTTTGCAGTCCACGTGATAGATGCGGTCCCTGAAGTCCCACAGGAAGCCGACCGGGTCCAGGTCCTGCCAGACGAAGTGCGACGGGTCGAAGTTGAGCCCGAACGCCTCGCGGTGGCCGATCGCCTCCAGGGTGCGCACCGTCGACCAGTAGTCGTAGGCGATCTCCGAGGGGTGGACCTCGTGGGCGAAGCGCACGCCGACCTCGTCGAAGACGTCGAGGATGGGGTTCCACCGCTCGGCGAAGTCCGCGTAGCCGCGCTCGATCATCTCCGGCGGGACCGGCGGGAACATCGCCACCGTGTGCCAGATGGAGGACCCTGTGAAGCCGACGACGGTCTTCACGCCGAACGCGGCGGCGGCGCGGGCGGTGTCCTTGACCTCCTGCGCGGCGCGCTGCCGTACGCCCTCCGGCTCGCCGTCGCCCCAGATGCGGGCGGGGAGGATGTTTTTGTGGCGCTCGTCGATGGGGTGGTCGCACACGGCCTGGCCCGTCAGGTGGCAGGAGAGCGTCCAGCAGCGCAGGTTGTACTTCTCCAGCAGGGCGCGGCGGCGCGGGATGTAGTCGTCGTCGGCCAGGGCCTTGTCGACCTCGAAGTGGTCGCCCCAGCAGGCGATCTCCAACCCGTCGTACCCCCACTTGGCGGCCAGCCGGCACACCTCCTCGAACGGCATGTCGGCCCACTGACCGGTGAACAGGGTGATCGGGCGTGGCATCTCGGTTCCTCCGGTGGTTCGTCGCTTTGTGGTGACTCGGTTCGGCGGTCAGGGGGTCGGGGACGCGCTCGGCGGGAGCCCGGCCAGGCGCAGCAGCAGGTCCTTGACCTCGGTGGCGTCGTAGTGGTCGCGCGCTTCGCCGGGTCGGGAGCACAGCAGCAGCGGGCCGTCGTCGGGGTGGTCGGGCAGCCGGCCGTGGCTGCCGCGTACGGGGGACGGGTCGAGGGGGACGACGCTCATGCGGTAGCGCATGCCGAGCTTCTTGCGGGCGAGTGCGGCGGCGGCGCGCAGTTTGACCTTGGGGTCCTTGGGGTCCATGAACAGCTCGGCCGGGTCGTAGCCGGGTTTGCGGTGGATCTCGACCAGGCGGGCGAAGTCCGGGGCGCGGTCGTCGTCGAGCCAGTAGTAGTAGGTGAACCACGCGTCGGGCTCGGCGATCGCGACGAGGTCCCCGGCGCGCGGGTGGTCGATGCCGTACGCCTTCTTGCCGGCCTCGGTGAGCACCTCGGCCACGTCGTCGGTGCCGGCCAGCAGTTCGCGGACGCGTTCGGTGTCGGCCGGGTCGGCGACGTAGACGTGGGCGATCTGGTGGTCGGCGACGGCGAAGGCGGCCGATGTCCACGGGTCGAGGTATTCCATGCCGTCCTGGGTGTGGACGTGCAGCAGTCCGGCTCGGCGCAGGACGCGGTTGACGTCCACCGCCCTGGAGACGGCTGTGATGCCGTACTCGGAGAGGGCGACCACGGTGACCGAGCGCGCTGCGGCGGTGTCGAGCAGTGGGGCGAGGACCCGGTCGACGTCGGCGGCGGCCGCGGTGGCGCGGGGGTCGTCGGGGCCGTAGCGCTGGAGGTCGTAGTCGAGGTGGGGGACGTAGACGAGCGTGAGGTCGGGGGCGTGGGCGGCGAGGATGTGCCGGGCGGCGTCGGCGATCCACCGGGAGGAGGTGAGGGAGGCGGTCGGTCCCCAGTAGGTGAACAGCGGGAACGTGCCCAGCTTTTGGGTGAGTTCGTCGTGCAGTTGTGGGGGGTAGGTGTAGCAGTCGGGTTCTTTGCGGCCGTCGGAGTAGTAGATGGGGCGTGGGGTGACGGTGAGGTCGACGTCGGCGCCCATGGCGTACCACCAGCAGATGTTGGCGACGCGGTAGCCGGGGTGGGAGCGCCGCGCGGCGTCCCACAGCTTCTCCCCGCCGACGAGGGCGTTGTGCTGCCGCCACAGCAGCACCTCGCCGAGCTCGCGGAAGTACCAGCCGTTGCCGACGATGCCGTGGCCGGTGGCGGGCTGCCCGGTGAGCAGGGTGGACTGCACGGTGCAGGTGACGGCGGGGAACGCGGTGTCCAGGCGTGCGGCGAAGCCCGTCTCGCCCAGGGCGCGCAGCCGGGGCATGTGGGCGAGCAGCCGGGGGGTGAGGCCCACCACGTCCAGGACGAGCAGGGGTGTGGGGCTCATGGGGCGACCTCCTTCAGGCCGAGCGCGATCAGGTGGTCGCGGGTGAAGGCGAGTTCGGCGGCGATGCCGTCGGCGAGGGCCTCGGGGCCCTGCGGGCGGCCGGCCTCGGGGAGCACCCCCCAGGTGTAGGTCTCGGCCTCCACGTGTGTGGTGCGGGCGGTGTCCGCGCCGAGCAGGGCGGCGAGGGTCGCCTCCAGTTCGGGTCGGGTCGTGGTCAGCGGGGGCTCCGGGTCGGCGTGCAGCGGCACGTGGAAGTGGACGCGCCAGGGGTCGCGGCCGGGCAGCTCGCCGGCGAGGGCGGCGTCGAGGTCGTCCGCGGCCCGGGGCGGGGTGCCCTGCTCGCGGACCTGGTGAAGGAAGCGCGGCTCGGTGAAGGCGGCCAGAGCCGCTCGCGTCGCCGGATCGGAGGGGTCGTCGGCCTGCAGGGCGCAGGACGCCTGGGTCTTGACGACCGTGAGTCCGGCCGCGTCCAGGCGGGCGAGTGCGGCGGTCGGCTCCTCGAAGCCGACCGCCAGATGGCAGGCGTCCAGGCAGATGCCGATGCGGTCGGTGTCGACGCGGGCGAGGTGCCGGGCGGCCTCGGCGGAGGTCTCGACGACACAGCCCGGCTCGGGTTCCAGGCCGACCTTGATCGTGCGGCCCGTGCCGGCGGCGAGGGCGGCCAGGCCGCCGGCCAGCGTGTCGAGCGTACGGGCGGCCTCGTCGGCCTGCCGGGCCGTCCACGGGGTCCGCCAGCCCAGCGGCACGGTGGAGACGCTGCCGTACGCGGCGTCGTCGGGGAGCAGGGCGGCGAGCACGCGGGCGAGGTCGAGGGTGTAGTGCAGCCGGTCGGGCGTGGTCCAGTCCGGCCGGTAGACGGCGTGCTTGACGACGGGGTCGTGGAAGCCGCGGTAGGGGAAGCCGTTGAGGGTGACGACCTCCAGACCGCGAGCGGTCAGCTCTCGGCGGAGCCGGCCGACCGCGCCGTCGTCCGCGGCGAGGGCCGCCGCGGCGTCGCGGGCCAGCCACAGGCCCAGGCCGAGGACGGGCACGCCCAGCCGCTCGCGTACCGGCTCGGCGTGCCGGGCCAGTTGGGCGAGCACCCCGTCGAGGTCCTCGGCGGGGTGGACGTTGGTGCAGTACGCGAGGTGGACGACCGTGCCGTCGGGGTGGAGCAGACGCACGGCTACACCTCCGCCCGGGCGCCGCGCAGCACGGAGTTGCCCTCGTAGGTGGCGTCGGCGCCGGGCGCCTCCGACTCGGCCGGCTCCAGTTTGCCGCTCTGGCCGTAGAAGGCGACGGGGTTGCGCCACAGGACGGTGTCCACGTCGTCGGCGCTGAAGCCGGCGGCGAGCATGGCGTCCCCGGTCTTCCGGGTCTTCAGCGGGTCGCTCCTGCCCCAGTCCGCGGCCGAGTTGACGAGGATGCGCTCGGTGCCGAACTCGCGGAGCACGGCGACCATGCGGCGCTCGTCCATCTTGGTGTCGGGGTAGATGGAGAACCCCATCCAGCAGCCCGAGTCGGTGACCTGACGTACCGTCACTTCGTTGAGGTGGTCGACGAGGACCCGTTCCGGGGCGATGCCCGATTCCTTCACCACGGCGAGGGTGCGGTCGACGCCCGCCGCCTTGTCGCGGTGCGGTGTGTGGACCAGCGCCGGCAGGTCGTGGGTCACGGCGAGCTGCAGCTGGGCGGCGAACGCCTCGTCCTCCTCGGGCGTCATCGAGTCGTAGCCGATCTCGCCGACGGCGACCACGCCGTCCTTGAGCAGATAGCGCGGGAGGTGCTGGAGCACCTCCGTACAGCGCGGGTCGTTGGCCTCCTTGGGGTTGAGGGCGATGGTGCAGTGGTGGCGGATGCCGAACTGGGCGGCGCGGAACGGCTCCCAGCCGATGAGGGAGTCGAAGTAGTCCAGGAAGCTGCCGACGGAGGTGCGCGGCTGGCCGAGCCAGAACGCGGGCTCCACCAGGGCGCGTACGCCGGCCGCGTGCATCGCCTCGTAGTCGTCGGTGGTGCGCGAGGTCATGTGGATGTGCGGGTCGAAGATGCGCATCACGCCTCCCGGTGGCTTCGGCGGTCGGTGGTCGCGGTCGGGACGGGTTCCAGGTCCCCGGGGCCGGGCACCGGTACGTCCGGGAAGAGCGCGAGGATCGGTCCGATGTCGGCGGGCACCTCGCGGCCCGCCGCGGTCCGCTCGTGGGCGAACGCGGCCATCATGCGGGCTGTTTCCGCGTCCGCCCGGCCGGGCAGGCCCGGCAGCGCGGTCAGGGGGATGCCGGTGAAGACGCACTTGAGCACGCCCTGGCGGTAGGTTTCCGCGTCCAGGTGGTCGGTCGCGTAGTCGCCGAGGGCGGCCGCGATCAGCCGTGTGTCGTTGGTGCGCAGGGCGTCGCGCACCAGGGGCAGCGCGCCGTCGCCGACGGGCAGCAGGGGCAGGGCGCGCAGCACGGCACGCCGTTCGGCCGCGTCACCGGTCCGGTAGAGCGCCCCGATCCGCTCCAGCAACGGGGTGCCGGTCAGCGGCAGCGCGGCCAGCAGGAGGCAGCGGGCCGCGTCGTCCACCGTCCAGCCGTACGGGTCGCCGGGGTCCAGCCGGACACGTCCGCATCGGCGTCCGGCCAGCGGGAACAGGCCGCCGATGACCGCGGGGTCGGCGGCCACCGAGGCGCACGCACCGGTGAGCCACTTCCAGCCCTTCTCGGTCATCCGGTCGGTCAGGGCGGTTCTGAGGTCGTCGGGTGTCATGCCATCTCCTCCTCGCGACGGACCGCGGGGTCGCGCGACCGCAGGAAGTCCAGGGAGCGGCGGGCCACCCCCGGGGCGTCATGGCTGTGCCGGGGCAGCTCGACGGCGACCAGCCCGCGGTAGCCGACCTCGTCGAGGGCGTCGAGCACGGGCGGGAAGTCGATCTCGCCGCTGCCGAACTCCAGGTGCTCGTGGGTGCCCCGGCGCATGTCGTCGATCTGTACGTTGACCAGCCGGTTCCCGGCCCGGCGCACGCACTCGGGCACCGGGTGCGGCTCCAGGCAGCGGCAGTGGCCGATGTCGAGGGTCAGGCCGAACGGCGCCGGGTCGCCGAGCGCCGCGGCCAGTCTGGTGTATTCGTCGAGGGTCTCCACGAGCATCCCCGGTTCCGGTTCGAAGCCCAGCGGGACGCCCGCCTTGTCCGCCGCCTCGACGACTTCCGCGCATCCGGCGAGCAGCCGGTCCCAGGCTGTCCGCGGGTCGAGCCGGGCGGGCCGGACGCCCGCCCAGAAGGAGACGGCCTGCGCGCCGAGGTCGGCGCCGACGGCCACCGCCCGGCGCAGGAAATCCACCCTGTGTGCGCGTCCTTCGGTCGTGAGCAGGGTGGGCTCGTGCTTGTGCCAGGGGTCGAGCAGATAGCGGGCTCCGGTCTCGATCACCACGCTGAGCCCGAGTCGGTCCAGCCGCCGGGCGAGGGCCGTCGTCCGTGCGGCCAGGCCGGGCGCGAAGGGATCGAGGTGGTGGTGGTCGAGGGTGAGGGCCACTCCGTCGTAGCCGAGTCCGGCGATGATGGTGAGCGCGTCCTCCAGTCGGTGGTTGGCGAAGCCGTTGGTGCCGAACCCGTAGCGCAGGACGGGCTCGGGGGGCGTGTTGCCGTCGTGGCGGGATGCGGTCATGTCGGGGACACCCTCCTCGACAGGGCCCGGGCGAGCGGAAAGGCCGCGGCGAGCGGCAGGGCGGAGCGCATCGCGCCCGTGCCCGCGGTGAGCGCGGCCTGCAGCGGGATCAGGCCGAGGATTCCCGCGCCGACGGCCCTGCGGACCTTGGCCGGCGAAGGATCGGCGACGGCGTGCGCCTGGGCGCGGCCGGCCGTCGCGCCGTAGACGGCGAGCCCGCCCGCGACGGCCAGTCGGCTCCGGCGGCCGGTGCCCTGCCGGGCCGGGCGGGCGCGGAGTGCCGTCGCGGCGGCGACGGCGCCGGTGGCGGCGAGGGTCGCCCCGGGCAGGCGCGGTTCCGCGCCCGTGACCTCGGCGCGGCTGAGAGCGGTGACGGCGAGGGTGTGCCCGGCGACGGTCGCGGCCGCCGGGAGGGCGGGCCGCAGCCGGCCCGCGCGGGCACCGAGCAGGACGTCGAGTCCCCGGGCGGCCGCCATCACCGCGGGGCCCACCGGACGGGACTTGGCCCACAGGTCGTAGGCCCAGACGGTCGCCGCGAGCGGCACGGCGACCGTCAGCGCGCGACGGCCGTCGGCGAGCGCGGCCAGGCCGAGGGCGGCCGCGGTCAGGGCCGTGGCGGTGCCCAGGGCGACGGGTGCGGCCACCCGGCCGGAGGGGATCGGCCGTTCGGGGCGTTCCACCGCGTCGAGATCGCGGTCGGCCCAGTCGTTGAGGGCCATCCCGGCCCAGTACAGGCAGACCGAGGAGGCGGCCAGGCCGGCCACGGCCAGGCCGGGGCGGCGGCCCGCGGCGGCCGCCCCGGCCAGGACGTCCCCCGGCACGGTGAACGCTGCCGGGGCGCGCACGAGTTCGGCGAGGTCGCGCAGGCGGCGGCCTGGCGTCGTCGCGGCCCCGGCGGGTGCCGGGGCCACCGATCCGCGGCGCGCGATCCCGGCCGGTCCTGCGTCCCCGTCTCCCCTCCGGACGGGGTCCGGGCCGGACCGGAGCACGGGCGGGCGCGTCACCGCCGGTCCCCGAGCCCGGCGGCGAAGGTCCGCAGCGTCTCGTACTGGGTCATCACGGCGTGCTCGTCGGTGCCGACGGGGTCCTTGAAGAAGAAGGCCAGCTCGCCGAGGGGACCGCAGATGCCCCGCTCCTGGGCCCGGGCCGTCAGCCGGGCGAGGTCGAGCACCAGGGGCGCGGCCAGTGCCGAGTCGCAACCGGCCCAGGTGAACTGGAGATTCATCCGCACGCCCAGGAACCCCTCGAACGTCACGTGGTCCCAGGCGGTCTTCCAGTCGCCGAGGGAGGGCACGTAGTCGATGTGGACCTCGCCCTCGACGGGGTGTCCCAGCGTCTTGTCGAGCACCCGCTGCTTGGAGGCCGCCTTGCTGGCCATCGCGGCCGGATCGGCGAGCGTCTCGCCGTCGCCGCCGCCGAGCAGGTTGGTGCCGGACCAGCTGCGTACCCGCAGGCCCCGGGCGGCGAACATCGGCCCGAGGGTCGCTTTGAGCAGGGTCTCCCCGGTCTTGCCGTCGTTCCCGGCGTACGGCAGTCCGGCTTCCTCGGCCAGTTCCCGCAGTGCCGGGATCCGCATGCCGGTGGACGGAGTGAAGTCGACGTGGGCGCATCCGGCCGTGATCGCCGCCAGGGCGTACTGGGAGCTGGGCGGCAGCACGTCCTCGCCGGCGGCGAGCGCGGCGCGCAGGGCCCCCGCCGAGGTGTGCGCCGGGTGCGGCGTCAGGACCGGTTCGGTCGAGGACACGTTGACGACGACCACCCGTGCGAGGCCGTGCCGCTCGCGGAAGGCGTCGATGTCGGCCCGTGTCGCTTCCACGGCGTCCAGGCGGCTCATGTCCGCGTCCGGGAGGGGGGCGGGGCGTATCTCGGCGTCGGCGGCGGCCAGGTCGTCGTGGACGAGAGCGGGCAGCCCGTGGGGCAGCACGCCGGCCGCGACCAGCTGCTCGGCCCGCTTCGGCAGTGGCGTGCAGGCCACGTCGTGCCCGCCGAAGACCAGGTCGGACACGGCGGGCAGGCCGGCGTCGGGGAAGCCCGGCTGCTCGGTGACGCACCCGGTCGGTCCGGTCAGCCCCGCCCGGAGAGCGGCCGTGCCGGCGATGACCGTGGTGGCCACCGAACCGCGCGCGCCCGCCAGCCATATGCCCGTACGACTGCGTTGATCTGACATGTCGTCACCTCCGTCGGCCGGACGCGGTCGCGCCCGGCCGCCTCGTTCCTCGCTGTCGTTGTCGCCGTCCCCGGTCACCTGCGTCCGCTCCCCTCCGGCCGGTCGTCCGGGGTGGTCAGGGCCTGGCCGTCGGGGGTCATCCGCAGGAAGACGTGCTGGTGACCCGGCCCGGCGTCGATGTCGATGGCGTCGGGTTCGGTGGCCTCGATCGACCGGACGTCGACGGCCCGGTGCCGCTGCGAGGCCGCCGCGGCGGTGAGCTGCTGCGCCAGGGGGTCGGGCGCCGTGAGTCCTGGCCGGTGGGAGTCCACGGCGCTGTCGAGCGCGGGCATGGCCGCGGCGGCCATCTGCCGGAACACCGGAGCCGGCCGCGCCGCGACGCCCCTCGCCTGTGCGGTGAGCGCCTTGGCCTGCCGGGGGTCGCGGGCGGCGTCCTGGGCGCGGACACGGTCGGCGAATTGCCGGGCCGCCGGTCCGGTGGAGGCCGTACGCCCTGCCGTCACCACAACCGCCACCGGGCCCGCCGGCTGGACGGGCCCGAGCCCGGTGCCGGTGCCGGTGGGCAGCCCGTGGCGGGTGGCGTCCGGGTTCACCGCTGCCGTGCGGCGGCGGGCGGTCGTTGACGACGGCAAGGTGGGTCCTTTCGCTGTGCTGCGCCGACGTGCGGGTGGGCGGGAACCGCGTGCCCGGCGCGCCCGCTCGGACGGCGGGCACGCCGGGGTGCGTCGGCGCCGGTCAGTCGGTGCTGTCCGGGTCGCAGTTGAACTTCGCCGCGCCGGCCGTCATCTCGATGCCGCCGAGGATGTGCGACAGGAACCGCGGCTCGGTGTAGCTCTCCGAGGTGTGGCCCAGGCCGGTGTAGAAGGAGCGGCCGCCGTCGTAGGGGTGGCACCAGGAGATGGGGTGGTCGGCGCCCATCGAGCCGCCGTTGTAGCCGACCGGGTTGTACGTCCGCTCGTCCAGCGTGGCCAGGACGCGCACGTCGGCACGGGGATTGGACTGGTAGTTGTACCACTCGTCGGTGCGGATCCAGCGGTTGGGCAGGTCCCTGGTGGCCGCGGTGCCCTGACCCGCGACGTTCACGGTCGCCTGCTGGATCGACGGGTGGTCCTTGAAGTACGCGCCGACCAGGCCGCCGTACCAGGCCCAGGTGTAGCCGGAGTCGGCGGCGGCGTGGATGCCGACGTAGCCGCCACCGTGCTCGATGTAGCGCTGGAAGGCGTCCTTCTCGGACTGCTGGTCCAAGGGGTCGCCCGTGGTGGAGAGGAAGACGACCGTCTGGTACTTGGCCAGGTTGGCGTCGTTGAACTGGGTGGCGTCCTCGGTCGCGTCGACCGCGAAGCCGTTGTCCTGGCCGAGCTTCTCGATCGCCGCGACGCCGTCGGGGATGGAGGCGTGCCGGTAGCCGGTGGTCTTGGAGAACACCAGCACCTTGAACGCCGGTGTCGCGGCGTGTGCGGTGGCGGCGCTCGTGGCGGCGAGGGGCAGGGCCAGAGCGGCTGCCGAGAGCAGCGCGACGATACCTGTGCGGGACATCATCAAACCTTTCGTGACCGGGTTGCGGGGACGGTGGGTGCCGGGTCAGCTGAAGGCGCCGGGAAGGTACTGGTCGACGTTCTCCTTGGTCACGGTGGCGGAGAAGAGGGTCAGCGAGGACGGCAGGTCCTGCCCGACGAGGTCGCCCATCCCCTTGTGCTGGGCGATGAGCCGGGCGAGCTTGATGGCCGAGGCGGACATGTTCGACGGGTAGACGACCGTGGCCTTGAGCACGGAGCTGTCGGCCTTGATCTCCTGCATGGCGTGCTTGGAGCCGGCGCCGCCGACCATGAAGAACTCGCTTCGGCCGGCCTGCTTGATGGCCGCCTCGACGCCGATGCCCTGGTCGTCGTCGTGGTTCCACACCGCGTCGAGGTGCGAGCGTGCCTGCAGTACGTTGCTCATCACCTGCTGGCCGGAGTCGGCGGTGAAGTTGGCGGCCTGCCGGATGCCCACGTGGAAGCCGTACTTGGCCAGGCCCCGCTTGAATCCGGCGCTGCGCTGCTTGGTGAGTTCGAGGTTGTCGATCCCGGCGATCTCGCCGATCACGGGCGAGGAGACACCCTTGGCCTTGAGGGCCTTGCCGATGTAGAGGCCGGCGTTGAGGCCCATGCCGAAGTTGTCGCCGCCGACCCACGTCCGGTAGGCGAGGGGTGAGTCGAAGACACGGTCGAGGTTGATCACGGGGATGCCGGCGTCCATCGCCTGCTGTGCCACCGCGGTCAGCGCCTTGCCGTCGAAGGGCAGGATCACCAGGGCGTCGACCTTCTTGCCGATCAGCGTCTGGACCTGGCTGATCTGCGCGTTGACGTCGTTGGTGCCCTCGACGGCCTCGAAGTGCACGTCGGAGTACTGCTTCGCCTGCGCCATGGCGTTCTTGGTGATGGCCGCCATCCAGCCGTGGTCGGCGGCCGGCGCCGAGAACCCGATCGACACGGTCTTGCCCGGCTTGTCGTTGTCGGTGCCGGCCTTGGTCGCTGCCTTGACGTCGTCGGTGGAGGCGTCGCTCTTGTTGCTGGTGCAGCCGGCGACGAGGGCTCCGCCGCCGAGTACCGCGCCGCTGAGGAGGAGCCTTCTACGGTCCAGTCCGCCGAGTCCGCGCTTGTCCATCTCGCTGAGTCCTTCCAGTCACGGGGTCCTGCCTGGGGTGTGCCTGCCGTGGTCGATGCGGACGTGCCGCGCGGCTGGGCCTGGGGCGGCGCGGGCGGCGACAGCGGGGACGGAGCCGCCGTCCGCGCCGCTGCTACGGGGTGGCGGTGCTGCGTCCGCGTCGCTGGACCAGCACGGCGGCGACGATGATCAGGCCCTTGGCGATCTGCTGGATGTCGGTCGTTAGGTTGTTCAGCACGAAGATGTTGGTGATCGTGGTGAACACGAGGACGCCCAGGATCGAGCCGACGAGCGAGCCGCGGCCGCCGGTCAGCAGGGTTCCGCCGATGATCACCGCGGCGATCGAGTCCAGTTCGTACAGGTCGCCGAGGTTGCTGGCCCCGGAGGTGGTCCGCGCGGTCAGCATGATGGCGGCGATGCCGCAGCACAGCCCGGACAGGACGTACAGCACCACGGTGTGACGGCGCACGTCGAGGCCGGCGAGGCGCGCCGCCTCCTGGTTGCCGCCGATGGCGAACGTCCGGCGGCCGAAGGTGGTGCGGTTGAGCAGCACCCAGCCGACGACCACGGCCACCGCCAGGATGTAGACCAGCAGCGGAATGCCGAGCCATTTGGTGGAGGCGATGGAGTTGAACGACTCGACCGTCACCACCTGCGACTGCCGGTCGGAGATCCGCTCGGCCAGTCCGCGGGCGCTCGCCATCATGGCGATGGTGGTGATGAACGCCACGATGTTGCCGTAGGCGATGATCAGGCCGTTGACGAGGCCGACGACCGCGCCCACGGCGAGCGCGCAGAAGACCATGCCGCCGAGTCCGTAGGACTGGGTGGCGACGGTGGTGCACCACACGGATGCGAGCGCCACGATCGCGCCGACGGACAGGTCGATGCCGCCGCCGATGATGATGAAGGTCTGCCCGATCGTGATGACCCCGATGACGGCCGCGCTGGTGAGGATGACCAGGGCGTTCTGGCGGGTCGCGAAGTTGCCCGAGGTCAGCGCGCCGATGACGCAGAGCAGGACGAGGACGACGAACAGGCCCAGGTTGCGCACCCTGCCCATGTGCCCGAGGAAGGAGGGTCTGCCGCCCTTCCCGGGGGAGGTGCCGGTCTGCCGGACGGATCCGGCCGGTGATCCCTGGCCGGTGGCGGGCAGCGGACCGCTCCCGCCGGGGGGACTGGTCTGCTGGCTCACGCGGAGCTCCCTTCCATGACGAGGTCGAGCACTTTCGATTCGTCGAGGTCCTGGGCGGCGGCCTCGCGGACCACCCGCCCTTCGCGCATCACGAGGACGCGGTCGGCGAGGCCGAGGACCTCGGGCACCTCGCTGGAGACGAGGAGCACGCCGACTCCCGAGTCCGCGAGCCGCCTGATGAGCGTGTAGAGCTCCGCCCGCGCTCCGACGTCCACGCCGCGGGTGGGCTCGTCCAGCAGCAGCAGCCGGCAGTCCTTGAGCAACCATCGGGCGACGACGGCCTTCTGCTGGTTGCCGCCGGAGAGCGTGCGCACCGGCCGGGTCGGGTCGGGGGGCCGCAGGTCGAGGCTGCGGACCGCTTCGGTCGTGGCGGCCAGTTCGCTGCGGGAGTCGAGGAATCCGGCGCGGGCGAACCGTCGCAGCGAGGACATGGACACGTTGTGGGCGATGGAGGACTGCAGGAACAGCGCCTGGCTCTTGCGTTCCTCCGGGGCGAGCCCGAGGCCCGCCCGGACGGCGGCGGTGACGCTGCCGGGCCGCAGGGCGGATCCCGCGACGCTGATGCGCCCGGAGGCCGGTCGCCTCGCTCCGTAGACGGTTTCGAGGATCTCCGAGCGGCCGGAGCCGACCAGGCCCGCCAGCCCGACGATCTCGCCGGCCCGGACGGTGAGGGAGATGTCGTGGAACTCCCCCGGGCGGCTGATGTGTTCGACCTCCAGGAGCACCGGGCGCTCGTCCGGGCCGGGGCTTTGGGGCCTGGGCGGGAAGACGTACTCGACGGTGCGGCCGGTCATCAGCGAGACCAGTTCGGAGGTGGGGGTGGTGCGCGCGGGCAGCCCCCGGGCGACGGTGCGGCCGTCCTTGAGGACGGTGACGCGGTCCCCGATCCGGCGGATCTCCTCCATGCGGTGGGAGATGTAGACGACCGCCACGCCGGCGGCGGTGAGGTCGCCGATGATGCGGAAGAGGTTGTCCACCTCGTCGTGGGCGAGGACGGCGGACGGCTCGTCCATGATGATGAGCCGCGCGTCGTGCGAGAGGGCGCGTGCCATGGACACCAGTTGCTTGCCGGCCGCCGACAGCTCGCCCACCTCACGCGTGACGGGGATCTCGGGGTGCCCCAGCCTGCGCAGGAGTTGCCGGGCGGCGTCGTGCATCCGCGAGCGCCGGCTGAACCCCAGCCGGGACTGCTCGTGTCCCAGGTAGATGTTCTCCGCCACCGACAGGCCGTCGGCCAGGTCGAGTTCCTGGTAGATGGTGGCGATCCCCTGGCGCATGGCGGCCGTCGGGGTCGGGAGGGTCACCGGTTCGCCGTCCCAGGCGATGTGTCCCTCGTCGGGTTGGTGGGCGCCGGCGAGGACCTTGATGAGTGTCGACTTGCCGGCGCCGTTCTGGCCCAGCAGGCAGTGCACTTCTCCGGCGACCACGTCGAGGTCGACACCGTCGAGGGCCCGGACGCCGGGGAACTCCTTGACGACGCCTTGCATCTCGAGCAGCGGGGCACTCATGGGTCTCCCTCTGGTGCGGTGTCCGCCGGCCCGTACGGGGCCTGTGGCGGTTCGTCGGCTTCTCGTCAGCGAGCCCTCGCGGACGGCCTCGGTGAGGAGGCTCGTGAGGGGCCCGACGTGTCGTGGAGGCAGGTGATCCGGGGTGCGGGACGGGACCCGTCGTGGATCCTTGGCGAATTTCTTGTCGGTGGACTTCGGTGGTCCGGGTCAGGGTGTTTCCCTTTGGCTCCGAGCGTGCGTCCCGGTTTTCCGGAACAGGCCGCCCCCTGTCGCCCGGCGGGCTGAGAGGAAGGTAGTTCTCCTCGCGCGGTTTGAAAAGGGTCCGCGAACCGTTCATGCCCATCGTGGCCGGATGCGGCAACTGGTGTAACACTTTTGGGCAATCGGCATCGAGGAGGCCGGGCACCACTCCCCGCCTGCCCGTTACCTTGAGAACCCGGAATACCAGGCGCGAGTGGTGTGCGGGCTTTAAACCGAGGCAGGCAGGTATTTCCGGAGCACACGGTCGAATATGCCCCGGCTTTAGCCAACGCCGGTCCTACCGGGGCCTGTCCTATGGCGATTGACCCCGGTGCGTCACATCCGGCCGTGTCGACCGGCGTGAAGAAAGGTGCGCCTTTATGTGATTCCCGTCAGGAGTTTCCCAGAAATCCTCCTTTTCATGGAGCGACCGCGACGGGGTCGCCGGCGCCGGACCGCATCGGCGGGCTCCCCTGCTCGTCTTCCGCGTGCGCGACGGGCGTCCAGACGCTGCCGTTAGCGGCGCTGTGCTCCACCGCTTCCAGCACCCGCTGCACCCGCAGTCCGTCGGCGAAGGACGGCTCGGGGTCCCGGCCCTCGGCGATGGCGTGCATCAGGTCGCGCACCTGGTGCACGAAGGTGTGGTCGTAGCCGAGTCCGTGCCCCGGCGGCCACCATCCTTCGAGATAGGGATGGTCCGGTTCGGTGACCAGGATCCGCCGGAAGCCTGCCGTGGCGGCCGGCTCGGTGTGGTCGTGGAAGTCCAGTTCGTTGAGGCGCTCCAGATCGAAGGCGATGCTGCCGCGGTCGCCGTTGATCTCGATGCGCAGGGCGTTCTTGCGGCCGGCGGCGACCCGCGTGGCCTCGAAGGACGCGACGGCGCCGCCGGGAAACCGGCCGGTGAACAGGGCGGCGTCGTCCACCGTCACGGGTCCGCGCCGCGCGGCCCCGTCGGTGACGGCCGCGAGCCCCGACGACGCGGTGGGCAAGGGCCGTTCGCGGATGAACGTCTCGGTCAGGGCGGAGACTCCCGACAGGGGCTCCCCGACGAGGAACTGGGCGAGGTCGACGATGTGGGCGCCGATGTCGCCCAGCGCGCCGGAGCCGGCGTGCTCCCGCTGCAGCCGCCATACCAGCGGGAACTCCGGGTCCACGATCCAGTCCTGGAGGTACTGCGCCCGTACGTGCCGCAGGGCGCCGAGGCGGCCGTCGGCGATGAGCCGGCGGGCGAGGGCGAGCGCCGGTGTGCGTCGATAGCTGAACCCCACCATGGAGCGCACACCGCGACGCGAGGCCGCGGCCGCGGCGGCGGCCATCGCCTCCGCCTCCTCGACGGTGTTGGCGAGCGGCTTCTCGCACAACACGTGCTTGCCGGCCTCCAGCGCCGCGATCGCGATCTCGGCGTGGCTGGAACCGGGGGTGCAGATGTCCACCAACTGCACGTCGGGGCGGGCGATCAGGGCCCGCCAGTCGGTCTCGGTCGCCGCCCAGGCCTGGCGCCGGGCGGCCTCTTCCAGGGCCGCTCGCTCACGTCCGGCCAGGGCGGCCATGACCGGGCGCATGGGCAGATCGAAGGCGCAGGCGGCGGTGCGCCAGGCATGCGAGTGCGCGCGGCCCATGAAGGCGTATCCGATCATGCCCACCCCGATCGCGGGCGAGCCGTGCTGACTGTCCATAGGCGCTCCTGAGGAATGCTGGTGGGCGCGGGCAACGGACGCTGGTAACACGTCCGTTGGCGGGGAACGGATTCCTTACGGCCGCGCGCGGGCGCGTCAGGCCGGTGAGAAGACGTGGTCGCTGATCAGACGGGTGGCGCCGACGACGCCGGCGGCCTGACCGAGCTCGCCGAGAACGATCGGCAGGTTGCCGGTCGCGAGCGGCAGGGACTGCCGGTAGACCTGGGTGCGGATGCTGGCCAGGAGCGTGTGCCCCAGCCCGGTGAGCCCTCCCCCGATGACCACAAGGCCCGGGTTGAAGAAGCTGACCAGCCCCGCGATGACCTGGCCGATGCGGCTTCCGCCCGTGCGGATCAGTTCGAGGGCGGCGGCGTCCCCGGCGCCGGCGGCTGCAGACACGTCCTCGGGGGTCAGCCGCCCGGTCGCCTCCAGCCGCCCGGCCAGCTCCACCGAGCGGCCCGACTCGGCGAGCGCGGTCGCGTCGCGCGCCAGGGCGTTGCCGCCGAAGTACGCCTCCAGGCAACCGATGTTGCCGCAGGCGCACGGCGGCCCGTCCGGGTCCACCTGGATGTGCCCGATGTCGCCGGCGCTGCCGGTGACACCGCGGTGGACCTCGCCGCGCACCACGATGCCGCAGCCGATGCCGGTCCCGATCTTGACCCACAGGAAGTCACGTACGGATCGGGCGACACCGGCCTGCTGCTCGCCCAGGGCCATCAGGTTCACGTCGTTGTCGACGAGGACGGGGCAGCCGAGCTCCTGGCTCAGCGCCTCGCGGACGGGGAAGCCGTCCCAGCCGGGCATGATCGGCGGAGCGACGGGGACGCCCTCGGGGAACCGGACGGGTCCCGGCACGCCGATACCGGCGCCGTCGAAGTGTTCGGCCAGTCCGGCCTCGCGCAGCTTGGCGGCCAGGGCGAGCACCCGCTCGAACACCGCCACCGGACCGTCCCGCACGTCCAGCGGCTCGGCCAGGTGGCCGAGGACCTCCAACTCCGCGTTGGTGACCGCGACATCCACCGAGGTGGCGCCGATGTCCACGCCGAGGAACCGCAGGGAGGGCGCGATCCGGACGTTGTGCGAGCGGCGCCCGCCGCGGGAAGCGGCGAGGCCGTCCTGGACGACGAGGCCCGTCTCCAGCAGCCGGTCGATCTCCACCGCGAGCTTGGAGCGCGACAGCTCGACCCGGTCACCCAGGGCGACCCGGGACTGCGGACCGAGGTCGCGCAGCAGGTGGAGCAGCCCGGCCTGATGGACATTGGCCGGTCGAGCCGTCATACGCCTCACGCCGCCCCTCCCGTCGTCGCCGAAGTCGTGCACACGCCCGGCACTTTGGGGCGCGACTTTCAAAAAACCGTAGCACCGTCGTGCTGAACACGAAAGAACTTGTGCAGCATTACGATGCACTTTCATCTTGCAGTGGACAAAGGTCGGTTGAAGCCGGCGGACCCGATGGGGTGCCGGTCGTCGGCCGGTGCCGCCCCATCAGGTCCGTCACGGCCGTCAGCTCACGGTTCCGTGCGCGTGGTGTGCGGCTTGCCGACGTCGGAACGGCCGGCGGCCTTCTTGATGTCGCCCGCCTCCCGCTGGTCGACGACGCCCTCGTGCCGGAGGTCCGCGACGAGCTTCTCGACGTACGACACGAACACGCCGTGACCGGCCCAGGACCGGTGGTCCTCGATCAGCTCGTTGATCGTGCAGCCGTTCGTCGTGACGCGGTTCGGGATGCCCGTGTTGACCGTGCCGACGTACACCGTCGAACGGTCGTCCGTCTCAGGGCAGTCGGTGGGCGGCTTGCCGTCGACGATGGTCAGAGTCAGCGACTTGGCCGTGGAGGTGTTGCCGGCCTTGTCGGTGGCCCGGTACAGGAAGGTATGGCTCCCCGCCCTGTTCACCGCCACCGGGGCGGAGTACGGCAGGTAGGGGCCGCCGTCCAGGGAGTACTCGGTCGCGGCCACGCCCGACCCCGAGTCCGAGGCCGTCACCGTGATCGTCGCGCTGCCGACGTAGTTCCCGGAGGCGTCCTTCGTCCCCGAGACGGAGGCCGACACCTGCGGCGGAGTGGTGTCCTGCGGCGGAGCGGCCACCACGGTGAACGACACGGACTGCTCCGCGGACGTGTTGCCCGCCTTGTCGGTCGCCCGGTACGCCACCGTGTGCTGGCCCACACCGCTCACCTGCACCGGCGCGCTGTAGTCCTTGTAGGCGCCGTTGTCGAGCGAGTACTCGATCCTCGCCACGCCCGACTCCGCGTCCGAAGCCGTCACGGTCACCGTCGCACTGGAGACGTAGTTCCCGGAGGCGTCCTTCGTCCCCGACACCGTCGCCGACGTCTCCGGCGCAGTGGTGTCCTCGGGCGGAGCCGCCACCACCGTGAACGACACCGACTTCACCGCCGACGTGTTGCCCGCCTTGTCCGTCGCCCGGTACGCCACCGTGTGCTGACCCACACCGCTCACCTGCACCGGCGCGCTGTAGTCCGCGTAAGCCCCGTCGTCCAGCGAGTACTCCACCTTCGAGACACCCGACCCCGCGTCCGAAGCCGACACCGTCACCGTCGCACTGCCCACGTAGTTACCGGAGGCGTCCTTCGTACCCGAGACGGACGCCGACACGTCCGGCGCAGTGGTGTCCTCGGGCGGAGCCGCCACCACCGTGAACGACACCGACTTCACCGCCGACGTGTTGCCCGCCTTGTCCGTCGCCCGGTACGCCACCGTGTGCTGACCCACACCGCTCACCTGCACCGGCGCGCTGTAGTCCGCGTAAGCGCCGTTGTCGAGCGAGTACTCGATCTTGGCCACGCCCGACTCCGCGTCCGAAGCCGACACCGTCACCGTCGCGCTGCCGACGTAGTTACCGGAGGCGTCCTTCGTACCCGACACCGTCGCCGACGTGTCCGGGGCGGTGGTGTCGTTCCCCGGGGCCGCGGTGACGGTCAGTTCGCCCGACATCATGTGACCCGGCATCGCGCAGTAGTAGTGGTAGACACCGGGGGTCAGGGTGACCTCCGCCGTGTGGCGGCCTCCGCTGGAGTCGGACGGGCTCGCCTGGATGTTGAGGCTGACATCGGTGTTGTAGTCGGGGTTGGAGGTGTCGAACGTCAGCGTGTGCGGCATCCCCGTGGTGTTCCCGGTGGCCGCGCTGTTCTCGAACACGATCGTCGCCGGGCCGGCCACCGCGGTGGTGGGGGCGGACGTATAGCCCATGTAGCCGTCCCCGGCCGTCCAGGTGAGCACCTGGGTCGGTGCCGCGGCGGCGTCCCGGCTCATCGCCGCGTACGCGGCCGGCGCGGCCAGCGAGAACGCCGTGAGCACCAGGGCCACGAGCGCCACCAACGCCGGGTGGGGGCTGAACCGGCCCCGTGGCGCGGATCTGGAGGGGGGCGGATCCGTCTGGGCATGGAGCAGTCTTCTGAACACCGCTGCACCTTTCGCGAATCGCTTGTTGCGGTACCGCGCACGGGTCGGCGGTCCCGCCGGGTGGACGGCCGGCCGCCGGGACGACCGTGTCGTGGCCCGTCCGGCCGGGTGCCGCGCGGAGCTCGGTCCGAGGCGGCGACGGCGCACGGCCCGTCACCTGACCGGCGCCCTGAACTCGACGGCACGGTGAGTCGGTTGCGGGTGATCCCCGGAGCGTGACGACGGCGGCCGGCCGCGGTCACGCGAAGCGAGCGAGCGGCGTCGACTCCGCCCCGTGCCGGAGCGGTGCTGCCGCGGGCCCGTTGCGCGGGGCTCACCCAGCTCTCTCGGATTGCGCCAATGCTGGGAAGCTAGCCGTCTTTTGACGGCCCGCCAAGGTCTATGACCGCAACCCGACCAACTTTGACCTGAGTCTGGAAAAACTGGTGAAGCACCGTTACGGTGAGGCCGTTCCGAGCCGCAGTTCGCCTCGCGGTGCCGAGCCGGTCTCGGCCGTACCGCCGCACCCGCCATCCGGACGGCACCGGATCGGCGCCACCCACCGACGACTCATCTGCCGGCCCCCGCGGGGCCCCACGCCCGGCGCACCACCGCCAACCGACGTGCCTGGACGCGGTGTTGCCCCGGGCGGCGCACCTCACGACCACGAAACGCCTGCAGGCACCGACGCCTGTCGCGGATTGGAGAGCGATGACCGACTCAGGCGCAGGCACGAGACGCCTCTTGTCCCGCCGATCGTTCGCCACCTCAGCTGTGGCGGCCGCCGTCGCGCCCGCGGTGCTCGGCGGCACCGCCGCCGCCGCGCCCTCGGACAAGTCCGCCGCGGACGACAAGGGCGGCGAGGTCCGCAACCTGACGCTGTACATGGAGAAGCTGCCGAACGGGGAGATGGGCTACGGCCTCCACCCCGGTCAGGCGACGATTCCGGGCCCGCTCATCGAGCTGACCGAGGGCGACACCATGAACATCGAGGTGGTCAACAACCTCGACGTCGCCGCCAGCCTGCACGTGCACGGCCTGGACTACGACGTCGCGAGCGACGGCACCAAGATGAACGACAGCGTCGTCCAGCCGGGCGACCGGCGCACCTACGTCTGGCGCACCCACGCCCCGGGCCGACGCCACGACGGCACGTGGGAGGCGGGCAGCGCCGGTTACTGGCACTACCACGACCACAACGTGGGTACCGAGCATGGCACCGGCGGGATCAAGAAGGGGCTGTACGGCCCCGTGGTGGTGCGGCGCAAGGGCGATGTGCTGCCCGACAAGCAGTTCACGGTCGTCTTCAACGACATGACGATCAACAACAGGGTCGCTCCCGCGACCCCCACCTTCAAGGCGGTCCGCGGCGAGCGGGTGGAGTTCGTCGTGATCACCCACGGCGACTTCTTCCACACCTTCCATGTGCACGGCCACCGCTGGGTGGACAACCGCACCGGGATCCTGGACGGTCCGCAGGACGTCAGCCGGGTCATCGACACCAAGACGACCGGCCCCGCGGACTCCTTCGGGTTCCAGGTGATCGCCGGTGAACGGGTCGGCGCGGGCGCCTGGATGTACCACTGCCACGTCCAGAGCCACTCGGACATGGGGATGTCCGGTGTGTTCCTGGTGACCGAGGCCGACGGCACGGTCCCCGGCGGCGGCATGCCCATGTAGCCCGGGCGCCCCCTGCCCGTCCCGTTCTCCGCCCCCCCGAAGCCACGCCCGTCCGACCTGACCGGACGGTCCGACGGGCGTGTACCACCCTGCCGCCGGTCGGTCGGCTCCGGGTCGTGAGGTCCCGGGGCGTCCGCGACCTCACCGGCTCCGGCGCCCCGGCCGTCTCCGGATGTCCCGACGGCCGTTCCGAATCCGTCTCGCCCGGCACCCGCCGTGCGAGGCCCGTGCGGCAGCCCGGCTCCACCACCTGACCACTCTTCCGTTGTCGGATCGAGTCAAGGAGCAACAATGGGCCGAAGAGACCGGTTCACCCTGTCCCGACGAAGCGGGGCACCACCGTCGCCGTCCGTGCGGAGTCCCCGCCAGGCACCGGCCTGGCGCCGCGCGGTCGTCCTGCTGTCCGGCTCGGCGCTGGCACTGGGACTGGCCGCGCTGCCGGCCGTGCAGGCACAGGCGCAGACGCCGTCCGCAGGCAGCCAGGACCAGGACGCCGGGGCCGAAGCCTCGGTGAACGTCCTGGTCTTCCACGGACCGGCCGACCAGCAGGACGACCCCGTCACGACCGCCGTGTCGACGATCAAGGACCTGGGTCGGAAGAACGGCTTCTCCGTGGACGAGTCGGACGATCCGTCCGTCTTCACCCCCGACCGCCTCGCCCACTACCGGGGCGTGGTCTTCCTGTCGGCCAAGGGGGTGTCCCTCACCTCCGACGAGGAGTCCGCGTTCCAGGCCTACGTCAAGGGCGGCGGCGGCTTCGTCGGCGTCCACGACGCCGCGCGCGCGGACGCCGGCTCCGACTGGTTCACCGGCCTGATCGGCACGCGTCCGGCCGCCAGCCTGCCCGCCTCCGAGAAGGTCTCGGACGTCACGGCGAGCGACGACAACCCGCCGAACGAGACGAAGGCCAAGCTGTTCGACGGCAGCAACACCACCAAGTGGCTGGCGCACCAGAACACCGCGTGGGTGACGGCGAAGATGGACCATCCGGTGGCGGTGGCCCAGTACGCGCTGACGTCGGCCAACGACTACCCGGGCCGGGATCCCAAGGACTGGACGCTCCAGGGGTCGCAGGACGGGAACGACTGGAAGACACTGGACACCCAGACCGGCCAGAACTTCCCTGACCGTTTCCAGACCAAGCAGTACAAGTTCTCCAACACCACGGCCTACCAGTACTACCGGCTGAACGTCACCGCCAACTCCGGTGAGCCGCTGACCCAGCTGGCAGAGTTGCGGCTGTTCGGCGCCGACCCGGCGCCCGCGCCGGAGACCAAGGTGCAGCAGGCGGTCGTGGACGTGATCGACCGTCAGCACCCGGCGAACAAGGACCTGCCGCTGAAGTGGACCCGGTCCGACCAGTGGATGAACTGGGACCCGAACCCGAACGGCAAGGTGCAGACGGTCGCCCAGGTCGAGGAGAACTCCTACGACGCCGGACCAGCGGGCAACGGCCCGTTCCACCCGGTCTCCTGGTGCCGGGACTACGACGGCGGCCGGTCCTTCTACACCGGCATGGGCCGCACCGAGGACAGCTACACCTCGGACACCAAGTTCCAGAGTCATCTGCTCGGCGCCATCGAGTGGACGACCGGCATGGTGCGCGGCGACTGCCAGGCGACCATCGCGTCGAACTACTCGGTCGAACGGCTCACGGGCAAGAACCAGCAGGGCCAACTCGACCAGATCGGTGAGCCGCACGGTCTGACGATCGCCCCCGACGGCAAGGTCTTCTACATCGGCAAGGCGGCCTGCCCGAGCGGCCCGATCCCCGACTGGAACGACCCGAAGGTGGGCCTGGGCTGCGGCACGATCCACCAGTGGGACCCCAAGACCAAGCAGGTCAAACTGCTCACCACGCTCGACGTGATGGGCAACCGCGGCAGCGGCGACGAGCTGGTCAAGAACGAGGAGGGTCTGGTCGGCATCACGCTCGACCCCAAGTTCGAGCAGAACGGCTGGATCTACGTCTACTGGATGCCGCACGAGTCGGTCGACCGGGACAAGCAGACGGGCCAGCGCACGATCTCGCGGCTGACCTACGACTTCAAGAACCAGTCGATCGACAAGAGCAGCCGCAAGGACCTGCTGCACTGGACCGCCCAGATCCACAGCTGCTGCCACACCGGTGGCGGCATGACCTTCGACAACGATGGCAACCTCTACGTCGGCGTCGGTGACGACAACTCCTCCCAGGGAGCCGGGGCCGGCTACTCCGGGAACAACTGGACCAAGGACTACAAGGGCCTGTCCTTCCAGGACGCCCGCCGTACGGCCGGCAACACCAACGACCTCAACGGCAAGATCCTGCGGATCCACCCCGAGCCCGACGGCACGTACACCATCCCCAAGGGCAACCTGTTCACCGGCCAGGAGGAGGGCGGCGGCAAGACCCGTCCGGAGATCTACGTCATGGGCGTCCGCAACATCGCGCGGATCGCCTGGGACAAGACCCACAACTGGCTGACCGCGGCATGGGTCGGCCCCGACGCGCCGACGCCCGACCCGGAGCTCGGCCCGGCCAAGTACGAGACCGCGACCGTCATCACCTCGGCGGGCAACCAGGGCTGGCCTTACTGCATGGGCAACAAGCAGCCCTACCGGGACCGCAGCAACACCGACGCGAGCGTGCTGACCGGCTGGTACGACTGCGACCACCCGAAGAACACCTCGCCCCGCAACACCGGACTGGTGGACCTCCCGCCGATCCGCAGCAACATGATCTGGTACTCGCCGCAGGGCGGCGGCGTGGTCTACCCCAAGCGCGGTGACGGCAGCGGGCTGCCCACGTACGTGCAGAGCGACGAGAAGTACACCGAGCCCTACCTCAAGGGCGGCGGCCAGGCCATCATGGACGGCCCGACCTACCACCGCTCGGAGGTGGACACGAGCAGCGGGGTCGCCTGGCCCTCGTACTGGGACGACAAGTGGTTCATCGGTGACGAGTCCAACGCCAACAACCGTGTCGCGGTCACCGTCACCCCGGACAACGTCAAGGACCAGTCACAGCCGGAATTCGGCGAGGACCTGCGCCAGATCCTCCCCGGCGGCACCGGCGACACCAAGGTGCAGAGCTGGATGGACGCCAAGTTCGGCCCGGACGGCGCGCTCTACCTGCTCGACTACGCCGGCGGCTTCTTCAGCCTGGACCCGAACCAGAAGCTGGTCCGCGTCACCTACCACGGTGGCCCGGCCACGCCGAACCCGAGCGACGCCTCGGGTCGCGCGGTCGCGCAGAGCAAGCCGCGGACGGTCCAGTTCTCGGCCGCGAAGGCGGGCGGCGTCGCCTGGGAGTGGGACTTCGGTGACGGCAGCCAGCCGTCGCACGAGGCCAACCCCACGCACACCTACGCCTCCTACGGCACCTACCACGCCACCCTGAAGGTGACCTACGCCAACGGTGAGCACGCCACCGGGAAGATCGACGTGACGGCGGGCTGCACCGCGCCCGACGCCCGTTCCACGGTCTGGCTGCTCGACACCGACACCGGTGTGGCCAACCACAAGGCCGGCGGCGGATGCACCATCAACGACCTGATCGACGACGAGGGCACCTGGCCCAGCCACGGCGCGTTCGTCAGCAACCTCAACGACCTGGTCGACCAGTTCCGCAAGGACGGTGTCATCGACAACCACGAGGCAGCGACGCTCAGCAAGGAGGGTGCCCAGTCGCCCATCGGCAAGACTCCCGGGTACAAGTCCCTCTTCGACGGCTCGGCGACCAGCCTCGCCGGCTGGAGCCAGGCGGGCGCGGGCGGGTTCTCGCTCCTGCCGGACGGCACCATGCGCAGCTCCGGCGGCATGGGCATGCTCTGGTACAGCAAGCAGCAGTTCGGGGACTACTCGATCCGGCTGCAGTTCCGGGATGCCGCTCCGGACGGCCACCGGGCCAACAGCGGTGTGTTCGTCAGGTTCCCCGATCCGCGGACGCCGCTGGACCAGCGGCCCGAGGGCTGCAGCACGACGGGGGCGGCCCGCACCGCTCCGGAGTGGGTGGCGATCTACTGCGGCAACGAGATCCAGATCTACGACGGCGACACCGGTGAGCCCCAGAAGACCGGCTCGGTGTACAACTTCGATCCACTCGACCTGGACCATGCGAAGGTCACGCCGAAGGGCCAGTGGAACGACTACGAGATCCGCGTCGTCGGGCAGCACTACACGATCATCCGCAACGGCGTGGTGATCAACGAGTTCGACAACACGCCCGGCAAGTCGTCGTCGCGGGCCGGAGATCCGCCCACGGACCTGCGTCAGTTCGTCCGCGGCTACGTGGGGCTGCAGAACCACAGTGACAACGACCTGATCGAGTTCCGCAACATCCGGGTGCGGGACCTGTCGTAAGGAGCGGCGGTCCATGCCGGGCTCGGGGCGCGGCCCCGGGCCCGGCTCTGGCGCGAACCGAGGTGAAACCTTTCATGTAGACCACACCAATGTGGCGGCGCACCTCTTGATTGTGCGCATGTGATCAGTTACCCAAGCTACTTGAAACGTGAAAGCGATTGACGACCCCGCGGTCGATCACGGGTTCTGGCCGCCGATCCGGGCGGCGGCCTTCCCCGCGTTCCCTGCCGGCCGCACTCGGCGAAGGAGGACGAAAGTGTCCATGCTCAGCTACGAGACGGACCGGCGGCCCCAGCCCGACAACCCTTGTCTGCGCAGCGACGAGGTGCATCTGCTGTCGCTTCTGGCGACCGGCCTGCCGGTCGAGTCCGTCGCCCGGCGACTCCATGTCTGCCCCCGCACGGTGCGACGACGTTACCGAGGCGTGTGCGACAAGATAGGCGTCAGCAGCGTCATCGAGGCCGTCGCCTGGGCCGCGCGACGCGGACTGATCTGAACCCGCCCCCGAGACCCTGAATTCCCGCACCACACGCGTCCGCGCCCTGCCGAGCCTTCTGGGCTGCGGCAGGGCGCGGAACCGACGGTGGGTCAGGAGAGCAGGTCGGCGAGCGCGGTGTAACTGCGCTGGGCGGCGCCGAACGAGCCGGGCGGGTTGGGCTGGGTGTCGGGGGCGGTGTCCTGCTCCCAGATGCCGTGGTGGTTGCCGAACGGACCGATCGCGTGGATGAAGCGCTGGTAGGGCATGTCACCGGCGCCGAATTCGGTCATGTCGTAACCGTCACCGGCGTTGGGGTCGGACTTGCCGTCCTTCATGTGGAACAGCGTGTAGCGGTAGGGGTGCTTGCGCACGTACGCGGCGGGGTCGAAGCCGGGGTAGCGGAACTGGCCGACGAAGGCCCAGTACACGTCCATCTCCAGGTAGACGTGGGCCGGGTCGGTGTTCTGCAGGAACACGTCGTACAGGCGCACCGCCGGCTGGTCGGTGGCGAAGGCGAACTCGGCCCAGTGGTTGTGCTGGTAGAGCTTGAGGCCGCGCGCCGACGCGGCCGCGCCCCAGCGGTTGAAGTCCTCCGCGGCCGCCTGGTACCCGGCGACCGTGGGGGTGTCCGAGGGGGCGTTCGGGGTCCCGATGTTCGGCATGCCGAGGATCTCGGCCTTGTCGAGCTCCTGCTGCAGGTTGCCGCGGAAGCTGCCGATGCCGATGTGGCTGCCGATGGCCCGCAGGCCGTTGTCGTCGAGCAGCGTGCGGATCTCCTGGAGGGTGATCTGCCGGCCGAGGATGGAGGGGTCCTGGGTGTAGCCGGCGAACTCGACCTCCTTGAAGCCCATCCGCGACAGTTCCTCGAAGACGACGCGGAAGCCGAGTTGGTAGACCTTGTCGCGGACGCTGTAGAGCTGGATGCCGATGGCGTTCTTGGGGATGCTCAGGCTGGCGCCGTTGGGCGGGGCGTCCGGGGCGGGCGTCTGGGCTGCGGCGGGGACCGCGCCGGCGAGGGTTGCCGCGCCGATGGCTACGGTGCCTGCGGCTGCCGCACGCAGGAAGCCTCTGCGGTCGAAGTCATGGGCGAACTGACCCATCATCACTCCTTCGTTGTGAAGCACTTGGCCGCGGTGGGCGGCGGCGAGGGGGCGTCAAGGGGCGCCGCCTCGCCCGGTGTCCGGGCGGCGTGGTGGTACGGGGCGTTCATCGGCCCTGAATCGGGCGGACAGGCGGTCGGCGGAACTGGTTGCGGAGCGACCGGAGTCGCCCCCGGTGCGCGAGGGCGGTGCGGGCTGCCGAGGACGCAACTCCCCACGGCCTGCGCGTTGGCGGCAGGAGCGCCTCGACGAATCCCTGAAGGACGATGAACGCCTGAAGCCGTCGATAGTTGAGCACAGACCGGCGCTACTTTTCACCAGATGAGCAAAAGATGTGTCCACTTCAGGGCGCAAAACGCTGCTACTGAGCAGTACCTCCTTGACGGGCCATGGCCATGGAGCCACGCTCATGACGCTTCCCCAGGGGGCCGCGAACCCCTCCGCGCCCCCTCTCTTCCTCCCACGGCCACCCGCCCGCTCCACCGATCGAACGGCCGGCGCCGACCCGGGCATCCGAACCCGGCCGGCCCCGCGCGACATGACCGCTCGCGCCATGTCCCTCGCAGCGCCCCAAGAGAGGTAGGCAGTACGTGCGTAAACCAGTAAGCCGGCTACTCACCGCCGCGTTGAGCACCATGCTCGGCGTGGGGGTCGCGGTGGCCGGAGCGACGACGTCCGCGCATGCGCGCACCCAGGCACCGGACAGCACGGCCGCGGCCGCCTCCACCGCCGCGACGTCCGACTTCCAACAGGTCACCCTGGCCAAGGGACCGGACCAGGTGGGCGAGCCGATGGGGCTCGCGGTGCTCCCCGACGGCAGCGCACTGCACAGCTCCCGTGACGGCACCGTCTACTACACGACCCTCGACGGTCTCACCGACGTGGCGGCGAAGCTCTCGGTGTACACCCACGACGAGGACGGGTTGCAGACCCTCGCGATCGACCCGCACTTCGCCAAGAACCACTGGGTCTACGCGTACTACGCGCCGAAGCTCGACACCCCCATGACCGACGCCCCGGAGAACGGGACGGCCGCCGACTTCGCGCCGTACAAGGGCTACAACCAGCTGTCCCGGTTCACGTTCACCGACGGCAAGCTGGACCTGTCCAGCGAGAAGAAGATCATGCGGGTCGACACCGACCGCGGACAGTGCTGCCACGTCGCGGGCGACATGCACTTCGACGGCGACGGCAACCTCCTGCTGAGCACCGGCGACGACTCCAACCCGTTCGAATCCGACGGCTACGCGCCCATCGACCGGCGACCGGACCGCAACCCCGTCTTCGACAACGAGCGCTCCACGGCCAACACCAACGACCTGCGGGGCAAGCTGCTGCGGATCAAGGTGCACGACAACGGCACCTACACGATCCCGGACGGCAACCTGTTCCCGAAGGGCACGCCCAAGACCCGTCCCGAGATCTACGCGATGGGCTTCCGCAACCCCTTCCGGTTCAACGTCGACAAGAAGACCGGCGTGATCTACCTGGCCGACTACGGCCCGGACGCGAGCAGCGCGAACCCCAAGCGCGGGCCGGAGAACACGGTCGAGTACAACCGGATCACCAAGCCGGGCTTCTTCGGATGGCCGTACTGCATCGGCGACAACACGCCGTACGTCCAGTACGACTTCGCCACCGGGGAGTCCGGGCAGCCCTTCGACTGCGCCCACCCGGTGAACGACGCTCCCCTGAACACCGGTCTGAAGGACCTGCCCCCGGCCCAGCCGGCCTGGATCTGGAACCACTACGCGGGCAACCCGCTGTTCCCCCAACTCGGCGGGGAGGGCGCGCCGATGGGCGGCCCCGTGTACCACTACGACTCCGCGCTGAAGTCCCAGGTCAAGTTCCCCGAGAGCTATGACGGGAAGTTCTTCGCCTACGAGTTCGGCGCCCACTGGATCAAGCCGATCTCCTCGGACGGCAGCGGCAAGATCCAGTCGATCGACACCTTGACCAACGGCAACGACTGGGCCCGCCTGGTCGAGCCCATCGACACCGAGTTCGGCCCGGACGGCTCGCTGTACGTGCTCGACTACGGCAGCGCGTGGTTCGGCGGCTCCCTGGACGCCGGGCTCTACAAGATCGAGTACGCGCCGGGCAACAAGGCGCCGACCGCGGCGATCACGACGGACACCACGTCGGGCAAGAACCCGCTGACGGTCAAGTTCGACGGGACGGGCTCGACCGACCCCGAGAACGACACGCTCACCTACGCGTGGGACTTCGACAACGACGGCAAGACCGACTCCACGAGCGCCACGCCGTCGTTCACCTACACCGCGAACGGGCAGTACCACGCCAAGCTCACGGTCAGCGACCCGAGCGGCAGGACGGGCGTCGCCGCCGTCCTGGTCACGGTGGGCAACTCCGCACCGGTACTGAAGTTCTCCGAGCCGCCGAACGGACTGACGTTCAAGGACGGGGACCAAGTCGCGTGGAAGATCGACGCGACCGACCCGGACGGCACCCCGGTGGACTGCTCCAAGGTCCAGGTCAGCTACTCGCTCGGCCATGACATGCACTCCCACAACCTCTCGCAGGCCACGGGGTGCAGCGGTACGTTCTCCATGACCACGGCGGGCCACACGGACTCCGACGACTTCTACGCCATCCTGTCCGCGAGCTACACCGACACCTCCCCGACCGCCGGGGTCCCCGACCTCACCGGCACGACGCAGATCGTCCTGCAGCCCAAGGGCAGGCAGGCCGAGTTCTACCGCACGCAGTCCGGCGTGCAGACGACCTCCGTCGCCGGCGCCCAGGGCGGCAAGGCCGTCACGTCGATCAGCAACGGCGACTGGATCGAGTTCGACCCGTACGACCTCCAGGGCGTGAGCAAGATCGACTTCCGGGCCGCGTCGAGCGGTGCGGGCGGCACCATCGAGGTCCACACCGACGCCCCCGACGGCCCGCTGGCCGGCACAGCGACGGTGGGCGACACCTCCGGCGCCTTCACGACGGTCAGCGCACCGGTGACCGACCCGGGCGGGACGCACAAGCTGTACTTCGTCTTCAAGGCCGGCAGCGGCGACCTGTTCAGCCTGGACTCCTTCACGATGAGCTGACCCGCACGACGAGCTGACACGAAACCAGCCCGTCCCTGCCCCGCCGAGCCGCCACCGACGGCCCGGCGGGGCAGTCCTTTCCCCCGGGGCCGGGCAACCCGGACGGCGAGACCGCCGCCCTTCTCATGACCGCCGCCACTCGTTCGGCGGCTACCACGGATGGCGCTCGTATACGGCTCAACGGGGGTACCGGGTAGCGGGAATGGCGGACGGGAAGATGCGGGGGTGACTGTTTCGGGGCACGGTGGGTGCGGGGCGGGGCCGGGTACCGGCTATTTCCTCCCAAGCATCCGAAGGAACCGTGATGTCCGTAGCCACAGATCTGCTCGTTCCGGCGCTGCGCGAGGTCCGTGAGGCCAAGTCGGCGCTCGCCGACCGCTTCAGGGCCCACCTCGCCGCCACGCCACCCGGTGAACACCGGGATGTCCTGGAGCGCCGCATGGGCGACGCCCGCGGCCACGTCTACCGCATCGACGAACGCCTGGGAACGCTGCAGCCCCGCGGGCTGGTGCACAGCGTCCTCGTCGGCGCCTGGCAACTCACCGGGCAGGCCGCCCGGCTGCCCATCGACATGGCCGTCTCCGTCCCGGGCGTCGTGTTCCGGAACCGGGGGATGGCCACGGAGTACCAGCTACTGAAGAACGCCGAGGACGAGTACGCCGTCACCGCGCTGGCCCTGGCCCTGTGCCGGGCCGCCGAGCGTATCGCCCAGGAGGCCGAGGACGACGTCAGCGCGGAACTGCTCGGCTCCATCCGCCGGGACGACGAGGAGGCGCTGGAGGAGTTCGCCGAAGCCCTCGAACGGCATGCCGAGAACGCCGTGGTGGCGTCCGCCGAGATCACCGACGTCGGCGTCGGCGGCGCGGCGCAGGCGGTCCGCGAGTGGAGCAGCTGGTTGCGGGAGACGGCCGAACGCATGCCGGGCGCGGACCGGCTCCAGGTCGCACCACGGGGAGCCCTCATCAGCGAGGAGGAGCTCCCGATCCCCGACTACCGCCGCCTCAGCACCAAGATGATCAACGACCGGCTGCCGCAGCTGCCGCAGACGGACCTGGCCGTCATCGGCGCCTACGAACGTTGTCACGCGCGCCGCCCGGCCGTCCTGAGTCGGGTCGCCGATCTGCTCGGACCGGTGCCCTGGCCCGGCTACGACAGCATGACGGCGGACGAGATCCTCAAACGGCTGGGGGACGCCGAACCCGGTCACTGCCGTCGGGTGCTGGAGTACGAGCGCCGCCACCAGGCTCGTACCACCATCCTCCGGGCCGCGGAGCGAGCCGCCGAGCGCGTCCCCGCCTGACCGTTCCGGCCCCGGCGGGACGACCCGGGGCCGGGCCCCGGTCAGCCTGCGGTCGTACCGCCTGAGCCCTGCGGCCGGCCGCAGGGCTCAGGGGTGCCGCCACAGGTAGGTCCACAGCTCGTCGACGAGGGTGAAGCCGAAGGAGTTGAAGAGCCGGGAAGCGGCCTCGCTCTCCGAGGTGCGGGGCGGGAAGTCGTCGATGACGAGCGCGGCCTCGACGGCACCCTGCTCGGCCAGCAAGGCAAGGGCCTGGCCGAGCAGCTTGTGCCCCAGGCCCCTGCCGCGGTGGGTGCGACGGGTCTCGATCCAGTAGACGGTCGCGATGCGGTCCGGTCCGACGCTCACCACGGCCTCCGCGACCGGCTCGGCCCCGTCACGGACGATCAGCCGATGCCCCGGGGGAAAGTCGCAGGGAAAGACGTCGGCGACCAGCTTCGCCGGCGACGGCTCGCCCGAGAGGGCGCAGTGCAGGTAGGCGCCCTGGCGGCGGCCTGTGAACCCGGCCTCGATCAGCGCGTCATGGGTGGCGGCGCGGCGGATGCGCGGCAGCCCGCCCGGCCCCAGGGGACTCGGCGGAGCGCCGACGAACGCCTCGACCTGCCGGCACCAGGCGAGCTCGGCACGTGCGTGACCGAGCAGGGCACGCAGGGCGGGCGGATCCTCCCGGGCGTACAGCCAGCAGATCACGCCGCTGTGGACATCGGCCCACGACAGGAACGCGACAACGCCACAAGGGCGGTCTGTGGCGTCGGCCAGCACGCTGATCCTCGGCCGGGCCGGCACAGCCCAGCCGGCCAGGACCGGCGCGCCGCGCCTGGCCGCGGCCAGCTGCTCCGGTGCGCACCGCTGCTGACCCGGCAGTCGGTCGGCACCGATCAGCCCCCGCACTCCCCCTTCGTCCTGGGGGCGATACGGGCGTACGGTCGCGCTGCTGTAGGAGCTGAGCGAAAAAGCCATACTGTCGGTCCGCACGGATGTTCTTACCGGCTAGGTTTCAGCGTCCTCCGTTTTGCCCCGGCTGTCACGGCCGGGCCGGGAAAGGGTGAAGCCGGTCTGCCCGACCGCCGTCAGCAGTGCCCGTACCTCGTCGATGACCGGCTGGTGAAGAGGAAGCGTCAGGTGGCCCACTCCCGGCACAAGCACGTTGCGGGCCTTCAGGTCGGGATGATCGATACGGCCCCTGGCCGCGGGCACGACGGCCTCGTCCAGGTCGCTGTAGAAGGCCACGAACCGGCTCCGGCAGCCCGCGGCCGGCGCGGCGAGCTCGGTCAGCACCTCGCTGCCGGGCCGCAACTGGCGCAGGAGCGGATGCGGCGGGGCCAGCAGGGCCGTGGCCGTCCCACCGTGCGGTGTCGCCAGGGTGATCACGAGGGGTACGTGCGCATGCCCGTCGAGGCACTGCACGTAGTAGCGGGCGACCAGCCCGCCCAGGCTGTACCCGATCAGGACCACCGGCCGCCCGGCACACCGGCCGACCGTCAGCTCCACCTGTTCACCGAGCACCCGGGCCGCCGTGCGGATGTCCGGACTGAGCCCGTTGTACGTCACGGGTACGAACGGGCCCGCCCCGCAGCCGCCCAGCCCACGCTGCAGGGACGAGACGACCCATTCCCGGTCGGCCAGGCCGTGCACCAGCAGTACCGGAACCCCCGACTCGGCCTGCGCCGGTTCGCCGTCGACCGTGGACCGCGAAGGCTGGGCGTGTCCGAGCAACCCGGTCAGCTGCACCACGCCCTCCACCGCGAGGTCGAACGGGAGCCGGGCCAGCCGTACGGCCGCCCTGCCGGCCTCGGCGCCGACGCCACGCACCGGCGAAAGCCCCGGCACCGACAATTGCGTCCTGAAGGGAGTACCCGTGGCAGCTCACCTGCCCTTCCGTCCCCTCCTCCTTGTTCCCCTGAGGTTAACGCTTCCTCTGTGTTCCCTTGAGGTTAACGCTCCATGTCCCGACCCGACTCCCCACCGAAAGTTCCAGAACGACGCAACGAGGACCGCGACCGTAAGGTCGAGGCCCTTGACCTGCGGAAACGTGCCTCCTGAACCTCTTTTGAGGCCGTGCGCGTCGGTCATCTCCCACCTGCTGTTTCCGCCCGCTCCCGGCCGCTGTTGGTCACATGGCCAACCGGTTCGAGAACCACGCTCACTCAGTGCAGGGCCCCGAGCAGATGGCCAAGCCGCGCACAGTGTGCCGCCGCCGGCCCGGGGCTGCCCGGACCGGCGGCGGCACGGCGACGGTCACAGCGGGACGCGGCCGGTGCCCGCCAGTTTGCCCGCCAGCAGTTCGGTCAGCGTCGGCCACTGGCCGACCAGGTAGAAGTGCCCGCCCGGCAGCGAGTGCAGGTCGAAGTCACCGGCCGTGACCTCCCCCACTTCCCGGCGTCGTCGACCGGGGTCCGCGGGTCGCTGTCGCCGACCACGGCCGTGACCGGATCGCCAGCCTGCGTGACGGGCGGTAACGGTAGGTTTCCAGCGCCTGGTAGTCGGCGCGCAGCGGAGGCAGGATCATGGCCCGCACGTCCGGGTCGTCCAGCATCGAGGTACCGGTGCCGTCGAGGGCACGCACCTCGCGCAGCAGACCCTGCTCGTCGCGCAGGTGCACGTTCTCCGTCGTGGGGCTGCTGGGCGAGCGCCGGCCGGAGACGAACAGCCGGTCGGCCTGGAGCGCCGCCCGCTCCCGCAGCTGCAGGGCCACCTCGAACGCCAGCAGGGCGCCCATGCTGTGACCGAACAGGGACACCGGGCGGCCGTCGTCGGTGGGCGAGCACGGCCTCCACGACACAGCGCGCCAATTCCTGAAGATCGGTCAGGAACGGCTCCCGGTGGCGGTCCTGGCGCCCCGGGTACTGCACCACGCTCACCTCGGCGGCGCCGGTGTCGGCCACCGCGCGGGAGAACGGGAAGTAGTAGCTCGCCGACCCGCCCGCGTGCGGACAGCAGATCAGCCGTGACACCGGGGCGTCGACCGGGTGGTACCGCCGAAGCCACACGGCAGGGTCGGGTGATGACATCGGATCCCCTTCCGGAACGCGGACTTCAGGCCAGGACCAGCTGGAGCTCTTCGTAGCCGTTCAGCCCGATGGCGTCCCGTCGCACCGGCGTGCCCACCACCTCGATGCTGCTGAAGCGCTCGAGGAAGGCTGGGAACAGCACCGCGGCCTCCAGCCGGGCCAGATTGCCGCCCATGCAGAAGTGCGGGCCGGCGCTGAAGGCCAGGTTGGCGCCCTCGCTGCGGGTGAGGTCCAGCCTGCCCGGATCGTTGAAGGCTCCCCTCCCTGAAGGGAGGGGATGGGTCACCCTCCAGGGCTGAGCGGGGATTTACGGCTCAGGCCGCCACCGGAGCCGGCGGCTCGGGTGGTCTTACGCCCTCGGCACCGTCCGGGTTCCAACCTGCCCGGACCAGCATCACGCGGGCGGAGTTCTTGTCCCTGGGGGACACGGCTCCACACGCGGTGCAGGTATACGTTCTCATCGACAGAGGCAGTGCGTGCTTGGTTCTCGCTCCGCACGTGGCACAGTCCATCGTGGTGTGCGCCGGGTGCACGAGACGGACCTCCCGCCCGTGCTTGCGGCCCATCTCGACCAGGGCACGCTTCGTCGCGGCGATGGCGGCATCGGCCGCCTTGCGGGCCATGGTGGTCTTCGCCAGGAACCTCGGCCGAAAGTCCTCCACCGCGGCCCCGTCGTGGCCGCGCATCACGGACTTGGCCCACTTGCGGGCGGTGTCCTCCCGCTGCCGCGCGATCTTCTTGTGCAGCTTCGCCGCCTGTGCCCGCGCCTTGCGGTAGCCCGCGGATGCGGGCTGTCCCTTCGAAGGCCGACGCCGGGCCATCATCCGCTGGTACCTCGCCAGCCGCTGCGCGGCCCGCCTGCCGTGCTCGGCATGCGGCAGATCGTAGGCGTCGTCGGTGGTGGTGGCGGTCTCCTTCACACCCCAGTCCACGCCCAGGACGCGCCCCGTGGCGGCGAGCGGTTCACTCTGCGCGGCAACGACGAAGGACACGTACCACTGTCCGAGCGTGTCCTGGTACACGCGCACACTGGACGGGTCGGCGGGCAGCTCCCGCGACAACACCACCGTCAGCACGATCTGGCCCGCAAGGTGCAGGCGGCCGTCCTTAAGGCGGAAACCGCGCTTGGTGTAGTTGAGGCTGGGCCGCGCCTCCCGTTTCTTCTTGAAGCGGGGCATCTGGGCCCGGCGCTGCTGCGGCAACCGGTCCTTGATGTCCTTCAGCGCTTTGGCACGGGACTTGGCAAAGTCGCGTATCGCCTGCTGCTGCGGCACCGACGCGCCCTCAGCCAGCCATGGCGTCACCCCGCGTGCCTCGGTCAGCATCCTGTCCAACTGCGCCGGACCACAGGTCACCTTCTCGCCCGTCGCCCGGCTCTGCGCGTGGACCTGCCTGGACTTCGCGACGCACTCATTCCAGAGCCACCGGCAGCGCGCCCACTCCGCCTCGAGTGCGCGCCGCGCGGTAGCCGACAAGCGCACGCGGAAGGTGTACCGGGCATGCCCGGCGTCCTTCGTGGTCGCCTCTGTCGTCATGCATCCGAACCTACCCGAGCGGACTGACAGTTGAGAGCTCTCGATCATTGCGGGCGACATCACCGCCGTGCGGGGTGGACGCCGGATCGCCCTGATGGCGATCCGGCCATCCCTGCCCTGCCCCGCAGGAGTCCGATTCCTCCCCGGCCCGAAGGCCGGGGCATCCTCGGAGGAACCCGGTGAACTGCCGCGGGTCGCGGTTGGCCGCGGCCAGCAGCGCGACGACCAGGCTGCCCGCCGGGACCGTCTGGTCGCCGAGCGGCGTGTCCTCCTTCATGACCCGGCTGGCGGCGGTGATCGGCGTGTTGAAGCGCAGCAGCTCCTCGACCGCCGTCTGCGTGACGGAGGAGTCCCTGCGCCACAGCTCCAGCTGGTCCGGGTGCTCCAGGAGGGAGATCAGACCCGCGCTGATCAGCGAGGTGGTGGTCTCGAAGCCGGCGACGAACAGGAACGTCGCCAGCGACATCGTCTCCTCCGGTGACAGGCGCGCGTTTTCGCCCTCCCGCACGAGGGTCGACAGCAGGTCCTCGCGCAGGCTCTTACGGCGTGCGTCGAGGATGCCCTCGAAGTACTCGCACAGCTCGACCGCCGCCTCGTCGGCGCGCTCCAGGTCCTCCTCCGAGTAGTAGCCGCCCGCCCACACCCGGGACCAGTTGTTGGCCACGTGGTAGAAGTGCATGCCGTCCTCGTCCGGCACGCCCAGCATCTCGCTGATCACGGCCACCGGGAACGGACTGGCCAGGGCCTTGATCAGATCCACGGGAGCGCCACCGGCCGACTGCTCGACGATGTCGTCCAGATGACGGCGCATCAGCCGCTCGATGCTGGGACCCAGCGCGCGCACCGCGGCCGGGGTGAACACCCGGCCGGCCAGGCCGCGCACCCGGGTGTGGTCCGGCGGGTCCAGGGTGATCAGCGCGTTCAGGTACATGCGCAGCGCCTCGTGCTCCGCCCAGTCGGTCCGCATGGTGCTCGCGGCGCGCGGCCCGTTGCACGTGGTGTTGGCACGCAGGATCGCCGAGGCCTCGGCGTAGCCGGTCACGGCCCACAGACCGAGGGAGGGGCTTCGATAGACGCGGTTGGTGTCCATCAGCACGTCGTAGAGGGGGAACGGGTTCGCCGGCTGCGGTGGACTGAACAGCTCGATCACCGCGTCGTCCGGCGTCACGGTGTTCAGCTCGGTCGTCATCGTGGATCTCCCATGGCGTCTCGGCGCGATGGAGCAGGCGCGCGTCGGGGGCGGGTCTGCGCGGTTCCGCGCGGGCGAGGCCCACGCTAGGGCGGGCGTGCCGAGCCGAAACACCCCTACCCTCCCCTGAGTCGGGGCCACTCCCCGTGCCGGGGGAACGGCCCCGTCCCACGGCCGGGATCACGGGGATGCCGACCGGTCGGGAACCGCACGGTCGGGGTGGCCCGGGCCTGGAGCGGCCCGGGCCGGGGCGTCGGCCCGCACCCCATAGTGTCCTGAGTCGGGAATTCGCTTCAGATATCCTGCGAGGCGTTCAAGGATCTCGTCCGCGGTCTTCGTCCAGACGAAGGGTTTCGGGTCTTCGTTCCAGGTGTTGATCCAGCTGCG